>JBBRPO010000007.1:0-134323 GCA_038227865.1 Caulobacterales bacterium
ACGTCGTCTTCAACGAAGATCAGTCCAGATTGAGAAAGGGGCACGGCGCAAAAAACATGGCCATCGTCAGACACTTCGCTATTAACCTTGTTCGGGCCGTCAAGGATAAACGGACACTCAAACTGAGGCGCAAGAGAGCCAGCTGGGACTCAACTTACCTCCAAAACCTACTCGGCTTCACCAATCGTTAACCCCGATTCGGAGCCCTGCAAATGAAGGCGGCGCGGATCGCTCCGCGCCGCCCAGGTCTCGGGCCCAATCTCAACCCGTTAGTGGGTGACCAGACCACCGATCTGATCGTCGGTGGGCGGCGTCGGCTTGACCAGCGCCTCGTCCTCCTCCGACCACTCGATGGCGACGATCGGACCGGTCAGGGCGATGGCCAGCACCTGATCGACCGTCGAGACCGGGATGATCTCCAACCCGGCCTTCACGTTCTCGGGCACCTCGGCCAGATCCTTGGCGTTCTCCTGCGGGATCAGCACCGTCTTGATGCCGGACCGCAGGGCGGCCAACAGCTTTTCCTTGAGGCCGCCGATCGGCAGCACCCGGCCGCGCAAGGTGATTTCACCGGTCATGGCCAGGTCCTTGCGGATCGGAATGCCGGTCAGCACCGAGATGATCGCCACCGACATCGCCACACCCGCCGACGGACCGTCCTTGGGGGTCGCCCCCTCGGGAACGTGCAGGTGCACATCGGTCTTGTCGAACGAACTGGGCTTGATGCCATAGGTGGTGGCGCGCGAGCGGACATAGGAAGCGGCGGCGGCGATGGACTCCTTCATCACCTCCTTGAGGTTGCCGGTGATCGACATGCGGCCCTTGCCGGGCATCTTGACCGCCTCGATGGTCAGGATGTCGCCGCCGAATTCGGTCCAGGCCAGGCCCGTGACGATACCGACCTGATCCTCCTCGTCGGTGGCGCCGTAGTGGAACTTGCGCACGCCAGCGTATTTGGCCAGACGGTCTTCGTCGATCTCGACCGCGATCAGCTGTTGGCGGCCCATGTCGCGCACCGATTTGCGGGCCAGATTGCCCAGCTCCCGCTCAAGCGAGCGAACCCCCGCTTCCCGCGTGTAGTAGCGGATCAAGTCGCGGATCCGATCGTCGGGCACGGTCCATTCGCCGTCCTTCAGGCCATGATCCTTGGCCAGTTTGGGCAGCAGATGCCGCCTGGCGATCTCGACTTTCTCGTCTTCCGTGTAACCGGGGATACGGATGATCTCCATGCGGTCCAGTAGCGGCTGGGGCATGTTCAGCGAGTTGGCCGTGGTCACGAACATCACGTTCGACAGATCGTACTCGACCTCCAGATAATGGTCGTTGAAGGTCGAGTTTTGTTCCGGATCCAGCACCTCCAGCAGGGCGCTGGATGGATCGCCACGCCAGTCGGCCCCCATCTTCTCGATCTCGTCGAGCAGGAAGAAGGTGTTGGTGGTCTTGGCCTTCTTCATCGATTGGATGATCTTGCCAGGCATCGAGCCGATATAGGTCCGGCGGTGGCCGCGGATTTCGGCTTCGTCGCGCACCCCGCCTAGGCTGAGACGCACGAATTCGCGGCCGGTGGCCTTGGCGATCGAGCGGCCAAGCGAGGTCTTGCCCACGCCCGGAGGACCGACGAGACACAGGATCGGCCCCTTCAGGGCTCCGGTGCGCGCCTGCACGGCGAGGTACTCCAGGATGCGTTCCTTGACCTTCTCGAGGCCGTAGTGGTCCTCCTCGAGGATCTGTTCGGCGCGCGCGATATCGATCGGCTTGGTCTTGGACTTGCCCCAGGGGATCGAGAGAATCCAATCGAGATAGTTGCGCACCACCGTGGATTCGGCCGACATCGGGCTCATGTTGCGCAGCTTTTTCAGCTCGCTCTCGGCCTTTACACGGGCTTCCTTGGAGAGCTTGGTCTTCTTGATGCGCTTTTCGAGTTCCAGCAACTCATCGCGCGCGTCATCCTGTTCGCCCAGCTCGCGCTGGATCGCCTTCATCTGTTCATTGAGGTAATATTCGCGCTGGGTCTTTTCCATCTGGCGATTGACCCGGCCGCGGATCTTCTTTTCGACCTGAAGGAAGCTGATTTCGCCTTCCATCAGCTCGAATACCTTTTCCAGGCGCTTGCAGACATTGAAGATTTCCAGCAGCTGCTGGCGATCGGGGATTTTCACCGCCAGATGGGCGGCGATGGTGTCGGCCAGCCGTCCCGGCTCGCTGATCTGGGGAATCGCCGAGGTCGCCTCGGGGGGAATCTTTTTGTTGAGTTTTACATAGTTTTCGAACTGTTCGATCACCGCGCGCGACAGAGCTTCGGCCTCATGGGCGTCGCCGCCCTGTTCGTCGATGGCGGCGATCTCGGCCTCGTAGAAGGCTTCCCGGTCGGTGAACTTGAGAACCGCGGCGCGGGACTTGCCCTCGACCAGTACCTTGACGGTGCCGTCGGGCAATTTGAGCAGCTGCAGGACCGTGGCGAGAACACCGACCTGATAGATATCGGCCGGAGCCGGATCGTCCTGATCCCGGTCCTTCTGGGTGACCAGCAGTATCTGCTTGTCGGCCTTCATGACTTCTTCAAGGGCGTGGACAGACTTTTCACGGCCGACGAACAGCGGGACCACCATGTGCGGGAATACGACAATGTCTCGCAGGGGCAGGACGGGTAGAACGGTTCTTGTAGACATGGTGACTTTCACTCCTTACCGGCGCGCGAGATGTCTACGCACCGAGCGTTCTGATGGATTGCGCGGGGACCGGCGGCGTCGCTCGATCACGCTCGGCTGAGTCGCCTCCGCCCGCCATCCGGGCGGCTTGGTTCTAGAAGCCTATGTGGAGGTTCACCCGCCTCGGTTCAAGCGAGGCGGCGCGGGCCGCGGGGTTCAGGCGTAAAGGCCTTTGTAGTCATCACGCAGCCGGGCCTTTTGCACCTTGCCCATGGCGTTGCGCGGCAGATCGGGGATGAACAGCACCCGCTTGGGTTGTTTGAAACGGGCGAGTCGCGGCACAAGGGCGTCCAGCACCGATTGTTCGGTCAGATCGCAGCTCGATCCCACCGCGACCACGGCCGTCACCGCCTCGCCGAAGTCGGCGTGGGGCAGACCGATTACCGCCGATTCGATCACGCCGGGCAGAGCGTCGATCTCGCCCTCGACTTCCTTTGGATAGACGTTCAGGCCGCCGGTAATGATCAGATCCTTCCCGCGGCCGACGATCGAGACATAGCCGCGCGCATCGCGCAAACCCAGATCGCCGGTGATGAAGAAACCGTCGGGCCGGAACGCCTCCTCGGTCTTTTCCGGGTTGCGCCAATAGCCGGCGCAGACGTTAGGCCCCTTGACCTCGATGACACCGATCTTGCCTTCGGCCACCTCGCGGCCGGTCTCCTCATCAATGATCCGCAGCGCGATGTCCGGCAGCGGAAAGCCGACCGTACCGGCGACGCGATCGCCGTCGTACGGGTTGGATGTATTCATCCCGGTCTCGGTCATGCCGTAGCGTTCCAGGATCGGCTTGCCCGTGCGCGCGGCCCAGTCGAGGTGGGTCTGGGCCAGTAGCGGCGCCGAACCGCTGATGAACAGCCTCATGCCGGCCACCCTCTCCGCGGTCAGGTCGGGCCGGGCGAGCAGGCGCGTGTAAAAAGTGGGGATGCCCATCAGGCAGGTTGCGCCATCCATGGCCTCGATCACGGCTCCGGCGTCGAATTTCGACCGCAAGACCATCGATGCGCCGGCCATCAGCACTACGTTGGTGGCCACGAACAGGCCATGCACATGATAGATCGGCAGCGCGTGGATCAGCACGTCATCGGCGGTGAAACGCCACAGATCGACCAGGGTCTCGGCGTTGGACGTCAGGGCGCGGTGGGTCAGCATGGCGCCCTTGGAGCGGCCGGTCGTGCCTGAGGTGTAGCAGATGGCCGCCAGGTCGTCTGGTGAGCGTGGGACGGTCTCGAAGGCCTCTCCCTGGGCGTCGGCCCGCGATGTCAAGGAGCCCTCTCCGGCCTGATCCAGGGTCTCGACCGGGGCGCCGCGCCCAAGAGGCGCCACGCCGTCTCTCGCCGAGGGATCGCAGACGATCAGCGCCGGCTCGGCGTCATCGATGAAATAGGCCAGCTCGGCCAGGGTGTAGGCCGTGTTGAGGGGCAGATAGACCGCTCCTACCCGCACGGTGGCCAGATAGAGCAGCAGATTCGCGGCCGACTTTTCCACCTGAACCGCCACGCGGTCGCCAGGCCCGACGCCGAGGGCGACCAAAGCATTAGCCAGACGTCCGGTCTCGCGCTCGATCTCGCCGTAGCTATAGCGTCTGGTGCGGGTCTGGATGGCAGTCGCCGACGCGGCGCCAGCGCGCAGAAGACGGTCGAAAAGAAGGTTGCTCGACATCGGCTCGCCCGAGGCGCGCGGCGTCAGGCGGAGGCGGCGCCGCTCTTTTTCTCGGCGTAGATCATCAACGGCTGGCCACGGCCCTCAACCACCTCGGTGTTGACCACCACCTCTTCGACGCCCTGAAGTGTCGGAAGATCGAACATCGTCTCGAGCAGGATGGCCTCGAGGATCGAGCGCAGACCACGGGCGCCGGTCTTGCGCAATATGGCCTTGCGGGCCACGGCGCGCAGAGCGTCGTCGGTGAAGGCGAGGCCGACATTCTCCATCTCGAACAGCCGTTGGTACTGCTTCACCAGCGCGTTCTTGGGCTCGGTGAGGATTCTCACCAGCGCCACCTCATCAAGATCGTCGAGGGTGGCGATCACCGGCAGACGGCCGATGAATTCCGGTATCAGGCCGAAACGCTGCAGATCGTCGGGCTCGACCTGCCGCAGCACCTCGCCGGTGCGCCGATCGTCCGGATCGGACACCTTGGCCGAGAAGCCGATCGATGTGCCTTTGCCGCGGCTGGAAATGATCTTTTCCAGGCCCGCGAAGGCGCCGCCGCAGATGAACAGCATGTTGGTCGTGTCGACCTGCAGAAACTCCTGCTGGGGATGCTTGCGTCCGCCCTGGGGCGGCACCGAGGCGACGGTGCCCTCCATGATCTTCAGCAGCGCCTGCTGGACCCCTTCGCCGGAGACGTCGCGGGTGATCGAGGGGTTGTCGGACTTGCGGCTGATCTTGTCGACCTCGTCGATATAGACGATGCCGCGCTGGGCGCGCTCGACGTTGTAGTCGGCCGCCTGGAGCAGCTTGAGGATAATGTTTTCCACATCCTCGCCCACATAACCGGCCTCGGTCAGAGTCGTGGCGTCGGCCATGGTGAACGGAACGTCGATGATTCGGGCCAGGGTCTGAGCCAGCAGCGTTTTGCCGACCCCGGTGGGACCCACCAGCAGGATGTTGGATTTGGCCAGTTCGACGTCGTTATTCTTCTGGGCGTGGTTCAGGCGCTTGTAGTGATTGTGGACCGCGACAGACAGAACCTTCTTCGCATGTTCCTGACCAATCACGTAATCATCGAGCACATCACGGATTTCACGCGGCGTGGGGACGCCATCTTTCGATTTCACAAACGCAATCTTGTGTTCTTCGCGGATGATATCCATGCACAACTCGACGCATTCATCACAGATGAACACAGTCGGTCCCGCGATAAGCTTGCGGACCTCATGTTGGCTCTTGCCACAGAAAGAACAATACAGAGTGCTCTTACTGTCGCCGCTAGCGGCTTTCGTCATCGTCTATTCTCACTTTCCGAGGACCGCGGCGCGGGTCGGATAATACACGCCGCCGATCTTCCGCGACGCCCGGCCCCGTACTCCCGGCGTCGTGGAATCAAGTTTCTCTCATCCGGCGCCCGATCACAAGCCTGTCGACCCCAGCGAGTTGCCTAACGGGTCCACGTGTCGCATTTGGGGCGCGAATGCTGGCGCCGGAGAGTCGAAATAGGGATGAACCCCACCGTCCGCCACCCCGAGGCCCCGCGCGGGCCGTTCGTGGCCTTCGATTTCGATGGCACCCTGACGTGCCGCGACAGTTTCGTAGCTTTCCTGACCTGGCGCGCGGGTTTTGTGGGCTTCGCGGCGGGGCTGGCCCACCTCGCGCCCGAATTCATCGCCTATGGCGCGACGCGTGATCGGGGCGCGCTCAAGGCGGCGCTGGTCAGACGCTTTCTGGGCGGCGTAAGCCTGACGAGTCTCGAAGAAGATGCCAGGCGTTTCAGCGTGGCGGCCTTCGACGCGCTGATTCGGCCCGACGCCCTGCGCTGCTGGCGCGATTGGCAGACCCGAGACGCCCGCGTTGTCATCGTGACCGCCTCGCCCGAGATCCTGGTCGCGCCTTTCGCCAGGGCTTTGGGCGCCGAGACCTTGATAGGCACTCGCCTGGCCCTCGACGCGCGGGATTGTCTGACCGGAGCCCTTGAAGGGCCAAACTGCCGGGGGGCCGAGAAGATGGTCCGCCTACGCGCGCGGCTGGGCGACGACGTCAAACTGAAAGCCGCCTATGGCGATACCGCCGGAGATCGTGAGATGCTGGCCATGGCCGAAACCCCCGGCTTCAAAGTCTTCACCGCCCGACCATGAAACATGCCGGCTCAACCGCCCTCGACGCCCTGGAACCGCTGCTGCGGCAGCTGCGCGGCATCAGCCAGATACGAGAGAAGACCCGAGGGGTGTTCTACAAGAAATCCCGGGCCTTCCTGCATTTTCACGAGGACCCGACCGGCCTCTACGCCGACATCCGCCCGCCGGAGGCCGACGACTTCGTCCGCCTCAAGGTCGATTCGGACGAAGATCGGGACGAGTTGCTTGCCCGAACTCAGGAGGCCTTGCGCTAAGCAGAGGCTGCTTCGGAGGAGGCGCGGGTTTCGTGGATTTGGTCGATGATGCCCCAGCTCTTGGCTTCCTCGGCGTCCATGAAATGGTCGCGGTCCAGAGTGCGTTCCACATCTTCATAGGTGCGCCCGCAGTGCTTGGCGTAGAGTTCGTTCAGGCGCCGCTTGGTCTTCAGAATATCCTCGGCGTGCCGTTCGATGTCCGAGGCCTTGCCGGAGAAGCCGCCCGACGGTTGGTGCAGCATGATCCGGGCGTTGGGCAGGGCGACCCGCAGGCCGGGTTCGCCGGCCATCAGCAGGAAGGAACCCATGGAGGCGGCCATACCCATACAGGTGGTCGCGACGGGACAGCGGATATATTGCATGGTGTCGTAGATCGCCAAGCCGGAGGAAACCACTCCGCCCGGCGAGTTGATATACATGTCGATCTGTTTCTTGGGGAATTCAGACTCCAGATACAGCAGCTGGGCGCAGATCAGCGCCGACATGCCATCTTCCACCGGGCCGTTGAGAAAAATCACGCGTTCCCGCAGCAGCCGCGAGAAAATGTCGAACGCACGCTCTCCGCGGCTCGATTGCTCGACCACCATGGGCACGAGATTCAGGGACGTGGTGTAGGAGTCGGTCATGATCAAGGTCGCCTTTCGCTAAGGTCTGGATATCGTCGCGCACCCGCCAACGCGCAAGACGACAATCCCCTACTCGGTGACGGCCTTCGGCTTTTTCGCCTTGGTCGCCTTAGGCGTGGGCTCGGCCGATGGTTCTCCAACGGTGACCATTTCGGCCTCGGCGGCGACCTTGGGCTTGGCGGCCTTGCGCTTCTTGGGAGCGGGAGCCTCTTCGGCCGGCGCTGCAGCCTCTGTAGCGGCATGACCCTCCGGGCCATAGCCTTCAGGCAGATCATCCTCGCGCAGAAGTTCCTCCTTCGACACCACCCGCTCGGTCACCGACGCGCGTTCGACAATCAGGTCCACGACCTTTTCCTCATACAGCGGGGCGCGCATCTGGGTCTGGATGTCGGGATTGCGGCGCAGCAGGTCGAAAATCTCCTGCGCTTGAGCGCCATAGCGCATGGCCTCGGCGCGCATGGCGTCGCCAAGTTCCGCCTCGGTGACCTGCACATTTTCACGGCGACCGATCTCGGCCAGGACCAGACCCAGGCGGACCCTGCGCTCGGCGATCTGGCGATATTCCGCCCGCAGGTCATCGTCCGACTTGCCGGCGTCTTCTGGCGAGGTCTCGCCCGCGGTCCGATCCTTTTCCACCTGCGCCCAGATGCCGTCGAATTCGGCCAACACCATGCGCGGCGGCAACGGAATGTCGTGACCGGTGTCCAGCACATCCAACAGGGCACGCTTGAGCTTGAAGCGGGAAGCCGACACGAACTGGCTGTCGAGATTCCCCCGCAAGGCGACTTTCAGGGCCTCCAGATCGGCCAGGCCCAGGCGCTCGGCCAGGGCGTCGTCGGCCTCGGCGGCCTTGGGCGCGCGAACTTCCTTGACCGTGACGGCGAACACCGCCGCCTTCCCTTTGAGTTCCTCGGACTGATAGTCGTCGGGAAAGGTGACATTGACAGTGAGTTCATCGCCGGCCTTGGCGCCGATCAATTGCGCTTCGAACCCAGGAATGAACTGGCCCGAACCAATCACCAGTTCGGCGTCGGTGGCGGCGCCGCCCGCGAACGCGACATCGTCGATCGTGCCCGTGAAGTCCATCACGACCTGATCGCCGTCCTGGGCGGGCGCGTCTTCGCCCTCGCGGACTTCGAACGTGCGGTTCTGCGTGACCACCTCGGCCAGCGCCGTTTCCAGCTCGGCGTCGGTGGAGCGATAGACCAGCCGTTCGAGCGAGAGCGTCGAAACGTCGACCGGATCGAAATCGGGCATCACCTCGACCTCGATGTCATAGGCCAGGTCGACCCCGCCGGCGATCACCGCTTCCATGTCGGACACCGGCTTCATTTCCGGGCGCGAGGCCACGCGCAGCTGATTGTCCGAAAGCACCTGTTGCGAGGTCTCGTTCAGGGTCTTCTCGACAACCTCGCTCATCAAGGCCTTGCCATAGAGGCGGCGGACATGGGCCTGAGGCACCTTGCCGGGCCGGAAGCCTTTGAGTTTCAAGGTGGGCAGGATTTCGGCGATCCGTACGTCCAGAGCGGCGCCCAGTTCGGCGGCCGGCACCGTCACGCCATAGCTGCGGCTCAGACCTTCGCCAGGCTTTTCAACAACTTGCATCAACGTGTCCCGAGTTTGCGGCGCAGGCCCAGCCAAGCGCCCAATAAAAAACCGCCACCAAGAACCGTCCTGGTCGGCGGCGCGAAACGAACGCGCCTTATGTCACGCTGCTCGCGGCGTCTCAAGGGGGACGGACAGTCCGATGGTGCGGATGAGAGGACTCGAACCTCCACGCCTTACGGCGCTGGAACCTAAATCCAGTGCGTCTACCAGTTCCGCCACATCCGCGCGGATGTGGGCTTAGGGGATTTGCGGGCGGGATGGCAAGGTGGCAGTTTGGACGCGCTTGTACGATCGCGCCCATTGAGTCTCACCGATGGGCCCTACGATGCGTTCAGGATTTTTGCTCGCCTTCGAGAATCGCCACCGTTAGGGCAATCCCAAGCGTCCTCAGGACTGCGGTAGTGTTCGAGGCGAAATGGTTGGCTCGGAGGGCCTAAACGACTAGCCATCGTTCTCGAAATGAAACTGCGGCGCGCCCGTTCTGAACGGCAGTCTCGCACCTGCTGGCATAAGAAAGGCATGTTCGCGTCTTACCGAAAGCAAATCGCACCCACCATCGGTGATGACCAGAATGGGCGCGTTCTTTGGGAATCGAGCGTCGGACTGAAGACGTGCGATAGCGGGCTGCAGCACGGTTCCGCCCCGGCCCTGAACTTCAACCCGGCCGAGCAGGGCTTCGGGTTCGACGTATCCCATATCGTGGACGCCAGCGTCACACTGCAACACGCGGACGAGGGGAACTTCGCGGCTAAGCGCGTAACTCGCGATGGCGCCCAACCCCCTCGCCAGTATCCGAGCGGACATTGACCCGGATGTGTCCATTACCACGCCGAATGTTCGAGCGGATAATCGCTCTTCCGGTTTGACCCAGACCGGCCGGGGTATGTCTGGGGTCGAGGCTTGGCGGCGGCTGGCGCGGGCGAAGCTTCGGCGGGATTCCAGCGGCGGAAAAAACGCGTCCATCCATTGGCCGAGGCGGACATCCCACGGGATTGGCCGCTGTTGGATAGCCCTGATTTCCTCCATCAGATCGGCGGGCAAGAGACCCCGCGTACCATTGCTCAAGTGAAGATCAAGTCCCTCAGCCAAGGCGCGGCGATAGAAGGCGTCAAGGTCGGTGCCCGGTCCGGTCCACCAGCTGGGGGGTCGATCGCCAAGCACATCGACCTTGCCCTGCCCCCGCAGCGTGCGCGCCTTGTTAAGCCGCCGAATCAGTCGCAAATCTCCCACGATGCGGTCGTAGATGGCCTCCGCCGATTCCTTTTCGAAGCCCAGTTCCGGGTCGAGCAACAGAGTATCTGTCGGCATCGCGCCCACGCCCATATCCACAAGCCAGCCGTTAATCACGTAGTCGCAGGCCACGTTCCAGAGATAAGGATCACGGCCCTGTCTTCTGACTTCGTGTCGAAGACCCACGTGAAGGAACTCGTGCGCCATGACGAACTGCATGCCGGCGTAGGTCCATGGGAATTTGGGATTGATGTAGACGCGCCGAAGTTCCCCATCGACAGCGGCGATCGCGATGTCCTCCCGTTCGCAGACCGCGGCGTCCTCCACAATGTCGAAGGCAGCGGCCAAGGCTCCCAACAGTGGATAGCTAGCAACGAACCACGACCGCGCACGTTGGGCCAGGGAGTTGGGGTTGCGTTGAGCCACAGCCACGCCGCGCGCGGTGTCTCCCGCATCCCGAACCGCTTGGATAACGCTGTTTCGGATCGCGGCGGCAAGGCTTTCTCGTCGCTCCCGCCGCGTCCTTGCAGAGAGGGGTCCAATACCGGATTCAAAGCTGAATGTCGCCGCACCCGGTCCCGCCAGACCCCATCCAGAATATCGTGCGATCATGGCGCCGCCGCCTTCGCGCAGGGCGTTGGCCACGGTTTCGACATCCCGCCCGAGAGAGGGCTGATCAGCCGGCGTCAAGTTCTCCGGCCTTCTTCCAAGGCCGAGCGGACGAAGAAAATCCGAAGTTATCAGTTCGCAGGCCGTTCGGTAGGCATCGTCGGTCTGACTTGAATCCGCGTGGCAAAAGTAGAAGTGCAGAAGCGCTTGGCCGAGCACATGCGCCCATTCGTCGGGACTGGCGCGGTTCCATGCATTGACCTGGATTTCCGTGCGATCCAGAGAACGATAGCCACGCGAACGGTGGGTGTGGAGCCTAGCATAGCCGCCCGCTCCAAACGGCTCGCCGGCAGTGTTCGGTTCCAAGCCGCTAACCAAGCCTGCAAAAAGCGGGTGTTCGGCAAGTATGGCTCGGCCGGCCTGGATAGCCTTCAAGTTCTCCTTAGGCGGCTGTTTCCGGCCTTTGACCACGATTTCAAACGCGTTGCGCGGCTAGGCGAGGAAGCGCACGGGCGAGTTCGATCGTATACCAATCGGGCAAAGTCGCGCCGCCTTCGGTTTCGGTGACGGTTAGCTGGGCCAGTTCGGTTGATATCCGAGAGAGGCTGACAATCAGCTCTTTGGCGCGATTGGCGAGTTGCCGAACGTCGCGGCCCATCTTGGACTCGTCCTCGGGTAATTCTTTGATCAGTCTGTCGCGCAATTGTTGGACCAGAAAGTAGAGAATATCGCGCTCGTCGGGCCGTTCAGGCCACCCGCGTTCACCCTTGATAATCGCCGAGAGGTCGTGTGCACGTTCACGCAGTTTGGCGAAGGCTGTAAATTGTCGGGCGTGAGCTGGCGTGAGCAATCCTGAGGCGAGAACGCCGATCTCGTCTAGGGTGGCTGAAGGCCCATAGGCCTTGAGCGCCGTGGACATCATCTCCCAGCCCCTCGGAGTCGAGAACGGCTCCTCATGTTTCGGTGGCTTTGACCAAAGATGGTCCGAACGCTGGCCAATGTACGAGACCACCAGTTCGTGTATGTCCGACCGTCCGGCCCAATCCAACCAGTCCTTAACCGATGCTCTGAGCTGCACATGAATGAGCCGGTTGATGAGCGCCGAAGATAAAGGGCGGGTGATCGCGGCGTCCTCGGCACGATTGCCTGCTCCGATTACGATTGTTCCGATTGGGAGTTCGAACTCGCCGATGCGGCGTTCGAGTACCAGTGAATAGAAGGCCTTTTGCACCTCCTGCGAACACGCGTTCAGTTCGTCCAGGAAGAGGCAGTAAGGTTCATCGCGTGCGATCAGCGTCGGGGGACAAAAGCGTGACCGGCCGTCGATGATCTGCGGCACGCCGATAATATCCTCAGGCGCCAATTGAGAGCCCAGGAGCGAGACGCACGGCAGGCCGACGGCGCTCGCGAATTCGCGCACGAGCGCTGATTTCCCAATTCCTGGCGGTCCCCAGATGAAGACGGGTGCGACGGGCGCAACGTTCAGAAGGAACGGCGTGAGCAGCGTTGGGGTGAGGACTTGAGCGGCTTCCATTGGCTTCGCGATATCACATTTACTATTATTATTCAGTCTTTGAACGAAAAGTTGTCCGTGTAGGTGGTACATTGATGCGTATCAAAGTCGCGGATCGATCGGCCCGCTTTCCAGAGCGAGCATCGCGAAGACGCATTCGTGCACTGGGCGCAGAGGCGCGTGGCCCAGAGCGAACCCGCGAAGGGCGCGATCAGCCGAACCGCGCTGCGCCGCCCGGGGATTCTAAGGGCATGGCCACCTCAAAATCATTACCCCCCACGGCTTCTACCCCAGCTCGTAGCCAAACCGCTCAACCCAAGGGCTCAAAATCGCTTCCACCGGCGCCAGTTCCGCCAGGTAGCGCCGCCACTGACCCACCCCATCGGCATTGAGGCCGCGGGCCACCTGCGGCGCGCTGGGGGTTCTGGGCGTTCCTCGGACCTGGGTGGCGAAGTTCTTGACAGCCGGATCCCACGGCGCGCCGAGAAAGGCGAGGATACGGCGCGCCTCGCCGTCGAAGTCGGCCACCAGAGTCTCGTGGCGCACCTCATGGATCGTCAACGGCAGTTTCTCTCGGTAGATCGCCGCGAGGCCCATCACCGCATCGTAGTAGGCGGCCGCGCCGTCCAGGGTGAGAAACTCGAACATCGCCGCGTTCATCCTGAAGCGGCGGCGGAAACAGCTGAACACCACGTCTCGGGGGTCGCGCAGGGCGAACAGGATCCTGGCGTCGGGGAACAGCTTGGCGACCAGCGGCAAAGCGGGCGTGTGCAAAGGCATCTTGTCGACGAAGATCCTGCCGTCGATCGGCTCGCGCAGGGCCTCGCCCACGCCGCGCCAATAGGCCTCGCGAACCGGTTGAGCCTGGGCCGCGGTCAGGCTCGCCAGCCGGTTCAGAGCCGTGTCGTCGGAAAGCAAGGCGGCGCCGGCCGCGCCCAGGGCGTCCACCTCCTCCAGGGTCACGATCGAGGGATGGCTGGCCAGCACCTTTTCCAGCAATGTGGTCCCTGACCTGGGAAAGCCGACTAGAAAGACGTGCCGGGCGGTTAGCCGCGCGCCTACCTCGTCGGGCCCGGCCGCGGTTCGCCATGGTCCCAAAGTCGCCGCCTTGAACCACGCGGCAAAGCGGCGCGCGCGATCGCCCTGGCTCTCGGACGCGGTCGCCAGCGAAGGGGCGCTCACCCGGCGCACGATGGCGTTCCGAGCCGCATAGTCGGCGAAGGCTTCGGCGGGCCGATCCAGCGCGTCGAGACCATCGGCGCGCAGATCGTGGGCGTCGATCCGCTGGGCGTCGGCCAGATCTTGCCGAGTCAGCAAATCCGTCATCCGCGTCGCCGCCAGGTCGGGATGGCCATCGGCCATATCCGCTCGAGCCAGGGCGATCTGGGCGCTGATCAGCTCGGGCGAAAGAGCCAGCGCGCGCGCCGCCATGGTTCGGGCTCGCGTCACGTCGCCATCCAGGCCCGCCACCACCGCCAGCGCCGATAGGGGCTCGGCCGCCTCCGGATCGGTCAGCGAAGCCCTTTCGAAATAGCCCGTCGCCGCGGGAAGATCGCCTAGCCTCAAACACGCCGTCCCGGTGTCGATCAGGCCCCGATAGTCCTTGGGCGCGATGGCCAGACCCCGCTCCAATGCATCGCGGGCCGCGTCTCTTTGATCTTGGGAACGCAGCGCCCGGCCAATTCGAAACCAGGCCTGCGCGTCGCCAGGCGTCGCCGCGACCACAAGCTGCAACAGCCCCAACGCTTCGGCGTGACGTCCTTGAATTTCCAACCCCTCCGCCACCAGGCCCAGGACCAGGGGATGGCGAACACCACGTCGAAACGCGTGGATGGCGTGATTGATGGCCATGTTGCGGTCGTCGCCGCGCATGGCGCGCTCGATCTGGGCGAGACTATCGGCGATCCGTATCGGCGGGCTCATGGCGTGGGGGCGACCTTAGGCGCCGGTTTCGACCAAGGCCAGCGAAGGCTTCACGCCTCCGCCAAACCCGGCTATGCGGAGACTGTAAAATGTTTTGTCGCCAGACGGGATGAACAGGATCAGTTGATGGACGGCGGCGGCGCAACCACCACGACGACCGATCCCGGCGCGCTGGCGTTCGCCTTCATCCTGCAGCTGCTGGGCCTGCCGGCTAATGCGTCGGAAATCCTGCACCACAGCGGCCGCGCGGCGCTGAATGAAGACGAGATTCTGCGCGCCACCAAGCGCTTCCCAATCAAGTCGCGGGCCATTTCCACCACGGTCAGTCGCCTGGAAGCTACCCCCCTGCCCGCCCTGGCGGCGCTGAAGGACGGCGGCTGGATCGTGCTGGGCAAGGCGGCGGAGGGCAAGGTGCTGATCCAGGATCCGCGCAAGCCATCGCCCGAGATGCTCACCCCCGAGGCTCTGGCCGGTATCTGGACCGGCCGGGTGATCCTGCTGACCCGGCGGGCGACGCTCAGCGATCCCTACACCCGCTTTGGGGTCGGCTGGTTCGTCGACGCGGTCAAGAAATACCGCGCTCCGTTGATCGACGTGCTGATCGGGTCGTTCTTCCTGCAGGTGTTCGGCCTGCTGGCTCCGCTGTTCTTCCAGGTAATCATTGACAAGGTTTTCGTCCATCGGGGATTGTCTACCCTGGAGGTTCTGGCCCTCGGCCTAGGCGTGCTGTCGGTGTTCGAGGTCGTGCTGGGGGGGCTGCGGACCTACCTCTTCGCCCATACCTCCAACCGCATCGACGTCGAGTTGGGCGCGCGGCTTTTCCGGCATCTGTTCGCCCTGCCGATGGCCTATTTCCAGGCCCGCCGGGTCGGCGACACCGTCGCCCGGGTGCGCGAGCTGGACACCATCCGCCAGTTCCTGACCTCCTCGGCGATCACCCTGGCGCTCGATCTGTTCTTCGCCATCATCTTCCTGGTCGTGCTGTTCATCTACAGCCCCCTGCTCACCCTGGTGGTGGCCGGCGCCCTGCCCCTCTACGTCCTGCTCAGCCTGGGCCTGACGCCGATCTTCCGCGAGCGCCTGAACGAGCGGTTCAAGCGCGGCGCCGACAACCAGGCGTTCCTGGTCGAGGCGGTGTCGGGGGTCGAGACCGTCAAGTCGATGGCGCTGGAGCCGGTGATGCAGCGCCGCTGGGAGGAACAGCTGGCCGGCTATGTCAGCTCGGCTTTCGCGGTGGTGGGGGTCGGCAATATCGCCACCCAGACCACCACCCTGATCAACAAGATCACCATGGTGCTGATCCTGTTCCTGGGCGCCGGCCTGGTGGTCAACAACAAGCTGACCGTCGGCGAGTTGGTGGCGTTCAACATGATCTCGTCGCAGCTGTCGGCGCCGGTGCTGCGGCTGGCCCAGCTTTGGCAGGACTTCCAGCAGGTGCGCATCTCCATCGACCGCCTGGGCGACATCCTCAACACCACGCCCGAGCCCGGCCAAAGCGCCCAGGCCAGCCTGCCGCCGATCAAGGGCGACGTGCGCCTGGAAAACGTCGGTTTCCGCTATCGGGTCGACGGCCAGCAGGTGTTGAAGGAGATCTCGCTACACGTGCCGGCCGGCAAGGTCATGGGTATCGTCGGCTCCTCCGGCTCCGGCAAGAGCACCCTGGCCAAGCTGATCCAGCGGCTATACGTGCCCGAAAGCGGCCGGGTGCTGGTCGATGGCGTCGATCTCTCCATGGTCGACCCCGCCTGGCTGCGTCGCCAGATCGGCGTGGTGCTGCAGGAGAACGTGCTCTTCAACCGCACCGTCCGGGAAAACATCGCGCTCGGCGATCCGGGCATGAGCATGGACCGGGTGATCGCGGCGGCGGAACTGGCCGGAGCGCATGACTTCATCCTGGCCTTGCCGGAAGGCTATGAGACCGTGATCGGCGAGCGCGGCGCGTCGCTTTCGGGCGGGCAACGCCAACGCATCGCTATCGCCAGGGCACTGGTGGGCAACCCACGCATCCTGATCTTCGACGAAGCCACTTCGGCCCTCGACTATGAGAGCGAGGCGGCGATCCAGGCCAATATGCGCCGCATCACCCTCGACCGCACCGTGATCCTGATCGCCCACCGCCTGTCGACGCTGCGCGGCGCCGACACCATCGTCACCATCGAGGGCGGCCGGCTGATCGAATCGGGCAATCACGACAGCCTGCTACAGGCCGGTGGCCGCTATGCGGAACTTTGGCGACTGCAATCGGGCGTCTCCGGCCTGGCGCAGGTCCCTTCATGAGCGGCCTGTCGGATGCGGTGACGGGCCTGCTGCGGCGCGGTGTCGAGCGAATGGATCGCAAGGACGAGCGGGAGTTTCTGCCCGCGGCGCTGGAGGTTCTGGAAACCCCGCCGTCGCCGGCCGGCCGCGGCCTGGCGATCGTGATCGGCTCGTTCTTCGTGATCGCCGTGGCGTGGTCGTTTCTGGGCAAGGTCGATGTGATCGCCACCGCGCCAGGCCGGCTGTTGCCCAGCGGCAAGACCAAGGTGGTGCAACCGCTCGACCCGGGCGTGGTCAAGGTCATCGCCGTTCAAGACGGCGACCACGTCAAGGCCGGCCAGCTGCTGATCGCCCTCGACCCGACATCGCCCGGAGCCGATCGCGATCGCCTGACCCACGACGTGATCCAGACCCGTCTTGATCTGGCGCGGCTGAACGCCCTCAAACCGATTGCCGAGGGGCGCGGCTCGCCGGGAGCCATCGGCGCGGTCGATGGGGCCACGCCCGACGATCTGGCTCAGGCCCGTGCGGCCCTGAACGCCCAACTCGACGCTCAGGCCGCCAAGGTGGCTAACCTCGATCAGCAGATCAGTGAAAAACGCGCCGAAGTCGGCGAGGTCGGCGCGGTGATCGACAAGACCAACGCCAGCCTGCCAATGCTGGCCGAGAAGCAGCGCCTGCACGCCCGGCTTCGCGAACAGGGTTATGGCACCAGCTTTGCTTCGCTGGACGCTGAGCAGCAACTCAGCGACGCCAAGCGCGATCTTGTGGTGCAGGCCCAGCGCCTGACCCAGGCCAGGGCCTCGGTATCGGCCCTCCAGCGTCAAAAAGCCCAGGCGGTGTCGGAATTCGCCGCCGGTGTTCTGGACGAATTGCAGAAGGTGCGCGAAAAAGAAAATCAGCTGTCCCAGGACCTGATCAAGGCTCAGCAGAAATCAACCGCCACGGAGATCCGCTCACCCATCGACGGGGTGGTGGAGGAACTGGCCATTCACACGGTGGGCGGCGTCGTCTCTCCGGCGCAGCGCCTGCTGATCGTGGTGCCCGACAGCCAACAACTGACCGTCGAGGCCCAGCTGGCCAATCGCGACGTGGGCTTCGTCCACCCGGGCCAGGATGTGTCGGTGAAGATCGAGACCTTCAACTTCACCCGCTACGGCTTGGTGCACGGCAAGGTCATCGACGTCAGCCGCGACGCCGTCGCCCAGGCGACCCGCCAGGCCGAGGACCCTTCGACTGGTCCCTCCCCCGCGTCCGCCGGCTCGCCGACCTACGTGGCGCGCATCAGCCTGGAAAAGAACAGCATGATGGTCGAGGGCCGTCGCGAGGCCCTGGCGCCCGGAATGGCCGTCACCGCCGAGGTCCGCACCGGCCGCCGCACCATCATCGACTACCTGCTCTCCCCCCTGGCGAGAAAAACCAGCGAGGCGATGCACGAGCGATAGGATCTCGTTTTGATTTCGGCTGGTTTGGAGGCTCCAGAGCCTTCAGGGCTGGGGAGTTACGGTGTTGCGGGGCGCGCCATTGTCTTGGCGATCCGGCCTTGGCTTGTGCGGCGCTGCGTCAGCGGCGGCTTGCCGAGCCTTTGCCCGAGCCTGAGCCTCCACCTCGAACTGATGCTGGCGGTCGGCCTGCGCCGTCGCCCGGGCCTGGGCGGCGGCCTCGTTCTGTTTGGCCGCCGCCGCGCGTGCCTGCTCGCGCTGAGCCTGTTCGGCCAATCTCGCCTGCTGCGCCGCCGCTTGGGCGGAAGCTTGGGCCGCCGCTTGAGTCTGACGAGTGGCTTCGGCCTGCGCCTGCTGACGCCTAACCTGTTCGGCGAGGCGGGCTTGCTCCGCGACTCGCGCCTGTTGGGCCGCCTGGGCCTGGGCCTGGGCCTGGGCCTGAAGCTGCGCTTGAGCCTGTACTTGGGCCTGTTGTCGCCGGGCTTGATCCGCCAGCCTGGCCTGCTCGGCCTGACGCGCTTGGTCGGCGGCGCGGGCTTGGGCTTGGGCTTGGGCTTGGGCTTGGGCTTGGGCTTGGGCCTGAAGCTGGGCTTGGGCCTGCTGTCGGCGAGCCTGGTCCATCAGCCTGGCCTGATCGGCTAGTTGCGCCTGGCGAGCGGCGTCGGCCTGAGCTTGCTGAGCTTGCTGGACCCGGGCCTGGGCGGCCGGGTCGATCCTGGGTGGTGGGGTTTGCGGTTGCGGGGCAGGCGGATATGGACCCCTCGCTTGCTGGGGCGCGACATAAGGCGGAGGCGACGGAACCGAGGCGAAGGCGCGACGGGCGTCGGCTTCGCGGCGCCAGGCGGCTTCATCGGCTGCGTGCTGGTCATTCCAGGCCCGCCAGTCGGCGTTCTGCTGCTGCTGACGCTCCCACGCCTGGCGTTCCTGCATCATGGCCGCCTGGCGGGCCTGCCAGTTGGCGGCGTAGGCCGCTTCATGGCGCTGTTGCTGGACGGCGGCGTAGAGGGCCGCGGCGCGAGCCAGATATTGCCCCGCCAGAACCGCCTGGCCATCGAGAGCGCCGTCCGGAAGCGGCCTGCCATAAGAGTCATAGACGACGGCCAGTTGACCCTGGTCATAGCCATAGGTGTAGCGGGAATCGCGAACCAGATAGGGCTGATCGGCGCCGGACTCGTAGTAGTAATAGCGCTCGCCCTCGGGGGTCGATTCCACCACGCGGGACGATCCGTTTTGAGCGCGCCAGACCCACGGTCGGCTGCCTTGATAGTCGACCGCATAATCCGGTGGGCTGTCGGCGAATCCCCTGTTCAGGCCGGCGGCCCGGTTCACATAGTCGTAGCGCGCCTCTCGCGATCGGGGCGCGGCCACCCTGACGCGGGGCGCGGGGGGCAAGGCGGCCGCCGGCGGCGCTTCGATGGGCACGGACATCGGCGCGTTGGGGTCGAGCGGCAGAGGAGCCGGCGCGACGACGGCGTTGACGGCTGTGGCCTGACCGGGCGCCGTGGCGTTGTTGCAGGCGGAGAGCGCTAGAACGCCTAGGGCGCTGGTGAACAGGAGCGTGGTCCCGTGGGTGCTGGAATTTCGGTTCATGGTAATACAACCCTTTCGAGACGACGCCGTTCCCAGCGCGTCGGAGCTGTCTGACCGGCGCCGTGTGAACGGCGCTTGAACGAACCTAGATCGGCCGACCCTCGCTGGTCTTCCAGGCCGCAGCCATCATGCCGTTGCTCGACAGCGATTTATCGAGGACTTTTCGGGCCGACTCGACCCCGACGACTGGAAGAACAGCTGGGTCGAGCAGCCCGATCTGCACCAGAACCGAGGCCTGATCCCAATAGATATGCTCGTGCGCCACCTTGCCGTCCCGGAACCGGACGATGGCCACCAGGGCCACCTCGACGCGCCGTCCAGTCGGGGCGATACCGGGCAGCATCCAGTCGATCACCGAGGTGTGGGTGAAGCTGAACAACATCTCGTCGACGATCTGGTCTTCGCCGACCGTGCGGCTGATCGGCGCGAGGGTGGTGTCGGGCGGATTGCCGCCGATGAAATGATATTTGTAGAAGCGTTTCAGTTCGTCGTGGCCGACACCCCCGGCCAGGGTCGGGACGTGGTTGACATAGGGGTCGGGAACCATGGTCGCCATGGTCGCGTCCACATCCCGAACCTCGAACTCGAACCGGGTGTGATCCTCCCAGAGAGCGACGAGATCGATCTTAACCAAGGGCTTTCCTTCTCATGCTCGCGGAACCTCGGATCGGCGCGCGTGCCCGTGACGTCTCAGTCCGCCAGCAGGCCGTCAAGCCGTTCGACGGCCTCGACGAACTCTTCCTTGAAGCTCTGCACCACCTGCCCCGCCGAACGCACCGAATCGATCAGCCCGACCCCCTGACCGACAAAATAGGTGACCATCTCCCGAGCCTTCGGATTGCCCGCCGCCGCGGCGCGGTCCACCGCGTGCAGCGCGCCCTCGCTGATCAGGGTCTGCAGCGGCATCGGCAACGGACCGGGGCTGTTCGGATCGCGCTCCCACGCCTCGGTCCAGGCCGACCGCAGTTGACGCGCCGGCTTGCCGGTCCGGCTCTTCGATCGGACCGCGTCACGGGAACTGGCCTCGATCATCTTTTCGCGGAAGATCTCGGTGGTCTCCGACTCGGTGGTGGCCAGCCAGACCGATCCGGTCCAGACCCCGGCGGCGCCCATGGCCATGCAGGCGGCCATCTGCGCACCGTTCATCACGCCGCCGGCGGCCAGCACGGGTACGTCGCGGATATTGCGGATCGCCTGGATCACTTCGGGAACCAGAACCAGGGTGCTGACCTCACCGCAGTGCCCACCGGCCTCGGTGCCCTGAACCACCAGGATATCGACCCCGGCGTTGACCTGGCGAATCGCATGCTCGCGGGCGCCCACCAAAGCCGCCACGGGAACGCCGTGACGCTTGCCCATTTCGATCATCGCCGGCGGCGGCACGCCCAGCGCATTGGCGATCAGCCGGATCGGGAACTCGAACGCGGCGTCGAGGACCCTCAGCGCCTGCTCCGGGTCGAACGGTTGCGGCCGGGTGTCGGGCTCGCCGTGATGGGTTTCCGGCATCGTCACGCCGGCCTTGCCCAGCAGATCGCGAGCGAAATCGCGGTGACGATCGGAGACACGATGGCGCAGGCTCTCGTGGGTGACACCACTCTCGCCGGCGGTGGCCATGTTCTCGGGGATCAGAACGTCGATGCCAAAGGGTTTGCCGTCGGCGTGATCCTCTATCCAGCGCAGTTCCTGGCGGACGGAGTCCGGCGAGTGGCCAGTGGCGCCCAGAACGCCGAACCCTCCCGCCCGGCTGACCGCCGCGACCACGTCCCGGCAGTGGCTGAACGCCACCAGCGGGAATTCGACGCCGAGCATATCGCAGATGGCTATTTTCATCGCATGTTCTCCTTAGCCCGTATCTCTCAGGGCCGTATCCTTGGCCCATTTGTAGTCGGCCTTGCCGTTGGCCGCGCGTCGGACGGTGTCGACCACGATCACTCGCCTGGGCATCTTGTAGCCGGCCAGCCTCTGGCGAGCGAAGGCCACCAGGTCGGCTTCATTGATCTCGCAACCAGGACGAGCCGAGACCACGGCGGTGACACGCTCTCCGAAGCGCTCATCGGGAACTCCGACCACCAGGGTGTCCCAGACGCTGTCATGGGCCTTCAGGGCCTCCTCGACCTCTTCGGGGAAGACCTTCTCACCGCCGGTGTTGATACAGACCGATCCCCGCCCGAGCAGGATCAGGGAACCGTCCGCCGCCACCTTGGCGAAATCGCCCGGGAACGAATAGCGATGGCCGCCGACCACCCGAAAGGTGCGGGCGCTTTTTTCCAGGTCCTTGAAATAGCCGATCGGGGCAAAGCCGCCGTTGGCGATCATGCCGATCTCGTCGGACCCCGGCTGGACCTCCTCGTCGCGGTCGTTGAACACCTTGGTGGTAAGATTGGTCGCGAACCGGGCCGTGTCGCCCGGCGGCATGGCGCGGGACACGATCGAAGAGCCCATGCTGCCCTCGGTGGAGCCCATGGCGTCGAAGATGACGATGTCGGCCATTTCCAGGAAACCGCGTTTGACCTCGGTCGAGAACATCACGCCGGAGGACACGATCTGTTTGAGCGACGATAGGTCGTGAGGCGTCCCGGCCGCCTCGGCGGCGCGTAGGGCCGCCAGCATCGGCTTGGCGAACGCGTCGCCGACGATGGCCACCGAGGTGATTCGCTGCTTGGCGATCAGACGCCACAACGCGTCGGCGTCGAAATGTTCATTGCGGAATGTGACGGCCGCCCCGCCCAGGAAATGTGCGGTGAACACCCCCAGCCATAGGCCGGTCCCATGCATCAGCGGACAGGCGGGCAGGCTGATCGGCAGGGTTCCGGTGTCTGTCAGGGCCATGACCGCGGCCTTGAGCCCCTCCTCGGTGCGCGGCGCGTCGGGGCCAAGACCGGCGGCCGCGAGGCCCAGAACGAAGTCGCCCTGGCGGTACATCACGCCTTTGGGCATACCCGTGGTGCCACCAGTGTAGAGCATATAGATATCGTCTTCGTCATAGTCCTGGCGCGGCAGGCGGTCGGCGCCGGCGATCACCGCTTCGAAGCCGATCGAACCGGGCAGATGCCCGCCGGAACCGTCATCGATCTGGATGAATAGTTTCAGCTTCGGAAGCTTCTCCCGGACAGCCGCCAGGCGCGGCGCGAACTGGGCGTCGAAAATGATCGCCTCGGCGTCGGCGTTCTCCAGCAGATAAAACAGTTCGTGTTCGACATAGCGGTAGTTGACGTTAACCGGTACGGCCCGGGCCTTGAACACCCCGAAGTGTCCCTCGAGGTATTCGTTGGAGTTGTAGCCGTAGAAACCGACCTTGGAGTCCGGGCCGACGCCGGCGGCGACCAGGGCCGAAGCGATCCTGGCGGCGCGATCCTCATAGTCGCGCCAGTTCCGCCTGACCTCGCCGTTGACGATCGCGACCTCATCCGGGACCAACGCGGCGATGGTTTCGAACAGATCGGCGAAGTGCCATTTCATGGCCGCTGCCTTCCTATTGGCCCGCTGAGATCGGGTTGAAGGCGGTGACGATCGACCGCCCCTCGGCATTGGGGGCCACGGTTACCATGGCGCCCAGGGGATCGGCCTCGATCATCCGGCGAGCGATGGCGGGGTCGGCCGGGTCGGTCATGGCGAGGAAACGCGGGCCGCCCTCACCCAGGTGGCCGATCACCGCGCCGACCGGCGCCTGGCCGCTGTAGTCGATCGTATAGGTGTCGATAACGCCCTCCCCGGCGCCCGGCGCTATAGACGGCGCGGCCCATCCGTCCACCTCCGCCTGCGGCGCCTTGCTGTCGAAACCCCGCCACGGGGCCGGGCGAGCCGAATAGATCCCCACCGAGTATTTCGACATGAACCCGCCATTCGCCGCCACCAGGCCCCGCTCGCCCGGATTGGCCCTCAGCCGCCAGATCATCGAAGCGATCGCGTGCATCGAATAGTTGTTCCCAGCGCCGCCGAAATACGGCAGGCCGCCGGTGACGGTCAGCGGGCGTGGATCGTCGGCCGCGATTCCCAGCCCATCGCGTATGTTAAACACGGCGATGGGGAAACAGCTGTAGAAATCAAACACGTCGATCTGGTCCTGGGTGACGCCCGCGACCTCGAGCGCCCGGCGAGCGGCCAGGACCGAGGCTGGGCCGGCCGACAGGTCGCGGCGTTCGATCGGCGTGCGCTCACGCACATCCGCGCCGCCGTGAAGATACACGAACCGCCCCTCGGGAACCCCCAGGGCGCGCGCCTTGCCGACCGAGGCTATCAGCACCGCCGCGCCTTGGTTGGCCTGGTCCCGCGCCACCAACCGGCGAGGATACGGATCGGAGGTCAGGCGATTGGACGCCGTGACCGTCGCCAGGTCCTCCGCCGAATGGACCTCGCGGGACATGGCGTGGGGGTTGCCCGCCGCGACCTGTGTCAGGGGTGCGAACAACCGGCCCATCTCCAGCCTGTAGTCGGACCGCCCCAGGCCCAGGCGCGCACGCCGGGCGTTCTCGAACATCGCATAGACACTGATCGGCGTGCGAGCGCCGTGCCGCGCGATATCGGCGGTCAGCAGCGCTTCGCCAAAGCCCCGGTCCTCGAGTTCGCCGCTCACGGTCTCGGACCAGTCCCGAGTCTCACCGCGCGAAGTCAGATGGCGGACCGTGGAGATCGCTTCCGAACCGCAGATCAACGCCATGTCCAAATCTCCGGCCCCGATCGCCTGGGCCAGTTCATTGACCAGATGCTGCGGCCCCTGCCCGCCAACCGGCTCCAGAATGGCCCGGGCCGGGTCGGCGCCGATGCGCCGGGCAATGGCGCGGGGAAAATTGTCGGCGCGTCCGAAGGGAGCGACGACCTTGGGTCCAGACACCTCGAACTGCCGGATCGCGGCTATCAACTGGATGTGTGGCGCTAGCCCGGCGACGGTCAGGGCGTCGTCCAAAGCCGCCGCCGCCGCACGGCCCGCCAGATCGGCCGGCGACAGGGCCTCATATCCTGGCGCGTCGATCCGTTCCGACGCCTCGCCAACGCCAATGATCACCGGAGTGTTGTCGTCCGTCACGCGCTTCCTCGCCACTGCTCGTTTCCCCACACTGGCAAGAATGCGGCGCGAGAGTCGAGGGTGACCTAGAGAGAGACCGGCGCGGACTCGTCCTTGAAGCCGACGCTGGCGTGGGCGCCGTCGCAGAACGGCTTGTTCTTCGACTGGCCGCATCGGCACAGGGTGACCCGGTTTCGGGTTTCCCACGCTACTCCGTCGGCGCCGATGATCTCCACGCCGCCCCGTGCATGCACCGGGCCGCTGGACTTTTCATAGGGGTCCTCGACCAGGACCAATGAGGGCGTCAGCTCGGGCTCGATGGGCCGGCCGGTGGTCCGGTCAACCGCCACCAGCCGTCCCGACGGACATTGGCCCAGTTGGGCGGCAAGGGCGTCCCTGCCCGTATTGTCGGACACCTCGTTGACAAGAGACCAGACCTTGCCGTCGCGGTCGCAAAACCGCGCGAAGGCGCAGAGGCTGTCGGCGTCGAGAAAGCTCGCGCTGGGTCCGTCAAACGTCTTGGCCTGGGCGGCGAAGGGTTCGCGAGAGGCGGTCTCCGTCCCATCGAAACCCACCCTTGTGTGGGCGCCATCGCAGAACGGCTTGTTCGCCGACTGGCCGCAACGACACAGGAAATACCGCGCAGGTGTGACGACGACCCCGAGAGGTCGCCAGTCGGTGGACTCTTCCAGGGCGTTGGTGGCGATGGCCTCGCGCACCAGCGGCAAATCGCCAGTGACGACATAGGGTCCATCCTTGGTGATGTTGATGGGCATGGCTAGGCTTCCTTCGTTTGATGACCTGCGGTTTACCGCTTCGCGCGGTTCATGGGAACGGCGGCACTGGAACGACGGAAGGCGGTCAGGGCTTCATCCATCGCCGGGCCGCCAGGGTGGCGGCGCCCCAGACGACGCCGGCCAGGATCAGCAGGGCGATCGGAAGATCCCATCGACCGCGGGCCATAACCGCGCCGACCGTGCGCCCGGCCATGGCCGTGAGGATGATCTTCGGCAGGATTCCAAGAGCGGTGCCGGCCGTGAAATCCAGCAGGCCGATCGAGGTCAGTCCGGCGGCCACGTTGATCGCCACGAACGGCGCGAACGGAACCAGGCGGATCACCAGGCTGGCGATGAAACCGTTGCGGGCTATCAGGCCCATCAGTCGCGAAATGGTGGCGCCGGTGGCCAACGCCGCCAGGCCTCGCCCCCAGATCCGCGCCATTGCGAAACCAAGCAGAGCGGACACCACGGTCCCCACCCAACTGTAGACCGCGCCCAGCCAGGGACCGAACGTCGCCACGGCCGCCGCGATCAATACGAACTGCGGAACGCCGAGGAAGGCCAGGGCGGCGAACGCCGCCACGGCTGCCGGTAGCGCGAGCGGCCCTTGCGCGGCGGAAAGCCAGGCTGCGGCGGCCTTGGGGCCGCTGAGCCTAAGAACGGCGGCTCCGAACAGGAAAATCAGGCCGAGCCCGCCGAGCAGGACGAAGCCTGTCGCTGCCCGCCGCCACCCTGGCCCGGAGTCCGCCACCAGCGCTCGCCCTAGAAACCGATGATCACTGACTGTCGGCTTTCAGCGACTCCACGTCGAAGGCATCGCGGGTCGGAAGAACCGCCAGGGCCGGGCTCACCGCCGACTTGTCGAAGGCCGCCAGAATATTGGCGAACCGCGCCTCGACTGCGCCGCGCATCTCCGGGTGGGTGAAGATGTAGAGGTCATTGTCCAAGACGCCCTCAAGCACCCGCTCGGCGACGGGCTCCGCTAGGATGCCCGTCAGCACCGGCGAGGTCAGGCTGGTATCGAACCCCGGCGGGTGCTCGTCGGCGCCGTAGCCGGCGGCGCGATTGCGGCGACTCTCGTGGATCCGCGTTTTCACAAATCCGGGGCACAGGATCGAGACCCCGATGTCATGCGGCGCCAGCTGAACCGCCCAGCCTTCGCTCATGGCGACGACCGCGAACTTGGTCGCGCAGTAGGGTTCCATTCCCGGCGGGCTGACCATGCCAGCCATCGAGGCGGTATTGACGAAATGGTCGCCCTCGCCGTGGCTGATCATCAGGGGCGCGAAAATCTCCGTGCCATAGACAACGCCCAGCTGATTGACATCGACGACCCAGGCCCAGTCCTTGGGCGGCACGGTGCCGAACGCCCCGCCCGAGCCCACGCCGGCGTTGTTGCAGACCAGGTGCACCTTGCCAAACTTGGCGATGGTTTCCAGGGCGGCGCTCTTGAGGGAATCGCGGCTGGTGACATCCGCGACGACCCCTTCCACCCTTACCTGCAGGCCCCGCAGTTCTTCCACCGCCGAGGCCAAGGCCCCAGCCTCGATATCGGCCAGCATGACTTTCATGCCCTCCCGCCCAAACACCTTGGCCATGGCCAGGCCGATACCGCTTGCCCCGCCGGTTATAAAAGCGACCTTGCCCTTGAGATCCCGCATGACTGTCGTTCCTCATGTTTATGGAATGGGTATCCGGGGCATGAGCGAGAACGTCAAGACGAACCCTCGAGCGCTTTGTCGGCAAAAGAAACCTCAGATTGGAGGTATCGTGTTTTTAAGCAGGCGATCCGTAGTCAATCCTCTTCAGGCATCTATGGCGTCGCGTAGCGCGGTGTGCCTGACGTCCGGCGCTAGGGCCGCCTCAGTAACCAGTTCCACCCTGAGACCCAGCCGCGCGCTGACTTCGTCCTGAAGCGAAAATTGCCGGAGGCCCAAGGGGCGATTGAAGTCGACGATCAGATCGACGTCGCTGTCGTCGCCGGCTTGGTCGCGCGCGTAGGACCCAAACAGCCTCTATCTGGTAACCCCCTCGCCGGCGAGCCAGGGCTTGAGCTTCGCGAGATTCGACAGGACTTCAGCGCGCGTCATGATCGCGAGCATAGCACGGATGGGAGCGGGGAAATGAATGTCATGACTGGCAGGTCCACTCTCGGAACGATGCGCTGCTCGCGCTCGCGGCGGGGCTTACGACCAGACACAGCGGTCATGTTGTTCTGGTCTCCCAATTCCATTGTGGATACGGTTTGGAGCCCTGAAATGAACTTGTCGATCAAGAACGCGCCGGAAGACGCGGAAAACGTCCTGGGTCGCCTTCGCGCCCGCGTCGCGAAGGATGTCCTCGGTGAGGTGCGCCGACTCCGGCTAAGCACCTCGTCTGAAGCTGTCGCAATAGCGCGCGCCGATCGCGATGGGCGTTAAGGTCATCGACGTATCGGCGCTCGCCGCCACACGGACATGTCGACTTGCGCCATGGCGTCCTTGGGGCTGGTCAGACGACGAGCAACATCTCGGACAACGCGTCGAGTTCGCCCTTCGCTTGGCGCCATTCGGGCATGTGGCGGTCCAAAAGCGCATAGAATCGTGGGCTGTGGTTGTGCTCCTCGACGTGACAGAGTTCGTGCAAGAGAACGTAGTCCACGCAGTGCGCCGGCGCCTTGATGAGCGCGGGATTGAGCGTAATGGCGCCGTGCGGTGAACAGCCGCCCCAATAGCGCTTCATCTTCAGGAGCTTGACCGGCGGTGCAATCTCCATCCACAGCAATTCGGCTGCCAAGCGTGCCGTCTTTTGGTTGAAGTAGGCGAAGGCCCGCTGTCGGTACCAGCGCTGGAGGGCGAGTTTCACATCATCCGCGTCACCGACCGGGGCGATGACTTCAAGTCTGCCGGCGATCAGGCGGACCGAGCGCGGAGCGCCGGATTGGGCGGCGATCTTCAGCTTGTAGCGACGGCCAAGGTAGAAATGCGTTTCGCCGCCCCTCCGTGCCAATGACGATGAGACATCGACCCCCCGGAAGTTTACCCTTGAGGTCGCTAGGTGAAACATCGACGTGGTCATGCCCCGCACGACAGCCAGAGATACCGTTTCCGCCGGTGGCGCTGAAAACGAGGAAGGCCGTGGGCCGACGCTGGTTTCAGCGCCACCGGCGGCGTCGCCCGAACTTGTGGACCGGCCACGCCGGCGGCGGACATTCACGGCGGCGGACAAGGTTCGGATTCTCACCGAGATCGACCGCGCTGGGCCTGGTGGCTCCGGCGCCATCCTTCGACGGGAGGGGCTGTATTCGTCGGCCCTGACCGACTGGCGGCGCCAACGCGACGCCGGCGCCTATGAGGCCCTGAAGGCGGTCAAGCGCGGCCCCAAGCGCGCGCCGGCCAATCCCCTGGCGGCCGAGCACGCCCAATTGCTACGCGACAACAAACGTCTGACGCTGCAGCTGCGCCGCGCCGAAGCGGTGATCGATATCCAAAAAAAAGTGGCTTTGCTTCTGGGGCTGGAGATCGACAGCGGCGAGGCGCCCTGATGGACGCCGTGGCCGCCACGGCGCCCGCGGCGGGCGTGATCGCCGCCGCCTGCGCGGCTGTCGGACTGTCGCGCGCCAGTTTCCATCGTCGCCAGGTGGCGGCGAAACGACCGCCCGCGCCCATACGCTCCAGGCTCAAACCAGCGCGGACCCTCGCGGTGGATGAACGTCAAGGCGTCCTGGACCTGTTGCGCGAGGACAGGTTCGTCGATCAAGCCCCGGCCGAGATCTACGCCACCCTGCTAGATGAAGGCCTCTATCGTTGCTCGATCCGCACCATGTACCGGATCCTGCGTGAGAACGACGAGGTCAGGGAACGCCGCCAGCAGCTGCGACACCCCGTCTACGTCAAGCCCGAACTCCTCGCCGAGGGGCCAAACCAAGTGTGGTCATGGGATATCAGCAAGCTGATGGGTCCCGCCAAATGGACCTACTTCTATCTCTATGTGATCCTCGACATCTTCAGCCGCCGGGTCGTGGGCTGGTGCGTCGCCGACACCGAGAGCGCCGCTCTCTTCAAGCCTCTGTTCGAGAACGCCGTCGAGATGCACGCCGTCCAGCCTGGCCAACTCACCCTGCACGCCGACCGCGGGCCGTCCATGAAAGCAAAGGCCACCGCCATGCTGCTCGCCGACCTGGGCGTCACCAAATCCCACAGCCGGCCCTACACCTCCGACGACAACCCCATCTCGGAAAGCTGCTTCAAGACCCTGAAATATCAACCCCAGTTCCCCAAGCGCTTCGGCTGCATACAGGACGCCAAGACCTTCTGCCGAGCCTTCTTCGACTGGTACAACCAGGATCACCACCACCTGGGCATCGGTCTGATGACCCCAAACCAAGTCCACTACGGTCAGGCCGATGAACTCCACGCCACCCGCCAGAAAACCTTCGACCAAGCCTTCAGCGCCAACCCGAACCGCTTCGTCAACAAGCCCCCCGAACCGCCCAGAAAACCCGCCGCCGTCTGGATCAATCCACCAACTCAGAAGCTCCAGGCACAAGCCTAATCTCGTAAACCGGCCGTCTCATTGTCGTTGACACGTTCCGCGCTGCGGTACTCCCGCGGCAGGGCGTGCCGGCGATAGTCCGGGCGATCTACGGCGACGGCGAGCTACAGCAATCGGCAACTTGTAACGATTACTTACAAGTTCGAACTGAGGGCGCCCGCAGCCTGTCTCGCCAAGTCGCGCACTGTAGCCTGCCGATGATCCTGGATGTCGGATTTCGGGTTCGGTCGCCTCGTGGCGCGCAGTTCCGTCGGTGGGCGGCGGCGTCGTGGCCTCACTTGTCGAGGCTGAACGGTGGGTTCGCCACGACCCAGTCTGAGCTTGGCGCTGTCGCTGACCGGCCATATCGCCTCGAAGGACGGCAGCGTCGAGCGACGTCTAGAAGGAGAAGGTCGGTGAGGTCTGGCAGTTCGTATTGCAGCGTTACGGGACCCGCGCGGCGCGAGGATAACTTGACATTTTGCAAAGTCTGTGCTAGGCCCACTCCACCACAAACCCTTGCAAAGGACAGTCCCATGGCCGCCGACGGCTCCTTGACACCTCCCGCACGCCACGGCAATGGCCGCTTCGGGCCGGGAAATCCCGGCCGCCGCCCGGGGTCGCGCAATCAGGCGTCGCGACAGATGGTCATGCTCATCCTCGAACACTTCGAGCGCAATCGGGACAAAATCCTTGACCACATGGCCTTCCGCTATTCGCCGGCCTATGGTGCTCTGATCTCCCATTTTCTGCCGCGCCAGATCGAACTCACCACCTCCACCCTCGAGGAGGTGTCCGACGCCGACATCGCCCGGATGATCTCGGACGTGCGGATCACCCTCGGCGGCGGCGTCAGCGATCCCCGCGGCACGCTGATCGAACTCGAGGCGATCATGACCGGGGAGTCGGGCGGATAGGCCCGCGCACCGTAGTTAACGGTGATCTACGGTCGAGTTGGGGCAGGCGCCGAAATCCAGGCCGTTGGGGCCACCGAGGCCGAACAGGGTCGCGACAGCGTGGCTGCCCGTGGGGTCCAGCACGGTGATGTGATCGTCCTGGACGTTACCGATGTAGAGCCGGTCGTCGGGGCCGCGCCGCGCGAAGATCGGGGTCTTGCCGGTTCGTGTGAAGCGATTCGGACGCCCGTCGGCTGGGAAGATCGTCACGCCGCCGTCGCCAATCGATGGCGCGGCGATATCGCCGTTGGACGCCTGGTCGAGATAGACGAATTGTCCCCTCCCCGGCGCCTCGTACCGGCGAATCTCGGTGAGATCCGAGGGCCGCAGCGCCACGACCGCGCCTTTTGCGCCCGCCAGCACATCTCCATTCACGGCGACCTTCAGGCCCCGCACCGGCGAACTCAGGACCCGCACGGCCAACAGCTTGCCATTGGATGCATTCAGCTTGGTCACGCCGCGGGGCCCGGCGAAGCTGAACAGCGACCCGCCGTCCGCCGCGAAAACGAAGTTGTGGGTCAGGGGCGGGAGGGGGAATCTTCGCAACAGCCGGCGACTTTGCGCATCGAACACCAGCATCGTCTCGCCGCCTGCCTCGGTGTTGACGAACAGCTCGCGATAGCCGGGCGGCCGAAGCTTGACGCCATGCGGTGCGAGGAGGCCCGCCGGGAGGCGATACTCGCCAGAGGGCGCGCCGTGCGTCAGGTCGATCCTCGTCACATGATTGCCGGGCGAGCCCAGCTTGCTGTCATAGTCGGTGATCCCGAACACCGAGACGTAGGCTGTCTTGTGGTCCGGCGAGACGGCGATTTCGTGAGGGCGCTCTCCCAGCGGGATTCGCTTCAGGGCTCGACCCTCCGGTGTCAGGATGGCGAGGGATCCGGCGTCCTCCTCGACCGACAGTACACAGAACGGCGCGACGGGCTTCGCCTGATGCGGTTCGTCGGCGCGGGCGAGGCCGAGCAAGTTGACGGTCACGCAAACCGCCATGGCCAGCGGGAGCCTCAAAACGCTTGGCATTCGGCCTCCAGATTGCCTTCGCAGCTACTAACCCGACTCCCGGCCACCCACCAAACCCGGCTGCCTACGTTGCGCGGAAGGCCCGTCGGCCTTAGACAGACGGGCCTTTTTCCGAACCCCATGAGTCCGCCATGACGTTCTCCGAATCCGCCAACCTGCGCCGGGTCAAACCATCGGCCACGGCCGCCGCCAGCGCCAAGGCCCGCGCGCTGCGCGCGGCCGGTCGCGACATCATCTCGCTGGACGCCGGCGAACCGGATTTCGACACGCCGGACAACATCAAGGAAGCGGCGATCAAGGCGATCCGCGACGGCAAGACCAAATATACCGACATCGACGGCATACCGGAGCTGAAGGCCGCCATCTGCGCCAAGTTCGCCCGGGAAAACGGCCTGATTTACAAGCCCTCGCAGGTGAACGTCTCGCCGGGCGGCAAGCCGGTGATCTTCAACGCCATGATGGCCACCCTAAATCACGGCGACGAGGTGGTGATTCCGACGCCCTATTGGGTCAGCTATCCGGACATGGTTCTGCTGGCCGGCGGCGAGCCGGTCTTTGTGCCCACGCGGGCGGAAAACGGCTTCAAGGTAGAACCGGCGGCGCTGGAGGCGGCGATCACCCCCCGTACCCGTTGGCTGATCCTCAACTCGCCGTCGAACCCGTCCGGCGCCGCCTATACCCGCGCCGAACTGGCGGCCGTGGCCGAGGTGCTGCTGCGCCATCCCCAGGTCTGGATTCTCACCGACGACATGTATGAGCATCTGGTGTTCGGCGACTTCGCGTTCACCACCATCGCCCAGGTTGAACCGGCTCTCTACGACCGGACTTTGACGATGAACGGGGTCTCGAAGGCCTATGCGATGACCGGCTGGCGGATCGGCTACGCGGCCGGCCCGGAGCCGTTGATCAACGCGATGCGTAAGGTGATGAGCCAAAGCACCTCCAACCCCACCTCGATCTCGCAATGGGCCGCGGTTGAAGCGCTCAACGGAACCCAGCACTTCATCAAGCCCAACGCCAAGCTGTTCGAGGGCCGCCGCGACTTGGTCGTCTCGATGCTGAACCAGGCCGCCGGCCTGAAGTGTCCGACGCCCGAGGGCGCCTTCTATGTCTATCCGTCTTGTGAGGGTCTGATCGGTAAGATGGCTCCCAGCGGCAAGATGATAGCCGGCGACGCCGACTTCGCGGTCGAGCTGTTGGAGGCCGAGGGGGTGTCGGTCGTGTTCGGCGCCGCCTTCGGGTTGTCGCCGTTCTTCCGCATCAGCTACGCCACGTCCAATACACTGCTGGAAGACGCCTGCACGCGGATCCAGCGCTTCTGCGGCTCCGTGACGTGAGCGGGGTCGTCAACCTGAACAAGGTCCGCAAGAGCAAGGCCAGGAACGCGGCGGTCGCCCGTGCGGCTGAAAACCGAGCGGTATTCGGTCTGACGAAGGGCCAGAAGACCACGGAGAAGGCGCGGAACGCGAAGGCTGTCGCCGCGCTCGACGGCCACAAGCGCGAGGACTGATGTCGCTGCGCAAGCGCTCCGTCGTCCTGGCGGGTCACGCCACATCTATCGCGCTGGAACCTGAGTTCTGGATGGTTCTTGAGAGCATGGCGACGGCTCGGGCGATGACCATGGCGGGCCTTCTGGCTGAGTTGGACCAGGCCCGGGGCGAACGCCCCCTAGCCTCCGCCTGTCGGATCGCCGCGCTGGACTTCGCCAGCCGGCGCTAGCTTCAGGCGGGTTCGTGCTCCATATGTTCTGGTGCGATTCCACCCAGAGCCCCAGTCTTGTCCGATCCGTCCACGCCACGCATCTCCGATCTCGCCCGTGTCCAGGGTCCGGACGCGCTCGAGGGGCTGAACCCCGAGCAGCGCGCCGCGGTGGAGGCTACCGAGGGGCCGGTGTTGGTGCTGGCCGGCGCGGGCACCGGCAAGACCCGCGTCCTGACCACCCGGCTGGCGCACATCCTGACCACCCGCAAGGCCCGGCCGTGGGAACTGCTGGCGGTGACCTTCACCAACAAGGCCGCTCGGGAGATGCGCCATCGTATCAACGACATAATCGGCCCCGGCGCCGAGGGCCTGCGCTGGCTGGGCACCTTTCACTCGATGGCAGCCCAGATCCTGCGGCGGCACGCCGAGCTGGTGGGACTGAAATCGAGTTACACCATCATCGACACCGACGATCAGGAACGGCTAATCAAACAGCTGCTCGCCGCCGAGGACATCGACCCCAAGCGCTGGACGCCCAAACATCTCGCTGGACTGATCGACCACTGGAAGAACCGCGGCTGGACGCCGGAAGCCCTGCCCGCCGCCGAGGGCGCGCATTTCGCCAACAACCGGGGCGCGGCGCTATACGCGATGTATCAAGACCGATTGCGGATCCTGAACGCCTGCGATTTCGGCGACCTGCTGCTACATAATCTGACGGTCTTCACCAAGCACCCCGACGTGCTGGAGGACTATCACCACCGTTTCCGCTACATCCTGGTCGACGAGTACCAGGACACCAACGTCGCCCAGTATCTGTGGCTGCGCCTGCTGGCCCAGGGTCGGCGCAACATCTGCTGCGTGGGCGACGACGATCAGTCGATCTATGGCTGGCGGGGCGCCGAGATTGACAACATCCTGCGGTTTGAACGCGACTTTCCCGGCGCGACAGTTATCCGCCTGGAACGCAACTATCGCTCCACCGAGCATATCCTGGCCGCCGCGTCCGGCCTGATAACCGCCAACAGGGATCGCCTCGGCAAAACCCTCTGGACCGAGGCCCGTGGCGGCCAGAAGGTCCAGGTGAGAGGGGTCTGGGACGGCGAGGCCGAATCCCGGCTGGTGGCCGAGGATATCGAGCGCTGGCGCAAGACCCGGCGCTATAGCGAGGTCGCGGTGCTGGTGCGGGCGTCGTTCCAGATGCGCGCCTTTGAAGAGCGGTTCGTGCTGCTCCAGATTCCCTACACCGTGGTCGGCGGACCCCGGTTCTTCGAGCGGGCCGAGATTCGCGACGCCCACGCCTATCTGCGGCTGGTGCAGTCGCCAGACGACGACCTGGCTTTCGAGAGGATCATCAACACGCCGCGCCGGGGGATCGGCGACACCACCGTGCAAAAGCTTTTGACCCTGGCTCGCGGACAGGGGGTCTCGGCCATGGCGGCGGCGCGCGATCTGGTGCGCAGCGATGAATTGCCGGCCCGGGCGAGAACGGCGTTGTCGACCTTCGTGCGCGACCTCGACCGGTGGCGCGGTCAGAGCGAGACCCTGGCCCACCCGCGCCTGACGGAAACCATCCTTCAAGAAAGCGGCTATATCGACACGCTCCGCCTGGACAAGGGACCGACCAGCCAGACCCGGCTGGAGAACCTGAAGGAGCTGGTCCAGTCCATGGGCGCCTTCGAGAACCTGAGCGCCTATCTGGAACACGTTTCCCTGGTGGCGGATCTGGATCGTGGGGCTGGCGACGACGCCGCCCAGATCATGACACTGCACGCGGCCAAGGGCTTGGAATTCCCGCTGGTGTTCCTGCCGGGCTGGGAGGAAGGCGTCTTCCCCAGCCAGCGCAGCATCGACGAGAATGGCGAGCGCGGACTGGAGGAGGAACGTCGTCTGGCCTACGTCGGCCTGACCCGGGCGCGTGAGGAAGCGCGCATCTCGTTCGCCGCCAACCGGCAAGTCTACGGCCGCTGGACCAGCCAGATGCCCAGCCGTTTCGTCGATGAGCTACCCATCGCCAGCGTCGAGGCGGCGTCCGAGACCGGCTACTACGGCGGCGGACCCGGACTGCGCGACGGCGGCGGAGGCTCCCGTTGGGACGAGACCAACTATGGCTCCGGCTATGACAGCCCGGGCTGGAAACGGGCTCAGTCCCGGGGTTACGCCGGCGGCCCTCCGGGACGCACCAAGGTGATCGAGGGCGAGGGACGGCTGGTGGCCATCTCCGATCCCGACTTCGCCAGCGCCTATGGCAAGGGCGACAGAGTGTTTCACCAGAAATTCGGCTATGGCGCCGTTGCGGTGGTCGAGGGCAACAAACTCACCGTCGCCTTCGATACCGCCGGCGAGAAGAAGGTCATCGACAGTTTCGTCCAGAGAGCATGAACCCGATCTAGGCTTCAAGGTCCTCCGGCAGGATCGCCATTTCAAACATGAACGAGCCGTCCTCGTCTTCATCTTCGTAGACGACGCCGATGAATTCACCCTTCATCTCGACTTCCGCTGAATCTTTCTGTTTCGGCCGGGCTTTGACCGCGATGTGTGGGTTCCCGAAGGTCCGCTTCAGGTGCGCCTGCACGCGGTCGATATCTTTTTGATCCATGGGAAGCGCTCCAAATCGATTGGCGCGGACCCTAGTGGATGGCGGCGACTTTGCGCAACCTCCGGCGTGAATCGAGCCACGCCGAGCCAGCGGCGCGCGCGATCAGATGTCGAACGACAGCGTCTGGTCCATTGTGCGGGCGGGCTCGGAGCAGGTCGGGCAATTCATCAATCTCGCCGGCACCCCAGCGGCGGTGCAGCCGGATGGCACCGGGATCAGGACCACCGACCCCGCCGCGATCTTGGCGAAATCACCGACGCGGATGTTGCCCAGGATCTTCGCGCCGGCACCCAACAGCACGCCACTACCGATCTTTGGATGGCGATCCCCTCGCTCCGCGCCGGTTCCGCCCAGCGTCACGCCATGAAGCATCGAGACGTTGTCGCCGATCACCGCTGTTTCACCGATGACAATGCCGGTGCCGTGATCAAGAAAAGCGCCCGACCCGATGACGGCGGCGGGGTGGATATCCACCTGAAACAGCTCGGACATCCGGCTCTGAAGGTAGAAGGCCAAGTCCTCCCGCCCCGAGCGCCACAACCAGTGAGAGACTCGATGGGTCTGAAGGGCGTGGAAGCCTTTGAAATGAAGAAACGGCTGGACGAATCCCTTGCACGCGGGGTCGCGCTCGAACACCGCCCGCAAATCCGCCTCCGCGTCCTCGATGATCGAAGGCTCGGCGGCGTAGGCCTCCTGAGCAACCTCGCGCAGGCTCATCGCCCGCAGCTCCTGGTCGCCCAGCTTCCGCGCCAGCTGATAGGATAGGGCCGCCGAAAGATCGGAGTGACGAATGATCACCGCATTGAGCAGAGACGCCAAGCTTGGCTCATCCCTGGCGACGCGTTGGGCCTCACTGCGCAGGGATGGCCACACGCGCGGGGAGAATCCGTCATCAACCACTTCAAGATGCTGAGCCATGCCGTCCCTCTTACGTTCAGCGACCAGGTCCCTCACTTCATGAACCGTGCGCCATCCGAATATGGGGAGAGTGAGGCTCCAGCGCCATTGAGAACTTCTATAGGGGCGCTATAGCAGAACTCGCTTTTCAAGACGCGCCGCAAGGAAACCCTTGGCCCCCCTACCCTCCCCCGCCCCACGATTTGGCGACAGCCTGCCGATCCAGCCCTCGTCGCCGACTCTCGATTTCCTGGCCCGACGCCGTTCCGCCTCGGCGGTGAATCTGGCAGGGCCAGGCCCCACGGATCAGGACATTAAGGCGCTGCTCACCCTGGCGGCCAGAGCGCCCGACCACGGCAAGCTGGCGCCGTGGCGTTTCGTGGTGCTTCGGGGCGACGCCAAAAACGCTTTCGTCCGCGCGCTGGAGGCCATTGCCGCAGATCGCCTGGACGCCGCCAAGGCTCAGGCGAAGCTGACCAAGATACGGACGCCGCCCGTAACCGTCGCGGTAATCTCGCGCCCGGTCCAAGGCGAAATACCTGAATGGGAACAACAACTTTCCGCTGGCGCGGTTTGTACTCTGCTGATCATCGCCGCACAGGCCATGGGCTTTGGCGCCAACTGGATCACCGACTGGTACGCCTACGACGAAGATGCGACCCGCCTCCTTGGGATCGAAGAGGGTGAACGGGTGGCGGGCTTCGTGCATCTGGGCGTCAACACCGATGCACCGATGGAGAGAGTTAGGCCAGAACTAGAGGCCATCCTGTCTTTCTGGACGCCCTGATACCCTGGGCTTCAGCGTCCGCGGTAGGATTCGACCCCCTGATCCGGCAACCACAGCCCCTCCGGAGCCGGGCCGGTCTGCCAGAAAACGTCGATCGGTATGCCGCCCCGCGGATACCAATAGCCGCCTATACGCAACCAGATCGGCTTGGCCGCCTCCACGATCCGGCGGCCAATCGTCAAGGTGCAATCCTCGTGAAAGGCGCCGTGGTTTCTAAAGGCGCCGAGGTAGAGCTTCAGAGACTTAGACTCCACCAGCCAGTCGGCGGGCGCATAGTCGATAATCAGGCGAGCGAAATCCGGCTGACGGGTCACCGGGCACAGTGATGTGAACTCGGGCGCTGTGAACCGGGCCACGAAAAGCGCCCCGGCCTGCGGGTTTGGCACACAATCAAGGATCGCCGCTTCGGGGCTTGGGAACCCGCGCGCCTCCTGGCCGAGCTGGGTAAGGTGAATGTCTTCCATGGCGGGACGATCTAGCGCGGTTCCCCGGTCGCCGACAGAGGCGAAGACAATCGCGAACGCCAACGCTATCAGTGTCTCAACAATCATAAAGCGAGGAGACGGCCATGGCGGGCAAGGATTTCGACGGCAGGGTCGTCCTGATCACCGGGGCGTCGACGGGGCTTGGCCGCGCCATCGCCGTCGAGACCGCCGAGCGCGGGGCGGCGACGGTAGTGATCAACTATGCCTCAAGCGAAGCCGAGGCCCGGCAGACCAAGGCCCTGGTCGAGGCCGCCGGCGCCCGCGGCGTGCTGGTTCAGGGCGACGTCGCGAAGGATGAGGATTGTGTGCGGATTGTTGCCGCGGCCGAACCCTTCGGCCGCATCGACGCTCTGTTCAACAACGCCGGTATCACGAAATTCGCCAACAATCACGCCGCTCTGGACGCCGTCTCGGCCGAGGACTTCATACGAATCTACGCGGTGAACGTCGTGGGCGCCTATCAGATGGTCAGGGCCGCCCGCGCCCTTCTGGAGGCTGGTCCCGCAGCTGGCGCCGTGGTCAACACCGCGTCGGTGGCCGGCGTTCTGGGTATCGGCAGCTCCGTCCCCTACGCCGCCTCGAAAGGGGCGCTGATCACCATGACGATATCTCTGGCCCGCGCCTTGGCGCCAAAAATCCGCGTGAACGCGATATGCCCAGGCTACATCGACACGCCTTGGTTCGGCCGGGGCATGGCTACTGAGCAACTCAATCGCATGCGTCAGGGTGTTGCCGACACCATGCCTCTAAAAGCCGCGTCGACCGCGGAGGACATAGCGGGCGCGGCGGTGTTTCTGGCCGCCCCGGCGTCCCGCCACATCACCGGGGAAACCCTCATAGTCGACGCTGGGCTCCATCTTGGATATGCCCCACTTGCCATGCGCTAAGCGATCAGAATGCGCAGGCTGGCCGACGCTTTTGCGCCGGCCTCCTCAAGCGGATCAAGCTAGAAAGCTAACGGGATAACGACGTCCATGCCGATGGTAAACTGATCCTTGCCGAGCACGGCGTCCGAGCCCGTGAACGCGCCGGAGCCTGATAGGGTACGGTCGTAGCGGACCTCCGGCCGGACGGTGAGACCATCGATCATCTTGGGCAGGTGCGCGGGCTTGATATTCAGGCCAAGGGTAATCGCCCCATAGGTCGCCGATCCGACACCATAAGCGGTGTTCGGCAGGCCTTCCTCCAGGTTGACGAAGTCACTGTTCGCGGGAAAGCCGGCGACAAAGAATCCATTCGCATCACGCCAGATTTCGCCGCGGACACCTGCGGTGATGGTCGAGCTCAGCGGATAGGTCAGGTATTCCGCCACGCCGCCCCCGGTGGCCGAGAAACCGTCGTCGCGGATATAGTTCAGCTCAGTCACCGAGGTCAGCTTGTCGTTGACATGCCAAGTGACCACGATATCGCTGAGATAGCGAAGTTGACCATGGACATCAACGCCCTCAACCGGTCCCGGGTTTTCCGGTCCGATATGAGTCAAGGCGAGAATGGTCAGGTTCTTGAAGTTCAGGCCGATACCACCCAGGAAATGGAACTGGCCGTCATTATAGCCGCCCGACGATCCCAGCGAGGTGTTCACGCCAGTCGTATAGCCCGCATAGATGTCCAGAATGGAATTGACATGGGTGGTGGTCAGAATGCCTGTATGTTTCAGAGGAATACCGAAGTTGAAGATATAGGATTTTGAATAGAAGAAGTTGCCGCTGGGATCGATGACCTCGTTGCCCAGCGGGGTTGAGAACTGGCCCACTTTGACGTCGATCCCGCCCGGTGTGAACACCGGGATGTGGGCCTGCACGTTGGCCTCCACGATGTCGAAGGAATTGCGCGACGACGTTTCGTGATCGAGTTCGCCCAGGAAGTGAGTGTAGCGGGAGTCTGAGCCGTAGATTCCCTGAATCTTGAAGCCGATGTCGATCGATGTCGCTTTCGGGTCCGGATCACGCTCGATCGTGATCGCGGCTTGGTTCAGAACGATCTGATTGGCCTTGTCGGTGAAGAGATGCCCGAAATTCACGCCATTGGATGGCGAGGCCGGATTCAGCGTCGCTCCCGCTTCGATGTGGCCGGAAAGCTTGATGCCGCTCATCCATGAGACGGGCGCGGCTGGCGCCGCCGGAGCGGCCGCGGCTGGCGCTTGATCATCGGCGAATGCGGCGCTGGCCAATAGCGTGGTCGCTGCGACGGTCGAAAGCAGAGCCCAAATGCGGTGTGACATGGAACTCGATCCCCTGTTCTTGGTGTTGGCGTGGGCTATCGAGCCTTTGGCGCTCCGCCGGAACGCCCAAACGACGCCAGAGTGGCCGTCGGGTCGGCCATTGAAACGATTTTAGGCGTCACGCCTATGTGAACGATCAAATTGTAGGCGCATTTGGCGGTGTGGACCCTGAGAGCCGACTCGCCAACGGCCCACCTCGACGCTCTATCAGGCCGGGTCGTCTAGACTGAAACGGTCGTCATCCTCATGGTAAGCGAAGATTTCCGCGTAACGTCCCCATGACACAATCGCGTCCATGGTCTCCTCAGCGTAGGGCTCGGACATGAAATCCTCGAGCTCGTCGCGAAACCGGGTCGCCGGGGCCTGATGCGATGCGCGATCATCAAGCACGCGGCGGATATGCGCCGCCAGGGGCACGTAGGCCAGGAGATGCTGGGCGAAGAGCTGCTTGCGCTCGTCCACATCAGCCGCATCGTAGCGGCGCGCGGCCGGGTTGAGCCGGATAGTGCGCCCCTCGATCTCGGAGAAACGCATCAGCTGCAGCGTCTCGGCAATCGGCAGGAGCTCGTCAGCCTCCATTTGAAGTTCGCGCGCCAAGTTCGCCAGGTCGGCCACGCCGTCATTAGGAGCCGCGGCGATCGCCTCGATCATGCCCGCCAGCGTGTTGGTGGATATGTGCGTTAGGGCCATACCGAGGCCGGTACCTGGGAAATTTCCGTCCCTCGCCGTCTGGACGATCGGGCGCGCGGTCATTCGCGCATAGATATCGTCCACGAGAGCGCGGAACGCTGGTTCGAGGCGATTGCGCGGTTGCGGCAGATCAACCTTGATCTCGGCAATTACCCGTCCCGGATTTGATGAAAAAACCAGAATCCGATCGCACATCAGAACCGCTTCTTCGATGTTGTGGGTCACGATCAGGATCGACCGGATCGGCATCCGCCCCTCCGACCACAGGTCGAGCAGATCGGTGCGCAGAGTTTCCGCCGTGAGCACATCGAGCGCCGAAAAAGGCTCGTCCATCAGCAGGATGGAAGGCTGCACCACGAGGGCGCGGGCAAGGCCGACCCGTTGGCGCATACCGCCGGACAATTCCTTGGGATAGGCGTTCTCGAAACCGTCCAGGCCGATAAGGTCAATGGCCGCCAAGGTCCGCTTCCGCCGAATCTCCGCGGGAACGCCCTGAGCCTCAAGGCCTAGTTCCACGTTTTTCTGGACCGTCAGCCAGGGGAACAGAGCAAAGCTCTGAAAGACCATGGAAACGCCGTGCGCCGTGTCGTCGCCCGGCATGTCGCTAATCGTGATCGTGCCCGAGGTGGGGGTGATCAGGCCCGCTATGGACCGCAGCAGCGTGGACTTACCCGAGCCCGACCGGCCCAGCAAACCAACGATCTCATTGGGTCGCAGGGTCAGATTGACATCGTCCAGAACCGTCAGTCCGGCGCCGTTGCCCTTGCCGTAGACGTGCTTAAGGGCTCGCACCTCGACCAGGGGCGCATCGGTTTCAACAGAGCGTTCCAACGCAATGGTCATGCCCGGTCTCCTCGGAGTTTCAGTTCAAGCGCAGGTTCTTGGCGGCGTAGCGGTACATTGGCCGCCACAGCGAATGGTTCATCAACAGGACGAAGACGCAGATCACGGTCGAGCCCAGGGCAATGCGCGGGAAATCTCCGGCCGCCATGGCGCTGGCGATGAACGAGCCAAGGCCCGCCGCCTGGAGCTGCGTGTGTTTCCAGGTCACGAACTCAGCGACAATACTCGCGTTCCATGACCCTCCCGAGGCGGTGAGAGCACCGGTCACATAGTAGGGAAAGATGCCGGGGATGATCAGGTCCCGCCACCTCTGCCAGGGCCGCAGGCGGAAGATCCCGGCGGCCTCCCTGAGGTCGTTGGGCAGAACGCTCGCGCCCGCCACGACATTGAACAGGATGTACCATTGGGTGCCCAGGATGATCAGAGGCGACAGCCAGATGTCGGGATTGAGCCGAAAGGCGACGATTCCCATGACCACGAACGGGAACAGGATGTTGACCGGAAAGGCCGCCAGAAACTGCGCCACTGGCTGAATGCGTTGAGACCAGGCCGGGCGCAATCCGATCCACACGCCGATCGGCACCCAGACCACGCTTGCGATCACAATCAGGATCAGGACCCGGGCGAAGGTCAACAGTCCATACCCGAAGGCCGAGATGGCGTCGGCCAAGGTCAACGTCCGGTGAACATAGACCGTGATGGTCCAGGTAGCCCAGATGGCGACGGCGAACACCACGCCGAGCCAGAGGCGATCAAACCAGAGTTCAAGCACCGGATTTGCCGCCACCGGCCGCGAGGCCCCAAGGCGCGGAAGCCTGGGGATTGCCGCTACAAGCGCTCGAAACGGTCTGCCGATCCGGGGAAACAAGCGCGTTCGCTGAAGCAGTTCAAGGAACCACGACCGTGGCTCATCCTCGGACGCCGTCATCTCGAAACGAAACTTGTCGGCCCAGGCTACGATCGGCCTGAACAGCAGCTGATCATAGATCAGGATAACCACCCCCATGGCCACCACCGCCCAGACCACGGCCCGCACATCGCCGCGGTCGATGGCGAGGGCCAGCCACGAACCGATCCCCGGCAAGGCGACCGTCCGATGGCCAACCGTGAGCGCCTCGGCCGCGACGACGAAAAACCAGCTGCCCGACATCGACATCATGGTGTTCCAGACCAGGGCCGGAGTGGCGAAGGGAAGCTCTAGCTTCATGAACCGCTGCCAGGAGGACAACCGGAACTGGGTGCTGACCTCCTCTAAATCGGGCGGCAGGGTGCGCAGCGACTGGTAGAAGCTGAAAGCCATGTTCCAGGCCTGGGATGTGAAGATTCCGAATATGGCCGCGCACTCCGCGCCCAGTTCGCTGTTTGGGAACAGTCCGATGAAGAAAGCCGTGGTGAACGCCAAAAACGTCAGGATCGGGATAGACTGCAGGATATCGAGCATCGGCACGATCACCAGCCCGGCCCGACGGCTTTTCGCGGCGAGCGTCGCGACCGAAAAGGTGAACGTCAGCGACACGATGATCGCCGCGAACATCCGCAGGGTCGAGCGGAGGGCGTATTCGGGCAGCCGCGCCGGATCGAGAACCACCGGCGTGGTGCGCAGGGTCGCGACGGGCAGGTTCATCTGGGTCGCGCCATGCACCACCAGCACGGCGGCCGCCCCGACCAGCACCAGGGCGATAACATCATAGCGATTGGGCGCGAACTCCCGGCGCGCGAAACGCGCCAACAGGCCGGCGTTCAACCGATCGGAAGAGAGGAAGACCATGGGCTCGCCTCGTGATCGCCGCGTCGGCCGTCACGAGAGGCCCGAAAACGCTCAGGCTCCGCGAAACGATCTAGGCGGCCCGCTATTTGGACCAGGACTGTCGCTTGGCATTGGGTTTTGGGTTTCCGAAAGGGGGCCACCGCCCCCGCGAACACGGGGTGAGAGCGCCGCCGAAATGGTCCGCTTGCCATGAGGTGTCAACCCCGAACCAGCCCCAGAACCTTTTTAAGCTGTCGTTGATCGGCATGCGATTGCCAACCTGCGCGGATCGCGCCATATTCGGGTTCCTGTCTCAACAGCTGAAAGGAGGTGGTCCAGTGTCTCATTGTCTCCAACCGCGGTCGCAAGTGACCTGGAGCCTGAAGATGGAGGCTCACGCCTGACAGCGTCTCGACGCTCATAAGGCACGGTCACGGCCTATCGGTTCATCCCCGAGAGCGCCGCGGTCATGACGATGGAAGGGTCGCCCCAGAGATGGAGCGGCCCTTCGCTTTTATCGGACCTCGATCATGGCCGACTGAGATCGTCAGGCGCCGATCAGTTCCCGACCGATCAGAAACCGTCTGATCTCGTTGGTTCCCGCGCCAATGTCATAAAGCTTGGCATCGCGCAGATAGCGTTCGACCGGAAAATCCTTCAAATACCCCGCGCCGCCTAGCGCCTGAATGGCCTCGAGCGAGACGCGCACCGCATTCTCACTGGCCAGCAGGATCGCGCCGGCGGCGTCGAAGCGCGTGGTGTGACCGGCGTCACATGCTCTCGCCACGGCGTAGACATAGGCCCGCGCGGAGTTCAGGGCGACATACATGTCGGCGATCTTGCCTTGCATGAGCTGGAAGGCGCCGATCGGCTTTCCGAACTGCTTTCGCTCACGGACATAGGGCAGCACGACGTCCAGACAGGCCTGCATGATCCCCAGCGGCCCGGCGGCCAGCACGGTACGTTCGTAGTCCAAACCACTCATCAGGACGCCGGTTCCGCCATTTTCAGGACCCATGACGTTTTCCTCGGGGACTTCACAATCCTCGAACACCAGTTCGCCCGTGTCGGAGCCGCGCATGCCGAGCTTGTCCAGTTTTCGGGAACAGGAAAACCCGACAAAGTTCTTCTCGATCAGGAAGGCCGAGACGCCTCGGCTGGCGGCGTCGGGCGTCGTCTTGGCGTAGACCACCAGCACGTCGGCATGCGGTCCGTTGGTTATCCAGAATTTGGCGCCGTTGAGGATGTAGCGATCCCCCTGTCGCCGCGCCTTGAGGCCCATCGACACGACATCTGAACCAGCGTTGGCTTCGCTCATCGCCAGGGCGCCGACGCTTTCGCCGCTGATCAGGCCCGGCAGATAGCGGTTCTTCTGAGCGTCGGTTCCCCAACGTCGGATCTGGTTGACGCACAGATTCGAATGCGCGCCATAGCTGAGGCCGACGGAAGCCGAGGCGCGGGACACCTCCTCCATGGCCACCACATGTTCCAGATACCCCAACCCCAAGCCGCCGAAGTCTTCTTCGACGGTGATTCCATGCAAACCCAGTTCGCCCATCCGCGGCCAAAGATGGCGCGGGAAGCTGTTGGTGGCGTCCACATCCGCGGCGATCGGCGCGATGTGGTCGGCAGCGAATCGGGCGGTGGTGTCGCGGATCGCGTCGGCGGTCTCGCCGAGGCCGAAATCCATCATCGGTCCATGGTTGGGGATCATAGAGGGAAGATTACCACGCCTCATCCGGGCTCGCCACGCGATGAACGCGGCGAGCCTCAAGAACCGGGAGGAGTTTCCGATCGGCTCACTGGTGCGGTCGAGAAGACTCGAACTTCCACGGGTTGCCCCACAGCGACCTCAACGCTGCGCGTCTACCAATTCCGCCACGACCGCCCGTGGTGAGCCGGGGGGCGTAGCAAAAGGGCCACCGTTTGTGAAGTCGCGCTTTGCGTTATGTACGCCGGAGCCCCACATTGATGGGGTATGACGACCGCTTCCACCGCCAAGCCAGCGACCTTTTCACGCCCGGACCGGCATACCGTGGGCTGGGCGTGGTCACCCGGCTTGACCCCCTATCCGCTGGCCATGGAGGTCATGGAGCGTCGGGCCGAGGCGATCGCCGAAGGGCGTCTTGGAGAACTGGTCTGGCTCCTGGAGCACCCGCCGCTCTATTCGGCGGGCGTTTCGGCCAAGGCGGCCGACCTGCTCCACCCCGATCGCTTTCCGGTTTTCGCCAGCGGCCGCGGGGGCCAGTACACCTATCACGGTCCCGGACAGCGCGTGGCCTACGTCATGCTCGATCTCCGGGAACGCGGCCGGGACACCCGCGCCTTCGTGAACGCTCTGGAGACCTGGCTGATCGGGACGATCGCCCAGTTGGGCGTCACCGGCGTGACCCGCCAATCACGCGTCGGTGTGTGGGTCGAACGAGACGATGTTTGTCCAGGCCGGGAGGAGAAGATCGCCGCCATCGGCGTGAAGCTTCGTCGCTGGGTAAGTTTCCATGGGATCAGTCTGAATTTCGCTCCGGACCTCGAACACTTCGGCGGAATTGTCCCCTGCGGTGTTTCCGAGCATGGGGTCACAAGCTTGGCCGATCTGGGTTTCACCGGATCGATGCAAGACGTCGACGTTGCGCTACTGTCCGCGTTTCGACCGGTCTTTGGCGAGACCCACCGAGAATCCCCACCCGATCAGCCCTGACTATCAGGTCTGTTGTGTCGACGCGGCCGACGGGTCTACAAAAGCCGGCCCGCATCGAGGCCCCGCTTCCCGCCATGAGAGCTCGGCCTCCAGACCATGCGCCTGATCGATCGCTACCTGTTTGGGCAGCTCATGGGCCCTACGCTCCTCGCGACCTTGGCGCTCACGGCCATGGCCATGCTGGCCGAGGCCCTTTCAGCGTTGGGCGTGGTCCTGACTCAGCGTCAAAGCCTTTCGACATTCGGCAAGGTCATCCTTTTGGCAATGCCCCAACTGATTGTGCTGATCCTTCCCATCGCGGTGCTGGTCGGTGGTTTGATCGCCGTCAATCGCCTTCAGCGCGACAATGAGATCAACATCTGCTTCGCCAGTGGCATGAGCCGCTGGCAGGTGATCTCGCCGGCCATTCGGCTTTCAGCCATCATCGCGACCTTCTCGCTGTTGATCACGCTGTGGATACAGCCACTGTGTTATCGCGCGCTTCGCGACACACTTGTCGGCGTACGCACGGATTTAGTCACCAGTCTGGTCAGGCCGGGCCAGTTCACCCACCCCGCGACTGGCGTCACCGTCTATGCGGCCTCGGTCGATGAGGACGGAACCATCCATAATCTGTTCATCGACCGACGGCTTGATCACGGACGCGACACCACGATCCTGGCGCGGGAGGGGCGGCTACAGCGGCACGGCGTCGCACCGTTGTTGATACTGCGTCACGGAGCCAGCCAAGAGTTATCCGCCACCGGCGTGCTTAATTTTCTGTCCTTTGATAACTATATACTCGATCTTAGTCCGCTGGCGGTCGCCAAGCCCGCCATGAGATACAAATTGTCGGATCAATATATCCATGAATTGACCTCTCCCGATACTGAACAGACCGTTGATGGTGCGACTCCGACGCCTAACATCGCTGAGGCGCATTCGAGGTTTTCGTCGCCACTCTATAATTTGAGCTTCATGGCTCTATCCCTATCGGCGGTGCTTGGGTCCGGCTTCAGCCGGCTGGGTTATGGGATGCGTATCGCGGTGGTGGCGATGGTCGCGCTCGTGACCCGAGTGCTGGGATTCGCTGTGCAAAATGCGAGCGTCGGCTGGCCGACCGCGAATCTCCTGCAGTATGGAACGCCGATCTTGGTAGCCTTAGTGGCGGCGCGGCTGCTGTTCACCAACCCCGCGAGTTCCGGACGTTACCATCGAGCCGCGCGGGCGACGGGGTGAGGCTACGCATCTATCTGCTGGCACGCACGCTGCTGGGGGTCCTGGCCGCCCTGGCGGTGGTTTCCTCCGTCATTGTCCTGGTGGACTTGGTGGAAGTTTCGCGTTCGCTGGCGGGAAGAGGCGATATCGGCTTTTCTCAATTGCTCGAACTGACCTTGTTGAAGTCGCCGGCGATCATTCTGCTGCTTCTGCCCTTTGTCTTCCTGTTCGGCTCCATGGGCACCTTCGTGACACTTAACAGATGGGGTGAGTTGATCGCCATGCGGGCGGCGGGCATTTCGGCTTGGCAGTTCATCCTTACTCCCGCGGCCGCGGCATTCCTCATCGGTCTGTTGACCATTGGCCTTCTCAATCCCGTTTCCGCGGCTCTGAACGCCCGCTTCGAGGAGCGAAGGGCCGCGCTTACCAACGATGGCTTGCCCGGTTCGAGCGGTGAGATCTGGCTTCGGCAGGGCGACGGCTTCAGCCAAATGGTCATACACGCCACGTCGAGGGACCTCATCGGCGGCGCCATTCATTTGAGAGGGGTATCGATCTTCATTCAAAGCGTCGGCGGGGCGGGTGGCCTTGAATTCACGCGCCGGATTGATGCCGACGAAGCCCTGCTGATGCCGGGCTATTGGCGATTGACGAAGGCGCGCGAGGCGCGCGCGGGCTCGGAATCGATCCGATCCGAGGTTCTGCTGTTACCATCGACCATGGATCGTCGCTCGGTGATGGAAAAATTTGTGGCGCCCGGCGCCGTGGCCTTCTGGGATCTTCCCGCGACGATCAAATCGGCTGAATTGGCCGGCTATTCGCCGGCGGCCTATCAACTCCGCCTGCAGCAGCTATCGGCGACGCCCCTTCTGCTGGCCGCAATGACTATGTTGGCGGCGACATTCTGCCTGAGATTATGGCGGCTCGGGAACTTGGCGGGCCTCGCGGGCCTGGGTGTCGCCCTGGGATTCGCTTTCTTTTTCCTGAACCAGTTTTGCGGCGCGCTTGGCCTGACCGACATTATTCCCGTCATGCTGGCCGCCTGGGCGCCGCCGCTGCTCGCGTTTCTGTCCGCGGTCACGCTACTCTTCTACACCGAGGACGGTTGACCCGTGCTTCAATCCGGCGCCGAAATTTTGCGTCCTGGCGCTTGGGGAAGTATGGGCTCGTCAAGCGTCAGCCACGGCGACCGGAACGACCTCGGCCAGTCGGGAAAAGTGTGAAATGAAAGAGCGTGAGGGTCGATTGGTGAAGTCGCGCCGAAGATGGTCGAATACGGGTCGCGGTTTCGCGGGTCTGGCGTTGGCGCTGCTGACCGGCGCCGCCCAGGCCAAGACCCTGGCGGCGATGGCCCCGTCGTCAAGCCAAGCGCCGAGACAAATAGTCGGCGATGATGGCCTGGCCGGCGGCGCATTCTATCTCGAGGCGGACTCAGTCTCCCAAAACCAGACCAACCATCACGTCATCGCCACCGGCGGGATCGAGATCCGTTATAAGGGCCGGGTGCTAAGAGCGGAAATCGTCGACTACGATTCCCAGACCGGGATTGTTATCGCCAAGGGCAAGGTGACCATCGTTCAGCCGGATGGTTCAGCCCAGTTCGCTGACACCATCACTCTGGATAAGTCGATGAGCGATGGTTTCGCGGCCGGCTTCTCCACCAGACTCCAGGGCCATGTCCTGATTGCCGCTCAGAGCGTTCAGCGCAAAAGTGCACAGGTTACAAAGTTTGAAAACGCCGTCTACACGCCTTGCCTGGTTTGCGTCGAAAACGGACAAAAAAACCCAACCTGGTCTATCAAGGCAAGATCAGTAATTGAAGATACCGGAAAAAAGACTCTTGTCTTCAAAGGCGCTGTTGTTCAGGTTCTTGGACAGAGCGTGCTTTACATCCCCGTTTTACAAAGCGCCGACCCTACCGCCGAGCGGAAATCCGGGTTTCTCTTGCCGGTCGTGACTTTTTCCGGCCCGCGTGGCGTAAGTTACGACCAGCCCTATTATGGCATAATTTCATCTCACCAGGATTTACTCCTAACTCCACAAATTAATAGTAACGTAAATCCCTTTCTAAATATCGACTATCGACAACGTTTATACTCTGGAATCACGGAAATCCGGGCTGGTTATACATATTCAAGAGATTTTACATCGGACGGTCAACTGTTCGGACGTGACACATCCCGCAGTTATATATTAGCCGATGGCGCATTCGATATTAGCAAGTACTGGTCATGGGGTTTTACGGCCGAACGAGCGTCCGACAAGCTCATATTCGACAAATATTCGGTCAGCGACGCTTTTTTGGATCATGGGCCGTATGCGTCGGATAATCGGCGGTTGATCTCACAGTTGTATGCCGTCGAGCAAAGCCAGCTTTCATACCTGTCCATCGCGGTCATAAACGTCCAAGGCTTGAGGGCCACGGATGATCAAAGCACGATACCCACCATCGCTCCGCTCATAGAAGGCCGTTGGGAGGCGCCCGACGCCATACTCGGCGGTCGCCTGCGGATCGATGGAAGCGCTGTCGCCCTGACCAGGAATCAATCCCTATCCACCACGGACGCCACCGGTCAGACGACGCTCCCTGGGATAGACAGCCGCCGCGCGACATTACAAGCCGACTGGCGTAGCAACTTTGTATTTTCCAACGGACTGAGGTTCGAACCCTTTGTGAACGGCCGGGCCGACGTCTTCAATGTCGCCCTCCCGCAAAGCGGCGCCTCAGACGCCACTATCACCCGCGCCTTTGGGACCGTGGGGGCCGATATCAGCTATCCCCTCATCAGACAGATTGGCGACGTCAGCTATATCCTGGAACCGCTGGCGCGGATCGCGATCTCGCCCAATACCTCCCAGGATCCGAGAATACCCAACGAAGACAGCACCGTGTTTGAATTTGATGAAACTAATCTGTTTCAGACGAACCGATCGCCAGGCTTCGATCTATATGAGGGTGGCCAGAGCGTGACCTTGGGTGGCCGGGCGACCGCTCTTCTAGGTGACGGCCGCAACGCCAGTGTTTTGATCGGTCGCCGTCTCGCCGCCAAGAGCGACTCGTCGATCCCCGCCCGCACTGGTCTGGACACCGCGTTGTCGGATTGGATATTCGCGGCCGACGCCACGCCAACGAAGGGCGTCCGCCTGTTCTCGCGCCTTAGACTTGATTCGAGCACCTTCGCGGTCAACCGCCTTGAGGCCGGCGCCGCATTCACAACCGCCCGCGCCGAGGGCTATGTGAGCTATCTCAGAGAGGTGAACGCGCCAACGGGAGGTATGGTCAACAGCCTCGACATCCACGGCGAATTCTACCCCGTTCGTCACTGGGGGTTGACCGGCTACCTGATTTTCGACGGCGGTAGTTGGCGGCGGAGAGACTTGGGAGTGGTCTATCGGGACGATTGCATCAGGGTCGAGGTGCTTTATCGCCACGACGAGACGTTCAACGGCACACTCGGACCATCAACTTCGGTGGTACTGCGCCTAACGCTCGCCACATTGGGCAATGCACGGTAAAGGCCGATGCCGTGGGTCGAAATGTCCTCTCCAGAAGAGCCGCCCGCTCGTCACAGTCCGCAGGAGTAAGATGCGCCGCCTTTCAACACTTTCCGTAGCGACAGTCCTTGTGGCGTTTCAACCGGCGCCCCAGCCGGTCATGGCTCAGGATGCTCCCGCGGTTTCCCCATCAACGGCCGCGCCGTCGGGAATTTCCGAAAGCGTGGTGGTCACGGTCAATGACGATCTGGTGTCAACCTATGACATCGTTCAGCGCATGCGGCTTCTGATCGTCACCGCGGGCCTCCAGCCCACCGATCAGAATCTACCCGATATCCAGCGCGAAGCAATTCGCTCATTGGTTGATGAACGCCTCGAAATGCAGGAACTGCGGACCCAAGGAAAAACGCAGAAATTCGACCTGGTCGCCTCCGATCAGGAGGTCGACGACGAAATCGCTTCCATCGCGCGCAGCAACAACACCAGCGGCGCACAGTTGCTGGCGCAACTCGCCGGCCAAGGCGTGGCTCCCCTGACATTTCGGGATCAATTGCGAGCCGAGATCAGCTGGCGCGGTTGGATCAGGGGTCGATATGGCCAAAGGCTCAAGATAGGCGATGACCAGATCAAGGCATTCCAAAAGCGCTTGGAGGGCGAAGCGGGCAAGCCACAGTACCAGATTGGCGAGGTGTTCATCGACGCCACCCGCGCTGGCGGTATGGCCGCCGCGCACCAGGGCGCGGAACAGCTGATAGGCCAGCTTCAGAAGGGCGCGCCCTTCCCCGCCGTGGCCAAGCAGTTTTCCAACTCCCCATCGGCCGCGAACGGTGGTGACGTAGGCTGGGTATCGACCGGCGAAATGGCTCCCGAAGTTGATCGCGTTCTGGCAGACCTTCGTCCAGGGCAACTATCGGCGCCCATCGAGGTGAAGGACGGCATATATATTATCTACCTCAAGGATCGGCGGGCGGGCGACGCCTCCACGGTCGTGAAGCTAAAACAGGCCGCCATCGCGCTCTCCAAGACCGCGACGCCGGAAGACGTTTCAGCCGCCGAGGCGAAACTCATGTTGCTGCGCCCCAAGCTTCAAGGCTGCGACAATATGGAGGCGATGTCGGCCAAGTTCCCGGGCGTGGTTTCGGGTGACCTGGGCGAGGCCGACACCAAAGACCTGGCGCCTGCGTTCCGCGCCGTTGTCGACACCTTGCAGTCCGGGCAGGTGTCAGGTCCGGTGCGAACCGAGGCGGGCGTGCATCTGATTGCCGTATGCGACAAGCATAAGGGCGGCGCCAATCAGCTGACCGCCGACCAAATCGAAGATCGACTTTACGGGCAAGAGCTGGCGATGATCGCCAAGCGTCAGCTGCGTGACCTGCGAAACTCGGCGACCATAGAATCAAGGTGACCGACTCGCGGGATCCGGAGGGCGCGGCGTCCCTCGCCCCATCTCCGGCCCCATTGCGCGACATCCTGGCCTTAGCAGGTATCAGCGCGGACAAGCGTTTCGGTCAGCACTTTCTGCTTGATCTGAACATCTGCCGCAAGATTGTCCGTCTCGCCGAGATCGTCGACGGACAGGCGGTCATTGAGGTGGGGCCCGGGCCCGGTGGCCTGACCCGCGCCCTGCTTGAGGCCGGCGCGCGTGTCGCAGTCGTGGAAAAGGATCCGCGATTTATCCCCCTGCTCGAAGATCTCGCCGTGAGCGCCGAGGGGCGTCTGACCGTCATCGAAGGCGACGCCTTGGACATCGACGAGTTGGCTATACTGCGCGGCCTTGGCGCCGGCTCCGTCGGGCACGTTGTCTCCAATCTGCCCTATAACGTCGGCACGCCTCTACTGGTCAAATGGCTGACCGGTGATTTCCAACCCCTTTCGATGACGCTGATGTTCCAGAAGGAGGTGGCCCTGCGGATCGTCGCTTCGGCGGGCCAAGCGGACTATGGTCGTCTGGCCGTGCTGGCGCAGACGATCTGCGAAACGCGAAGCGTAATGGATCTTCCGGCAAGGGCCTTCACGCCGCCCCCAAAGGTCGCTTCCGCGGTGGTGCGCATGACCCCCCTCGGACATCGCCCGCCTCGGGACCTTGTGGAGGCCCTGCAACACGTCGCGCGGGCGGCGTTCGGCCAAAGGCGCAAGATGCTCCGTTCGTCGGTCAGGTTTCTGGGCGGCGAACAGCTTTGTATAGCCGCTGGCGTCGATCCAAACGCCCGGGCCGAGACCATATCGGTGGCCGGTTTCATGGCCATGGCCGAAGCCTGGGTGGCGCGTCGGGATTAGGTTTCCGCGAGAAGGGCGCTGACCATCGGTTCGATCCAGTGATTGCGGGGCTGGCGCAGCCGCTCAGCTCGATAAATCGCCGTCAGTTCCGTGTAGGCCTGATCCATGTCATCGTTGACGATAACGTAATCATATTCACCCCAATGGGAGATTTCGCCTCTTGCCCGTCCAAGACGGCGCTCGATTACCGCCTCGGAGTCCTGAGCGCGGGTGTGAAGACGCTTGGCCAGATCGGCCATCGAGGGGGGCAGGATGAAAACCCGCACGGTGTCGGTCGGCGCCTTCATGGCGATAGCCTGAGCGCCCTGCCAGTCGATATCAAACAGAACGTCTCGTCCTTCGGCCAAATGGCGAAAGACTGGATCCTTCAGGCTTCCATAGCAGTGCTCATGCACCTCGGCCCACTCAAGGAACGCGTCCTCGCTCACCATGGCCTGAAACCTCGCCGCATCGACGAACCAGTACTCTCTGCCATCCTGCTCGCCGGGGCGGGGGCCGCGAGTCGTCGCCGAAACCGAAAGGCTTAGATCGGCCTGATCACTGATCAACCGGCGCGAGAGCGACGTCTTCCCAGCCCCCGATGGACTGGAAATCACCAGGAGCAAACCCCTGCGAGGGGCGGGGCTGCTACTCGACATTTTGCACCTGTTCCCGAAATTGATCGATCGTCGCCTTCAGCTCCAGACCAATGTTGGTCAGCGTGGACACCGCCGATTTCGAACACAGGGTGTTCGCCTCTCGCATGAATTCCTGAGTCAGGAAGTCCAGCCGGCGTCCGCTGGCCCCGCCGGTGGCAAGCAACGTTCTGGCGGCGGCGACATGGCCGATCAGCCGATCAATTTCCTCACGCACGTCCGCTTTCACGGCCATGACGGCAGCCTCCTGCACAATCCGATCCTGACTGACGGAATCGCCCAGGAGTTCAACGAGCCGCCTCTCGAAGCGCGCCTTGATGAGCGCCGGCTGCTGGCTAGCCTCCATATCAGCCGCGGCGATCAGGCTCTCGATTGCATCCAGGAATCCGTCGAGCACGCGGGCGATTGATCGTCCCTCCTCCGCCCGAGACTGTTTCAGGGCATCGAGCGCCTCGGCGACGGAGCCGGCCATCGCCGACTGAAGCTGGCCGTAGTCGGCGGAGCCCGCGTCATTGTCCGACATCTCAATCACACCAGGCAGCGCCAGCAGGCCGTCGATCCTAGGGGCGACTGCGCGGCCGGCCGCGATGAAGCTTTCGCCAAAGGCCAGGTAGCGTTCCAATATCTCAAGGTTCAGGTTCGAGCGCCGAGCCGGCGACGAAGCCCGGGCCTGGATGGTGACGTTGATTTGACCGCGCTGGAAACGAGCCTGGGCGGCCTCGCGCACCAGTCGTTCGAGAGCCTCGAATCCGTTCGGTCCCTTGAACCTGACCTCCAGATTACGACCATTGACCGAACGAGCCTCGATCGCCCAAGTCCAGTCCTCCACCGCGCCCTCGCGCCGGGCGAAGCCTGTCATGCTCGAGATTGTCATGCCGAAGGTCCGCCGTGCCGTTCGATGTTCCTCCATCGCGCCACATTGCGCTTATGAGCCTCGAAGGTGCTTGCAAAGACATGGCCGCCGGATCCGTCCGCAACGAAGAATAGATCATCGGTTCGTGCTGGATTCAGAGCGGCTGTCAAAGCGGCTCTTCCAGGGTTGGCGATCGGCGTCGGCGGCAGTCCGGCGAAACGATAGGTATTGTAAGGCGAGGGAGACGCCAGCTCCGACACGCGAAGGCCATGGCCGAGCGGAACGCCGCCGGACACGGCATAAATCACCGTTGGGTCACTTTCCAGGCGCATCCCCTTTTTCAGACGGTTGATGAATACAGCGGCGATGCGCGGGCGTTCCTCCGGCTTTGCGGTCTCCTTTTCAACCACCGAAGCCAGGACAACCGCCTGCCCGCTGGTTTCATAAGGCAAGCCTGGAATCCGCCGCGCCCAGAGTTGCATAAGCAGGCCACGTCGGGCGGCCGCCATCCGCAAGATCACCCCCATACGGGTGTCTCCTCGCCCCACCTCATAGGTTTCGGGCAACAGACTTCCCTCTGGGGGTGATTGAACCGGACCGGCCAGAAAGGCGGCGGCGCGAAGCGCGTCCACCACTTCCCGAGAGGTATACCCCTCCGGAATAGTGATGAAGTGACGCAGGACGGCGCCGCGCTGGATGGCTGAAACAATCTGAGCCAACGATGCACCGGAGGGAAATTCATATTCGCCCGCCTTGAGGTGGCGCGCGCCGCCGGTGATAACCGCCGCGGCCATGAAAGCAGCCCGCGAACGGATTAGATGAGCTTGGTCCAAGGCTCTGGCGATCCCCGGCAGTCCGGCGCCGGGCGGAAGGACGACATCGGTCGCTTCACCCTTCGAAGCCGAAGGTCCGGGTCCGGCAAACGTCCATACGGCCAACATGACCAGCGCGACGCCCGTCAGGCTCGCGGCGACGCCTCGCGCGCGAGGCCGTCTTGTCACGGCGCCTTCTTGAACACGACCGATGCGTTTGTGCCGCCGAAGCCGAAACTGTTCGAAAGGGCAATATCGATCTTCATGCGCTTGGCAACGTTGGGGATCAGATCGATCGGCGAATTCACCGATGGGTTGTCGAGATTGATGGTCGGGGGCGCGATCTGGTCCCGCAACGCCAAAACCGAGAAGATCGCCTCCACGGCGCCGGCCGCGCCAAGCAAATGCCCGATCGCCGATTTCGTCGATGACATGGCGACGCGGCCCGCCGCCTGACCAAACAGGCGCTCCACCGCCCCCAATTCAATCTCGTCGCCAAGCGGCGTCGAGGTGCCATGAGCGTTGATATAGTCGATATCCACCGGCTCCACCCCGGCCTGACAGATCGCGCCGCGCATGGCGCGAAAACCGCCATCACCGTCGTCGGCCGGCTCCGTGATGTGATGGGCGTCGCCGGCCAGGCCATAACCCACAACCTCGGCATATATCTTCGCGCCGCGCTTGCGGGCGTGTTCGAGTTCCTCGAGGACCAATACACCCGCCCCCTCACCCATGACGAAGCCGTCGCGATCGCGGTCATAGGGACGCGACGCCCTTTCAGGCGTATCGTTGAAATGGGTAGAAAGGGCCCGGCAGGCGATGAAGCCGGCGATGCCGATCGGGCATACCGCGGCTTCCGCACCCCCCGCCAGCATCACATCGGCGTCCCCGTGCTGAATGAAGCGCATGGCGTCACCCACGGCATGAGCCCCGGTGGCGCAGGCCGTGACGACCGAATGATTGGGACCCCTGAATCCATGTCGGATCGAGACCTGTCCCGAGGCCAGATTGATCAACGCGGAAGTGATAAAGAAGGGGCTGACCCGACGGGGACCCTTCTCATGCATTTCGATAGCCGTTTCCGCGATGGTCGAAAGGCCGCCGATCCCGGAGCCGATATTCACACCGGTCCGCTCACGTTCTTCATCGGTTGACGGCGCCCAACCAGAATCGCGAACGGCTTCATCGGCCGCCGCCATCGCATAGAGGATGAAGTCGTTCACTCTCCGCTGGTCCTTCAGGCTCATCACCTGATCCGGAGCGAAGCTGTCAGCTACGTCGGGGCCGCCACCGCCGCGACCATCCACCCGCGGAACTTCGCAAGCCACTTGGCAGGCATAACCCGTCGCGTCGAAGGTCGTGATTCGTCCGGCTCCGGACCGCCCCGCGAGGAGGGCCTTCCAAGTCGGCTCAACCCCCCATGCGAGGGGGGTGACCATACCCAGTCCGGTTACAACGACACGGCGCACGATCTAAACTCAGGCGCCCAGGCGCTCTCCGATAAACTTCACCGCGTCGCCGACAGTTTGAATATGTTCGGCGGCGTCGTCGGGGATTTCGATGTCGAACTCTTCCTCGAAGGCCATCACCAACTCAACGTTGTCGAGGCTGTCAGCGCCGAGATCGTCGATGAAACTCGCCTTCTCCGTAACCTTCTCGGGGTCGGCGTCCAGGTGTTCGATAACGATTTTACGAACGCGCTCAAGTGTGTCGGACATTCAGGTCCAGTCCCTCTAGTTTGGTTGGCGCCGGGGGTCGAGGGTTACCCCCCGCCGACGACGCATTTGATTGTTGTCCAAGGCCGCGGCTTCTGACCTCGAACGGCGCCATGTCGATCAGAATTTTTTCGCCTAGCATGTTCCTTTCTGTCCGCCTAGCGGCGCGAACCCCGGCGAGCCGGCCGCCGGTCCCGCGCAACGAAATGGGCTGAGGTCAGACCATCGCCATCCCGCCGTTCACGTGCAGGGTTTGGCCGGTGACGTAGGACGCCTCGTCGCTGGCCAAAAAGACGCACGCCGCGGCAATATCGGCGGCAGCGCCCAGGCGACCCTGGGGAATCGTCGAGAGGATTCGCGCTTTCTGGTCATCGTTCAAGCCGTCCGTCATCGGACTCTCTATAAAACCCGGCGCCACGCAATTGACCGTGATATTTCGGCTGGCGACCTCCTGAGCCAGAGCCTTGGAGAAACCAATCATCCCGGCCTTGGACGCCGCGTAGTTGACCTGTCCCGGATTGCCCGTCACGCCAACGATGGATGTGATACCGACAATTCGCCCCGACCGCCGCTTCATCATGCCCCTGAGCGCGGCGCGTGAAAGCCGAAAATAGCTCTCGAGATTGATCTTCATGACCGAAGACCAGTCATCGTCCTTCATTCTCAGCAAAAGCCCGTCCCTGGTGATGCCGGCGTTGGCGATGAGAATATCGAGAGGCGCGCCCGCGGCGGCTTCGGCCGCGGCCACCAAACCATCCACCGCCGCCGAATCGTCGAATTGGCAGACAGCCACTGTCGCGCGCTCGCCAAGCCCGGCCGCCATTTCCTCCAGCGCCTCCGCCCGGGTGCCAGAAAGAACCACCCTCGCGCCCTGCCCATGGATGGAGCGCGTGATGGCGCCGCCTATGCCACCCGTGGCGCCAGTGACCAATGCCGTCTTGCCGGTGAGATCGAACATCCCGGTTCCTTCCGCCAGTCCCAAAAAATACTTCCCGCCGCGGCCTAGATCGACTTTGCGAAGGCTTCGAGCTCGGCCGGCAATCCCACCGCCGAAACCTCCGCGTCCGGGGCAATTCGTCTTGCGATGCCGCTCAGCACCTTCCCCGAGCCGATCTCGGCGAAACGTGAAGCCCCGCCATCCGACGCCAGCCATTCCATTGTTTCACGCCACCTCACCCGGCTCGTCACCTGCTCGACCAACAGGCCTCGAATGAGCTCCGGATCGAAGGTGGGCCGGGCCGTCACATTGGGCAGGATCGGCGCGCGCGGCGGACTGATGGTGACCCGCGCCAACGCGGTCGCCATTTCATCAGCGGCGGGTTGCATGAGGGGACAATGAAACGGCGCCGAAACATTGAGGGGGATCGCGCGCGCACCCAATTCCTTGGCCTTGGCGATAGCAAGATCGACCGCCGCCTTGACGCCGGAAATCACCACATTGCCGGCATTATTGTCGTTGGCGACCACGCAGACTCCGAGAGACGAACCGGCCAGGGCCGCGGCCTCGGCCAGGGCGACATCGCTTTTGGGTCCGATCAGCGACGCCATCGCGCCATCACCCACGGGCACGGCCCTCTGCATCGCCTGCCCCCGCAACCGCAGGAGGCGAGCGGTATCGGTCAGGCTGAGTGCGCCAGCCGCCGCGAGCGCCGAATACTCTCCCAGGGAGTGGCCGGCGAGGAAAGCGGCGCGCTCGACGCCAACGCCGAATTCGGCGCTCAAAACCGCCATCACCGCGAGGCTGACAGCCATAAGAGCTGGCTGGGCGTTCTGCGTCAGGGTCAGGTCTTCGATCGGACCTTCGCTCATCAGCCTGAAGAGTTTTTCTTCCAGAGCGTCATCGACTTCCTCGAAGACGGCGCGAGCGGCCGGGAACGCCGCCGCCAGTTCGGAGCCCATGCCCACGGCCTGGCTGCCTTGACCGGGAAAAAGAAACACAAGGCTCATGTGGCGCTCAGCCCTCCGAAGATTCGTTTCAGTGGGCGCGTTGGCGCTTTCCGTCTTCTGGATAAGGAGGGTTAGGTCAAAGATCGCCAGGCCACAAGCGCGAGGAGAGTCATGAAACTCTAGCGTCAAACCGGTGAAATGGCGCATAGAGCCGTGCAGCCACATGATCTCGCCGAGGAACAAAACCATGAAGCGACTCGCCACCATCGCCTGCGTCGCGACCATCATCGCCGGTCCGGCGCTTGCCGCGCTGAAAGTCGGCGCCGCGGCGCCGGATTTTTCGGCCCAAGCCTCGCAAGCCGGCAAACAGTTCCCGTTCAAACTCTCCGATGCGCTGAAGAAAGGACCGGTGGTGCTGTATTTCTTCCCGGCGGCGTTCACCTCCGGCTGTACGATCGAGGCCCATGAATTCGCCGATGCGTCGGCCGACTATAAGAAGCTCGGCGCCACGCTGATCGGAGTGACCGCGGGCAATATCGATCGCTTGACCGAATTTTCGGTGAGCGAATGCCGCTCCAAGTTCGCGGTGGCCGCTGATCCGGGCGCCAAGATCGCCGGCAGCTACAAGTCGACCCTGGCGATCTATCCGGGCCATTCGGACCGCACCAGCTATGTGATCGCGCCCGACGGCAAGGTCGCCTTCGTCTATTCGGATCTGGGCGCCGAGAAACACGTAGCCAAGACGATGGAGGCCCTGAAGGCTTACCGGACGACTCATCCCCTCTAAAAGACGGCCTTGCGCGGACCTTCGATTGCGCGTATCAGCGCCGGCTTCTCACAGGAGAGCGGTCTCTTAACGGAACATCAAAGGATTGGGAGTCTCCCGGTCGCCGTCTTGAGATCCATCGTCGAGTGGCGCCTGTTCCGAGCGCCGCCCGCCGCCGCTCCCTCCATCGGACGAAGGAAACCATGCCTGCTTACGAGCACGTGCTGATCGCGCGCCAGGATATATCTCCGGCCCAGGCCGAGACCCTTAACGAAGAACTCAAAGCCCTGATCGAATCGCTTGGTGGCCACATCGCCAAGATCGAATATTGGGGGCTTCGCAACCTCACCTATCGCATCAAGAAGAACCGCAAGGGACACTACTCTCTGCTGGCCATTGAGGCTCCGGCCGCGGCGGTGAAGGAAATGGAGCGTCAAATCTCGATCAATGAAGACGTGCTTCGCTTCATGACCGTGCGGGTCGAGGCGTTGGATCTTGAACTCTCCCCCGTGCTGGCCAGACGCGACCGCGAGCGCGAGCGCCGCTTCGACGACGTTCCGGCCTAGTCATTAGCTTGTAGAGATTTCAGCCATGACCGAAGAAACCACACTCCCCGAATCTGGCGGCGGCGGCCGGCGCGCTTTCCTGCGCCGGCGCAAGGTCTGCCCGTTTTCCGGCGCCAACGCTCCGAAGATCGACTACAAGGACGTCAAGCTGCTTCAGCGCTACGTCTCTGAACGCGGCAAGATCGTGCCGTCGCGCATCACCGCTGTCTCGGCCAAGAAGCAGCGTGAACTGGCCAAGGCGATCAAGCGCGCTCGCTTCCTCGCCCTGCTGCCGCATGTTGTGAAATAGGGGCGGCGACGGCCATGAAAGTCATTCTCCTCGAGCGGGTCGAACGTCTCGGCGCCCTGGGTGAAATCGTCACCGTAAAGGACGGTTTCGCGCGCAACTTCCTGTTGCCGCGCTCCAAGGCCCTCCGCGCCACCCAGGCGAACATGAAAGTGTTCGAAAGCCAGCGGGTTGATATCGAAAGCCGCAACGCCAACGCCCGCGGCGCGGCGGCAAAGGCCGGCGAACGTCTCGACGGCGCCTCCTATGTGATGATCCGTCAGGCTGGCGACAGCGGCCAGCTCTATGGCTCGGTCTCCGGCCGCGACATCGCCGATTCGGTTAACGCCGAGGGCGGCAAGATCGATCGGGCGATGGTCGTTCTGGACAAACCGATCAAGACGCTGGGTGTCCACTCGGTGAAGGTGCGCCTGCACGCCGAAGTCACCGCGACGGTGAACATCAACATCGCGCGCAGTGTCGATGAAGCCGAGCGCCAGGCGCGCGGCGAAAACGTGATCGCTTCGCAATTTGAGGAAGATCGCGCCTCCGACGCCCAGTCGGTCGCCGACATGCTTGAAGGCGGCGCGGGCAGTCACGAGTCCTTCGGCCGCGACGACTAGAAAAACCGTCCACAGGGCGGCGGTTTTCTGTGAGTTTTCGCACAGTGCGTCCCCGACCGGTAATTCGATCGGGTAGGGTGCCACATGGCTATTGTTCCCATGTTGGATCTGCGTCCGGGTCCCCCAACAATCGATATCGCGCATGCGCCGGCTAATATAGAGGCCGAGCAGGCGCTGCTCGGTGTGCTGCTCTATGACAACGGCGCCTATGAGCGCCTGAGCGACTCGCTTCAGGCCGTCCACTTCTTTGAGCCGTTTCATGGGCGGCTCTACGGCGCCATCCAGACCCACGTCCGGCGCGGGCATCTGGCTGAACCGATCCTGATCGCCGAGCAGTTCCAGAGGGATCCAGCCTTCGAGGAACTGGGCGGAGTGCGGTATCTGGCCGATATGGTCGATCGGGCGCCGCCCGCCGCCAATGCACCCGACTATGCGCGCGTGATCTATGATCTGGCTCTGCGCCGAGATCTGATCCGCATCGGCGGCGAGATCGCGGCGGCTGCTCAGGCGGGCGATCCGGAACTGTCCGGGCGCGAACAGATCGAAGCGGCCGAACAGCAACTCTACACCCTCGCCGAAACCGGCTCCGTGTCGAACGGCTTCATGAGCTTTTCCGACTCCTTGGCCGGGGCGGTCACCATGGCCGCCGAGGCCTATAGCCGGGAAGGTGGCCTGTCGGGCCTGTCGACGGGTCTGCGTGACATGGACAAGATGCTGGGCGGCCTACACCCATCGGATCTGATCATCCTGGCCGCGCGGCCATCGATGGGTAAGACCTCGCTGGGCGCCAATATCGCCTTCAACGTCGCCCGCCGATATGCCTGGGAACCGACCCTGGACGGCGGCCGCAAGACGGTGGATGGCGGCGTGGTGGCGTTCTTCTCGCTGGAAATGTCGGCCGAACAGCTGGCCATGCGTCTGCTGGCCGAGGTCACGCGCATTCCGTCCGATCTGATCCGCAAGGGAGAGATCAAGGCCAGCGAATTCGGTGAGCTCCGCGACGGAGCCGCGGAGATCGGCGAGGCGCCCCTCTATATTGACGCAACCGGCGGCATATCGATCGGCAAGCTCGCGGCGCGCGCGCGGCGGCTGAAGCGTACCGTCGGCCTTGATCTGATCGTCGTCGACTATCTGCAGCTTGTCACCGGCGGTGAAGGCCGCGTCGAGAACCGGGTCCAGGAAGTCAGCCAGATCACCCAGGGCCTGAAGTCCCTGGCTAAGGAGCTGGCGGTGCCGATCCTCGCCCTGGCCCAGCTGTCGCGCCAGGTTGAGAACCGGGACGACAAGCGCCCGCAACTCTCCGACCTGCGCGAGTCCGGCTCGATCGAGCAGGACGCCGACGTGGTGATGTTCATCTATCGGGAAGCCTACTACCTTGGCCGCGTCGAACCCAAGGACGCCACCATCGAGCATCAGGAATGGACTGAAAAGCTCGACCAGATCCGCAATGTCGCGGAAGTCATCATCGGCAAACAGCGCCATGGTCCGATCGGCACCATCAAGTTGCACTATGACGAGAACATCACCAAATTCAGCGATCTTGCGCGCGAAGGCCGTTTCGATCCGCGCTGACCAGCTTAGAGACTTTGCCGCGTACAGCTAAGATCGGTTCTGACCTCGAATCGGAGATCCATGGCCCGCGACGGCGCCCTATACGCCTGCCAATCCTGTGGCGCGGTCCATTCCAAGTGGTCCGGCCAGTGCTCGGCGTGTGGAGCCTGGAACAGTTTGGTCGAGGAGTCCACCGCGCGACCACCGGGCGCCCTCGCGCCGAGCCGGGCGACTAAGACCCGCGGCCTGGCTTTTGAAGGGCTTGAGGCCACGGCCCCCAGCCCTCGCCGGATATCCACCGGCATCGCCGAATTCGATCGGGTCTGTGGCGGCGGCGTGGTTCCGGGCTCGGCCATTCTGCTGGCCGGCGATCCTGGCGTCGGCAAATCCACCCTGCTGCTTCAGGTCTGCGCCGAGGCCGCGCGCCGCGGGGCGAAGTGCGCCTACATTTCCGGTGAGGAAGCGGTGGAACAGATTCGAAGCCGCGCGCACCGGCTTGGGCTGGCCGACGCCCCGGTAAGCCTGGCCGCCGAAACCGCGCTTCGCGATATTGTCGATGCGCTGAAGCGCGAGAAATTCGATCTTGTGATAATCGATTCGATACAGACCCTGTGGAGCGACGCCCATGAAGCCGGTCCAGGTTCGGTGACCCAGGTCAGGGCCTGCGCGGGGGAACTGGTTCGGCTGGCCAAAAAGCGCGGCGTCGCCGTCATATTGGTCGGCCACGTCACCAAGGACGGGCAGATCGCCGGCCCCCGGGTGGTCGAACACATGGTCGACGCGGTTCTCGCCTTTGAGGGCGAGCGGGGCTATCCGTTCCGTATCCTGCGCGGCGCGAAAAATCGCTTTGGCGCCACCGACGAGATCGGCGTGTTCGAGATGAGCGACGCGGGATTGGGCGAGGTCAAGAACCCGTCGGCCCTGTTTCTGAACGAAGGCGGAGAGCGGGCCGCTGGGGCCGCCGTATTCGCCGGGATCGAGGGTTCCAGGCCGGTCCTGGTCGAATTCCAGGCTTTGGTGGCGCCCTCGGTTTACGGGACCCCCCGGCGCGCCGTGGTCGGATGGGATAGCGGGCGGTTGGCCATGGTGATGGCGGTTCTGGAAGCGCGCTGCGGTCTTGGATTCGCCACGCGTGACGTTTACTTGAACGTCGCCGGGGGGTTGAGGATCACTGAACCAGCGGCCGATCTGGCCGCGGCGGCGGCTTTGGCGTCATCCGCGCTCGACACAGCCCTGCCGCAAGACTGCGTGGTCTTCGGTGAGATCAGCCTATCGGGAGATATCCGGCCGGTGAGCAGAATGGAATCCCGCCTGAAGGAATCGGCGAAGCTGGGGTTCACGCGGGCCCTGGCTCCGGGAACCGCCGATGGGGGTTCGCTGGTAGCCGTGACCGGAGTGGCCCGTCTCGCCGAGGCCGTGGCCAGGATCGGAGACCAGGCGTGGGCATGATATCGGTCGTGACCGCCCCATGACGATTTTCGACTATGCCGCCGTGGTCGTGCTTCTGGTTTCGGGGTTGGCGGGCATGGTGCGCGGCGCGACGCGCGAAGTCTCCACCGTCGTCGCTCTGGTCGCGGCCGCGACGGTGGCGGCGTCGACGCTGCGCTTCACCGGTCCGCTGGCCGGTCGTGTGATCCACACCCAATGGATCGCCAACACGGCCGCCGTCCTCTGCGTGTTCATTTTGACCTACATTGTTCTTCGTCTGCTTGGCGGCGCGCTGACCCGGGGTGTCCACCAGACTAGCCTATCCGGCCTCGATCGGCTTCTGGGTCTGGGAATCGGCGTGGTCCGGGCGCTGGTGGTTCTGGGGGCCTTCGTGCTTCTGATAAGGGCCGTGACCCCGCCCGAGCGGATGCCGGTCTGGATGTCGGACGCCAAGCTGTATCCCCTGGCCTCCGCTTCGGGCGACGCCCTGAAAGCCTTCGCGCCAAGTGGCGTGAAAGTCGCGCAAGAGATGGCCCCAAGGCTCGCCGGTCCATTGGAGTCCGATCTGGTCGTCGACGGCGCCAAAGGCCAATCCCAGCGCCATCACCGTACGACGGACGGCTACGCGGGCGATCACCGGCTCTCGTCGGGCAATAAAGTGGAGAAAGCGCCTTGACCCTGGCCAATCGGCGAGCCCCGTCAATTCAGACCTCCCGAGATCCCGATGACGATAGTCCCAGGCTGGAATGCGGTGTCTTTGGTGTCTTCGACGTGCCCGAGGCGTCGAGCCTGGTGGCGCTGGGGCTCCACGCCCTGCAGCACCGTGGCCAGGAGGCTTGTGGCATAGCCGCCTTCAATGGCCAAGGCTTTCATACCGAACGGCACATGGGCCACGTCGGCGACGCTTTCTCCGGCGCCGACCTCAACCAGCGGCTCCCCGGGACCTCGGCGATAGGCCACACGCGCTATTCGACATCCGGCGGCAGCTTCCTGCGCAACGGCCAGCCGATGTTCGCCGATCTTGAAGCCGGTGGCATAGCCATCGCCCACAATGGCAACCTGACCAATTTTCTGGTTCTGCGGGACCGGCTGGTTTCCGACGGCGCCATCTTCCAGTCGACCTCGGACTCGGAGGTGATCCTCCACCTGATCGCGCGATCGCGTAAACGCAAGGTCGTCGACCGGTTCATCGACGCCCTCTCCCAGGTCGAAGGCGGCTACGCCCTGGTGGCCTTGACTAATAAGAAGCTGATCGGCGTGCGGGACCCGCTGGGCATTCGGCCGCTTGTGCTGGGCGAATTGAACGGCAAGGGCGTTTTCGCTTCGGAAACAAGGGCATTGGACATGATCGGCGCCCGTTTTGTCCGGGATGTCGAGCATGGCGAAATGGTCGTGGTGTCCGACGACGGCATGGAATCCATACGCCCATTCCCTGCCGAAAAAGCCCGGCCCTGTGTGTTCGAATACGTCTATTTCGCCATGCCGGACAGCGTGGTCAACGGCCGGTCGGTCTATGGCGTGCGCAAGCGCCTTGGCCAGCGTCTGGCCCAGGAGAGTCATTTGCCCGTGGACGTCGTCGTGCCCGTGCCGGATTCCGGCGTGCCGGCGGCGCTGGGTTATGCTCAGGAGAGCGGCGTGCCGTTCGAGATGGGCATCATTCGCAATCACTATGTCGGCCGAACGTTCATTCAGCCGTCAAAAGGCGCCCGCGAGATGGGCGTCCGCATGAAGCTCAGCCCGAACCGCGCGGTTCTGGCGGGCAAGCGGGTGATGCTGATCGACGATTCCATCGTCCGGGGCACCAACTCGGTTCGTGTCGTTCGCATGGTGCGCGAGGCCGGCGCGACCGAGGTGCATCTGCGGTCCGCCTCTCCGCAGATCAAGTGGCCGGACTACTATGGCATCGACATGCCCGACCGCGACGACCTGCTGGCGGCCAATCGGACGCTTGAGGAAATGGCCAAGCTGCTTGAGGTCGACAGCCTGGGGTTTCTGTCCGTCGACGGACTCTATTGGGCCATGGGCGCCGGACCCCGGAACCCCGATTGCCCCCAGTTCACCGACCACTATTTCACCGGAGAGTATCCGACTCGCCTTCTGGACCGCGAAATCGCCTCGGGCGGCGGCAACCATCTGGACCGGCAGCTGTCCTTTCTGGTCGACGCGTGACTTTGCCCACCTGGCTGCGCCGCCTCTCGCCCGATCTCTATGTCGTGGCCATTCTGCTGATGGTGGCTCTGGCCAGCATCCTCCCTGTGCGGGGAACGACCGCCGACGGCCTTGGCGTGGTGACAAAGCTCGCCATCGGGCTGCTGTTCTTCCTGCACGGCGCGAAACTGTCGCGCGAGGCGGTGATCGGCGGCATGACCCATTGGCGGCTGCATCTGCTCGTAGTCGCCTCCACGTTCGTTCTGTTCCCGCTTCTGGGCCTCGCGGCGCGGCGACTGCCCGGCTTCGTGCTGCCGGATTCGCTGTCGGCGGGGGTCCTGCTTCTCTGCTGCCTGCCTTCGACGGTGCAGTCGTCCATCGCCTTCACCTCGGTGGCGCGGGGCAATGTAGCGGCCTCGATCTGCGCGGCTTCGGCTTCCAATCTGATTGGCATCGTCGTCACACCCCTGCTTGGCGGCCTGCTACTGGGCACCCATGGCGGAGGCAACGCTCTGGACGCCATCGGCGCGGTCGCGGTTCAGCTGTTCCTGCCTTTCGCGTCGGGTCAGATCGCCCGGCGGTGGGTCCGTGGCTGGATGAGCCGCCATGGCAAGCTGGTCGGCTATGTCGATCGCGGGTCGATCCTGTTGGTGGTCTATGGCGCCTTCAGCGCGGCGGTGACCGGCGGCATTTGGACAAAGGTCTCGGGCGTCCAGGTCCTGGCTCTAGCCGGGGTTTGCGCGGCCCTGCTCGCGATCGTTCTGGCGGCGACCCTGTTAGCTTCCCGCGCCCTGGGTTTCTCCAAGCCCGATGAGATCGCCATCGTGTTCTGTGGGTCGAAAAAGAGCCTGGCCTCCGGCGTTCCCATGGCCAGCATCCTGTTCCCTGCCCCGATGGTCGGCGTTCTGGTGCTGCCGCTGATGATCTTCCACCAACTGCAACTGATGGCCTGCGCCCTGATCGCCCAGCATTGGGCCGCGCGCCCGATCGAGGAGGCCTGACGGCATGAGCGACCAACGGCCGCTGATCGACCGCGTGGCGCTGGTCACCGGAGCGACGCGCGGGATCGGACGGGCGCTGGCCCTCGCCCTGAGCGCCGCCGGCGCCCAGGTGATCGCGGTCGGCCGGACCCAGGGGGCGCTTGAGGATCTGGACGACGAGGCGAAGGCCCTGAGCGCCGCGCCGGTCACCCTGGTTCCGCTCGACCTGACCCATGGCGACGGCGTCGACCAGCTCGCCCAGGTGATCTTGAGCCGGTTCGGCCGCCTGGACATTCTGGTTCACGCCGCCGGCGTTCTGCTGGGCCTGCGGCCCGTTCTGCATATTCCGCCGCCGGTGTGGGACAAGATCGTCGCCACCAATATCACCGCGACCTACCGGCTGATACGCGCCATGGAGCCGCTGCTGCGCGCCTCCGACGCCGGGCGGGCGATCTTCCTCACCGCCGAACAGGCGGCCCGGCCAACGGCCTTCTGGGGCGCCTTTGCAGCCAGCAAGGCGGCGCTGGAAGCCCTGGTCCGCGCCTGGGCCGACGAGGTCGACAATACGCCGATCCGGGCCGTTCTGCTGGACCCCGGCCCGATGCGCACCAAGCTGCGCACCGAGGCGTTTCCCGGCGAGGAGCCGGACTCCCTCATCAGTCCCAGCGCGCTTGGGCCGATGGTTGTCGAACTGGCCCAGGCGTCGGACCCGGGTCCGCCGACCGGCGTTCACAGCTTTATTTCGTGGGCGTCCGCGCGTTGCGCCGCCGGGCCTGAAACGCCTTGACCGGATCGGTGATGGCCTCGTCGTAGGGGTTTTTGCCGGTTTTGACAGTGATGCGGATCGGCGTACCGGGCAGATCGAAGCTCTGGCGAATCGAATTGATCAGATAGCGCCGGTAGCTTTCCGGCAGCTTGTCGGCGTGGCTGGCGAACAGCACGAAGGTCGGCGGACGGGCCTTGGTCTGGGCCATGTATTTGGGTTTGACACGCCGGCCATGCACGGCCGGTGGCGGGTGACGCTCCACGGCGATCTTCAGCCAGTCGTTCAGATCCCGCGTCTTGAGTTTGGTCGACCAGTCCGCGTGGGCCTTGATCACCGCCGGCATCAGGCGGTCGAGCCCTCGCCCGGTCTCCGCCGATAGAGCCACCACCGAAGCGCCGCGCAGCTGCGGCAGCGCTTCCTCGGCCCGCTCGATGAAGTCCCGCAGCTTGGCCCCCGGATCCTCGACCAGATCCCACTTGGCCAGCACGAAGATCAGCGCCCTGCCCTCTCGCTCGACCAGGTCGGCGATCGTCAGGTCCTGGGTTTCGAACGGATGGGTGGCGTCCATCACCAGGATCACCACTTCGGCGAATGTCAGGGAGCGCAGCGTGTCCTGGGTGGAGAGCTTCTCCAGTGCCTCGTCGATCCGCGCCTTGCGGCGAAGACCGGCGGTGTCGACCAGGCGGATGCGGCGCCCGTCCCATTCCCAGTCCACCGACACGGCGTCCCGGGTAATGCCGGCCTCGGGGCCGGTCAGCAGGCGTTCTTCGCCGATCAGGCGGTTGACCAGCGTCGATTTGCCGGCGTTCGGACGCCCGATCACGGCGATCCGGATCGGCTTTTCGCCCTGGGCCGCGCCGCTTTCGTCATCTTCCTCTTCAAGGTCGGCCTCGGACGGTTCTGCAGCCAGGACGGCGGCGTAGAGATCGCCCATCCCTTCGCCGTGCTCGGCCGAAATCGAAACCGGTTCGCCGAAGCCGAGATTGAAAGCCTCCAGCGCCCCCGCGTCCCCGGCCCGTCCCTCGGTCTTGTTGGCGACGATGATCACCGGCTTGCCGCTTCGGCGCAGCACGACCGCGAACAGCTCATCGAGAGGGGTGACGCCGTCACGCGCATCGATGACGAACAGGATCAGCTCAGCTTGCGCCACCGCCAGCTCGGTCTGGTGGCGCATGCGCGCCTCGAGACTTTCATCGGTTACGTCCTCGAAGCCGGCCGTGTCGATCAGCTCCAGGTCGATGTCACCAAGCCGCCCCGTGCCGAAGCGGCGATCGCGCGTGACACCGGGACGATCGTCGACGATGGCTAGCTTCTTGCCCGCCAATCGATTGAACAGGGTCGATTTGCCGACGTTCGGACGGCCGACGATCGCGAGTTTCAGCCGATCCATGGGCTTGGCCAATACCTACCGGATGGCGACCAGCTGGCCGCCTTCGGTGACCGCATAGATCATGCCTCCGACCGCGATCGGTCCGAGCAGGGCCTCGGCGCCCAGATGAAGCGTCGCCATTGTCGCCCCGGTCTTCGGATTCAGCGCCAGGGCGACACCGTGGGTCGACAGGGTGATCAGGCGGTTGCCCGCCAGCAGCGGGCTCGACCAATAGGCGCGCTTGTTCTTTTTCAGACCCTCGTTGAGGTCCCTGATCCAATAGAGTTGACCACTGTCGCGTGAGACGCAGATCACCTGGCCACTCTGATCGACCACATAGACCACGTCCCCGGCCGCCCATGGGGTGGTGGTGGCCGACACCGGCAACGTCCATCGCACCGAGCCGGTACGCAGATCGACAGCGGCAAAATAATTGGCGTGACTGACGGCGAAAACGTCGGTCTTGTAGATCACCGGTCGTCCGGCGATATCGCGAATCTCGGAAAGCGCGTTGGTGCGGCTGGCGCGCGATAGGCTGGCGTTCCACAATTCGTTGCCGTTGGCGGCGCGCAATGCGACCAGTTCACCCGAAGCGAACGACGTCACCACCGTGTCGTTGGCGACCGCCGGACTTGACGCCGCGAGAATCCGGGCGGGTTCTGTGAGGGCCTGATAGGTCCACAGCTGAAGCCCGCTGGTGGCGTCGAACGCCAGCATCTCGTCGTTGACATCGACCACGAACACCCGGCCATCCGCGACCGTCGGCGCCGAGTGCAGGGGCGCCTCGGTCCGGGTCCGCCATCCGATGGCCCCGCTCTTGGCGTCCAGCTGCACCACCTCCTTGAACCCTGACGAGGCGTAGATCTTCCCGGCGGCATATGAGACGCCGCCGCCCCAGGCTTCGTGATCCCGCTTCGACTTGGGCATGATGTTCTGGCGCCAAAGCTGCGCGCCGGTACGCGCGTCGTGGGCGGAAACCGTCGAACCGCCGTCCATGACGAACAGGGTCCCGCCAAAGGCGATCGGCGGCGCGGTGATGTGGTGACGGCGCGACGACGCCAGGCCGATCGATCGTTTCCAGGCCACCTGGAACGCCGGCGCCGCTTCTACGTTTTCGATCGATTGTTCCAGGGATCCACCGGCCACGGGCCAATCGGCCTGGGCCGCCGGCGCCGGCAGGAAGAAATCCTGCCCTTTCAAGGCGTCGGCCACCTTGAGTTGGTCATTGAGCGCAATGACTGGGATGCGGTTGGTTCTCGCCGCGGCGCTGGCTTTGCCCTTTTCCTTGTCACGGCCATGAAAGGGATTGAGGCTACCAACCTTGGAGACGGTGGAGCATGCACCTAGCGTCAGGAGCGCCACTACGGCGACCGCGCCGAGCTTGCTTCTATTGATCATTGAGGGTTCCCAGCGGGGGTTTGGGCGGAGTCATCGGACGCCGGCGCGCCCTGATCGCCGCCGAAAAGCGACCCTCCGACAGTCGGGCCAGCCGGGGGCGGCATTGTGGCGGCCGCCTTGACCACCTGCGACACCAGGCCGGCCTGGCCGCTATCGATCAGGGCGATGGCGCCCTGAGCCCGCGCGCGCATGCTCTGGCTGACCCCCAGTGTCAGCCCCAGGGCGTTGAAATCCCCTCTGGCTTCCTGAAGCTTGCCCGCCTGCAGCTTCGCCAGGGCCAGCATCTCCTTGGCCTGAAGGCTGAAGGGGTGTTTTTCGCCGATCAGCGCCTTCAGCCGGGTCTCGATCTGGGCGTACGGCGCGGTGTCCATGATCGCCTGGCTGGCGCGCAGCGCCGCCAGATCGCGCAGCACGTCGTTGGGCGCGGCCTTGGCCGCCGCGTCATAGAAGCCTTCGGCGTCCGAAGTCTGATCGGCGGCGAGGCGAATATTGCCCTGCTGCAGCAGGGCCAGGGTGCGATAGGCGGCGGGTCCATCCTTGGCCACGCCAGCGAAGGCGTTGAACGCGCCGGTCGGATCGCCGCCGGAGAGCGTCACGACACCCTTGTCATAGGCCAGCGACGCCGCCCCGATATTGCGATCCTGCCAGGCGTTATAGCCCCACACCCCGAGCCAGCCCACAACCGTGGCCACGACCGCGGCGATGAACCAAGGCAGGTATTGTCGCGCCAGCTTGCCGTATCGCTCGGCGCGAAGCTGTTCTTCGACCTCTTCGACGAAATCGACCAATGGCGGAGACTCCAGAAAATCCAGGTATGGGTTTGCCAAGCGTGGGGTATAGCGGGCGATACCTACCGGTTGGCGGCCCCGGCCGCAACGCGGGCGCGGTCCATGGACCTTCAGCCGATGCGGTGCAGGAAGCGATCCAGCCGCAGATTGACCCACGTCCAGGGCTTGTAGATCGAAGCGCCCTTATTCCACGACAGCAGCACGATTTCCGCGCGGCCCACCAGATTTTCCTCGGGAACGAACCCGACCCCGGCTTCCTGCGGCAAAAAGGAATCCAGCCGGCTGTCCCACCCGCAACCGCCGAGTTTGGGATCCTCGGGCGACAGGCCCGGGTCAAAGCGGCTGTCCAGGGAGTTTTGGCGGTTGTCGCCCATCATGAAGTAGCAGTGTGGTGGCACGACATAGACACCGGTGTTGTCGGCCGGCTCCAGGCCGGCTCCGTGCATCTGAGTCAAATAGGTCCGCCCCTCCGGATTGGTCTCGCGGACCCAGGCGCCCTGTTCGGGATAGTCATGGTCGGTTAGCTGGACGGGCTGTTTCGCGGCCACGGCCAGGGCCTTGTCATTGATGAACAGCCGCCCGGCGCGAACCTGTAGGCGGTCGCCGGGCAGGCCAACCAGACGCTTGATATAATCGATATGACCGCTGCTCGGCAGTTTGAACACGATCACATCGCCGCGCTTGGGCGGATTTAAAAACACCCTCCCCTTGAAGACCGGTGGGCTGAACAGGATCGAATGGTGGCTGTAGCCATAGGCCCACTTCGACACCACGATGTAGTCGCCTTCATAGAGATTGGGCTCCTCGGACGCGGATGGGATGGTGTAGGGCTGAAAGGCCAGGGTCTTGATCACCAAGGCGATCAGCAGGGCAGATACGACGGTCTGGACGGTTTCGAGGATTTCATTCGACTTGGGCTTGGTTGACGCCCGTCGCCGGCTCGGTTTGTTGCTGTTGGTCATCTCTGGCCTTTTTTGGCGTTCGCCGGGAGGTTGGCGAGCGCAATTGAACCGGTCTGATAGAACGCCCGCCCATCCTCCGCACGTTAAACCGTCTTCATGGCCGAACGATGCACGGCGGCCTGTTCGCGGGTTCGAAAAATATCGCCGACATTCAGGATGATCAGCCCGTACTGAATGATCAGCAGCAGGCCGGGTCGAACGATTTGCCCCACGGACACGCCATGGTGGGTCAACACCTCGCGCCCTCCCAGATAGCTGAATACCCGCTCCTGGCCCACCGCCAAGAACACATGGTCGAGGGGAACACATAGTAGATAGGTGGCGATCAGCAGGGTTATCCGGGTCGTGCCTTGCCACGGCTCAAAAAACAGCAGGAAAAACAGAAAGATCTGCGCGTAGCCGGCCGAGCCGGTGGTGAACGCGGTGATGGAGACTCCCGCCACCAGCGCGCCCAGGCGGCGAACATCGGCGCCGTGGGGCTGAAACGCGGCGGCCACCAGACAGGCGAGGCTGGCCACCTGCGCCAACCGCAGAGCGACTGTCAGAACCAGGCTCCAAATCCCCGCGCCCGGCGCCGAGGCCAGATGAAACTCGGGAGGAACGGTCTCGAGAAGGCGGATCAGCGGCCAATAGGCGGTCGCGTAATAGAGGTCCGAGAAACCGCCCTTGCTGGCCGCGACGGCGTAGTGCGAATCGTTGGCGATGATCTCCAGCGGACCGCCCGATCCATAGACTGCCAGGGTCACGAGATAGACGGCGACGCCGAGCAGACCAACACCGACGACCCAGGGCCAGCGCCGTTTGATCACCAGCGGCATGGCCACCAACCCGATATACGGCTTGAAATTCATCGACAAGGCCAGCGCGAGCCAGCGCATCCACCGATGACGCAGGAGATCACTATAGCCCAGCGCGAAGAACGTAAAGCAGACGATGATCAAGTTTCCCCGCTCGAGCGCATAGAGCATCGGCAGACCAAGACCCATGGCGATGGTCCTTGGTAAAGCCGTTCGAGCATTGGCAATTCGATAGGTTGCGAACACCAGCACAAGGTTGACGGAAAAAATCGCCAGAAGAAAAAAACGCGCGAGCCAGTCACAGTCCCTGGCGCCCAAATCCCCCAACGCATAACAACTCTTCAGCGTTATGAATCGGAGAAACACAAAAGATATTGGCGGGTAGAGTGAATGCCAGCGGACGTAGGCAGATGAATTATTAGCCCAGACCGCCGGCGTGTACAGATCCATGAAGGACTCGGATACTTGATAGTAAAACGGCTGCGGCAGAAAGCCTTCTTGCCAAAACCGCCAAGCGACGATGGCGACGCCCAGAAGCACAAGGCCGGCCAGGCCAATCTCCAGCTCGGGGCGCGGTGATCCTTTCGACGTGTCCATCATCCTCCCGATCGCCGCACCGTGGCGACGGGTGCCCTTAGCAGGCGCGTCGGAACCGGTTCCACAACAAAATGTCGGGAAGGATGGCTTCGACCATGCCAAACCGCTCACATCACCATGCCGATCAAAGGGTCAATTGCTGGAAGATTGTGATATTATTGCGATTCTGTAATGTTTTGGACCGTGAAACCTGGAACAACACCGGTGGATTTCTCGCCGGCTACGTTAAGCGACCAAAGGCCCATTAACGAGCGACAGAAAAACACTCGAAAAACGCCGCTAACAAAAAGATTTGATGGAACCGCAAGCCCGCGCCGTCATTTACATGGGGGTGTGCGAAAAATCACAGACGGGACGGGTAGAATGGTGTCGTCGCTAAGGACAGGGCCTTAGGACGGCGCTTCGACCTATGTAACAACCCTTGAGTATCGGATTGGTTAGACCGTATGGCGTACACGATTTTCGAAAATCTCTTCGTTCTGGAAATGGCCAACAATCACTGGGGCCGGCTTGAACGGGGTCTGGGAATCGTCCAGGATTTTGGCGAGGTCGTACGGCGCAACAGAGTGCATGCGGCGCTGAAACTGCAGTTTCGCGACGTGGGTTCGTTCATCCACAAACAGCACCGGGCGCGCGATGATGTGCGCTACATTAAGAAGGTTGGCTCGACCGAACTCGCCTGGGCTGAAATGGCGGTTCTGGTCAAGGCGATCAGGGACCAGGGGATGATCGCCATGGCGACCCCGTTTGACGAGCTGTCGGTCGACAAATGCGTCGAATTCGACCTCGACATCATCAAGATCGCCAGTTCGGATATCCGTGACCGCGTCCTGCTGGAAAAGATCGCCGGAGCCGGCAAGCCCGTTATTGCCTCTAGCGGTGGCTCAAACCTTGAGGATCTGGACCACCTCGTTCAGTTTTTCTCCGAGCATAACCTGCCATTCGCCCTGAACCATTGTGTCTCGATCTACCCGTCCAAAGATGACGAACTTGAGCTCAATCAGATCGACTTCCTTCGGACGCGCTACCCGGACACCGTCATCGGTTTTTCGACCCATGAAATGACTGACTGGCGCAGTTCAGTACTGATGGCCTATGCCAAAGGCGCCCGCACATTTGAACGTCATATCGATATCGATTTCGAGAGCATCCCGGTGTCGTCCTACTGCACCCTGCCCCATCAGGCGGACCAATGGTTCAAGGCCTTCCACAAGGCCCAGGAAATGTGCGGTGCGCCGGCCCTGACCAAGCGTGTGCCACCACCCAAGGAGGTGCAATACCTCGACCAGCTGGTTCGAGGGGTCTATCTGAGGCGCGACCTGCCCGCTGGTCATGCCCTGACCCATGACGATGTATATTTCGCGATTCCGCTGGTGCATGGTCAGATTTCCGTGCGGGAGTTTGAGAGCGGAGAGATTCTTCGCGGCCCGGTCGGCAAGGACCAACCGGTGCGTATTCGCGAAATCGACAGCCACTATGCCAACGATCTCGAGCTTCGGCGCCTGATCGATGATCGCGGCGTTCCGCGCGCACGGACGCTGGCGCCGGCGGAATTGAAACGTGCCGTCTCGTAAGAGCTCGTCCCGAATTTAACCTAGAGTTCCTGAGAACCATGCGCGTAGCCGACTATATCGCCCACCGCCTCGCGGCCGCGGGCCTCGACCACGTATTCATGGTGACCGGTGGGGGCGCCATGCACCTGAACGACGCCTTTGGGCGTGGGGCGAGCCTGAAGGTTGTCTGCCTGCACCATGAACAGGCCTGCGCCATGGCCGCCGAAGCCTATGCGCGCCTGGGCGGCAAGCCGGCGATATTGAATGTGACGACCGGGCCTGGCGGGATCAACGCGTTGAACGGCGTATTCGGCGCCTATACCGACAGCTTGGCCATGATCGTGATTTCGGGCCAGGTGCGCCGCGAGACCATCGCCAACAATTTCCCTATCGGCTTGCGCCAACTCGGCGACCAGGAAGTGGATATCGTTCGTATGGTCGGCGGCATAACCAAATATGCCGTAACCGTGCAGGACCCGACACGGATCCGCTACGAACTCGAAAAGGCCCTGCACCTCGGCGTATCCGGTCGGCCAGGGCCGACCTGGGTCGATGTGCCGATCGACATTCAGGGCTCCAATATCGACCCAAGCACACTGATCGGCTTTGATCCCTTCGAGGGAGGCGCTTCGCGCGCCCTGGCGGTCGCCCCCGAGGCCGATACGCTGAACGGCGCCCCGCTACGGGCCGTGGCGCGCGAGGTTATCGCCCATCTGGCAAAGGCCGAACGTCCCTGCCTGTTGCCAGGAACCGGGGTGCGGATCGCGGGGGCCGCCCAGCGTTTCCTGAAACTGGCCGAGCGGCTGGGCGCGCCGGTCGCCACGGCCTTCAACGCCCACGACCTGGTCGCCAACGATCACCCTCTCTACGTCGGCCGGGCCGGAACGGTGGGCGATCGCCCGGGCAATTTCGCGGTTCAGAACGCTGACCTGTTGCTAGTCCTGGGCTGCCGCCTGAACATCAGGCAGATCAGCTATAATTGGGATTCCTTCGCCCGTGGCGCCTTCCAGATCATGGTCGACGCCGACAAAGCCGAACTGACCAAGCCGACGCTGTCCATCGACCTGCCCATACACGCCGACCTCAACGATTTTCTGGACGCGCTCGAGGCCGAGATGGAGGGTTATGAATCCACCGCCGCACATGCCGACTATCTGGCCTGGTGCCGCGTCAGACAGGCGCGCTACCCGGTCGTTCTGCCGGAATATTGGCAAAAACCTGAACCGGTGAACCCCTATTGCTTCGCTCAGACCCTGTTCGAGCACCTCGACGCCGACGATATCGTGGTCACCGGGGATGGCACCGCCTGTGTGGTCACTTTCCAGGCCGCGGGGCTCAAGCAAGGCCAGCGGCTGTTCTCCAATTCGGGCTCGGCTTCGATGGGCTATGACGTTCCCGCCGCGATCGGCGCCTGGTACGCGGCCAAGGGCGCCCGGCGCATCATCTGCATCGCCGGAGACGGCAGCGTGATGATGAACATTCAGGAGCTTCAGAGCATCATCGGCCACCGGCTACCCATCAAGCTGTTCGTGCTCAACAACGACGGCTACCACTCCATCCGCCAGACCCAGCAGAACTATTTTCCGGACAATGTGGTCGGGTGCGGTCCTGAAAGCGGCGTCACCTTTCCGGATTTCGTCAAGCTGGGCGCGGCGTTCGGCTTCCCGGTCAGCCGCATCGTGGCGCATGAGGGCATGGGCGATGCGATCCAGGCCATGCTGCACGAAGACGGGCCAAGCCTCTGCGAGGTCATTCTGGACAAGGCCCAGGCCTTTTCGCCCAAGCTGAGCTCGAGAAGGCTGGAGGACGGTTCGATGTTGACATCGGCGCTGGAGGACTTGGCGCCGTTTTTGAGCCGTGAGGAATTGGCGAGCAATATGCTTGTCGATCCCTTGGGAGCGTAGCAGGTCCTTGGCTCCTCTTTCCTGCATCATATGCGGCAATTCGAATATCACGAGCCTTGAAACCGCTATCGGCGAGCGCGCCTACTGCGGCTCCTGTTTCCACGGGTGGCGAATTAACCCGGCGAACTATACCTATTCAAAGACGGCCATGTGCGCTCTGGGTACGTCGGCTGGCCGACTGGCAAAGCAAATCAACTTTTTTGCGCCCTTCGCCCACCCCGGCGCCGTGGTGCTGGAGATAGGCTGTGCGACGGGTGAACTAGCGGCGGCGACCCGTTCAGCGCTTCAAATTGCCCGCTATGAGGCAATTGAACTCTCTCCCGCGGGGACAATCGCTAAACCTCACCTCGACCGCCTCTATGACCAACCTTTGCGGGCGATGCTTGAGAATGAAAAGATAAAATCAAGGTTCGACCTGATCTTGATGTCCCATGTATTGGAGCATCTGGAAGATCCCGCTGCGGAACTTGTCGCCATGAAACAAGTTCTCAAGCCTGGAGGTGCGATTTTTCTGGAAGTTCCTAACGGATCGGGAAACCGGAAACTGCCAATTGACGACAACCGATCCCACCTTCACTTTTTTTCCGCCGGGTCTCTGACACGGATCCTTGCCAACACCACGTTGAATGTCATTGCCGCGGCAACCGACGCCCGCCTTGATTCACGCTACGCGGACTCACTTCAAGTAATCGCCAGTCCGTTCCAGACGCCAGGTTGGTCAAAGACGACTCTATCGGACCACCCCGCGCTAGCCGGCGCGTCAGACATTATCGTCTGGGGCGCAGGCAGCCTGGCCGAAGAGATTTTAGCGAATTTCTTCGATTCTACTCGCATCGACTTCTTTATTGATCGAGATCAAGCTAAACAAGGAACTTTATGCTTGGGCCGCCCAGTGCGCGGCCCAAACTCCCTCGGTCAACTACCACGCACGGTGCTAGTTAACAGCATCGATTTTGCTGACGCCATTGTTGCAGATATAGAAAACTTATCTTCACAGACGAATCATACTCTGGTAAGAATTGGCGACTTAATAGACAGCGGCGATCGTTAAACACAATTCGCAATATGACATATCAGTAAGTTTTGAGCCCTATTAGAATCTGAGACCCTTTAGACTTGAAACTGAACCTATTTTTTTGAGAGCGTGATAAATTTGCATGTCGAGCGAATATATTTGTTCGATTTTATCGCGAGTTTTTCTATTGAGAGACACTGAGAGTGGGGCGGTAGCATTCAAGTGTGGAATAGATTTAATTGAAAGCCATTGATACAATTCAATTGGAATACCACTTTGATCATTCAGTATGAATAACTTATCTACGACTACTACACCTTCCTCATTTAATATAAAGCTAGCCTGATCATGGAGTTCCAACGGCAATCGTCCTATTTGAGTTCGATTGTCGAAAATATAATCGACATACGATTCCAGAGAGTCCAAGCCACGTAGCTTCATGCGGGAAAAACGACTATAGGCCATGATATCAGTCCCCCCGAAGACTGCCATTTTGTAAGCAGACACCAAACGATTTACGGGGTGCCTCACCATAGAGAATGACGGAATTTTACCTACCGAGTCACCATAAGTAAAATTCCAGAATTGTGCTGTGTAGTGAGGCAGATTTTTTCCATATAAAACTTGTGCTATAGACGTCCCGCCAGTTTTTGGGATGTGAATAAACAAGATTTTTGCGGATTTAACAGCGTTAGCTGGGCCTAGCCCGAGCGTATTCCTCCAGACTGGAGATAGAAATTTAGAATTGGCAGCAGAATTGCTGAAATACACAAGATAATGTCGAACTAAATCCTTTGCCAATAGGGCATTTTCCGGCAAAAATCGCCAATCTATCGCATAGGGAGAGTAATTTTGCGTACGCCGTTCATACCCGGATGGAAGAGATGCTCGGCTACTGACTGGCTTGCGGTGTGGCGGCGCCGCCAATCCATCGGCGGGCGAGGACACCGGCGCGGCTTCAAAAGGCGTGCCTGTGTTCTCCACGACCCGCAACGAATGCCCGGGGCGCGGCTCTCCTATTGGCGACAAACGCTCGATTGTCATGCTTTGATACGGGCCAAATCGCCAACTCCTGCTCGACTCCACCATACTTGACCCCCGAAGTCACGATATTTGAGTCTCGAGACGGACGCGAAGTTGACACATATATGACGATCAAATCGATGGAAAACCTCAAGGCGAAATGACTGCGCCTGCGCACGATGAGGTCGTAGGAGAAACGCGATTGTCGCTGATGCGCGGCGGCCACTTCAAACTGACGAACCCACACGTTATAAAGGACTTCGATTTATGGAGCCCTGTGGAACGATGCCGTCGATCGGGTATTCCCAATTGTATCTCTGACCAATCTGTATGATCGAGACGGCTACCTCGGCTTTGAGCAATCTTACGCTCAACAACCTGTCATCGATAGTAGGAACACCTGATAAATGGCCTTGGCAACAAACCTCGAACGACCGTTAATTTCGCTTTCAAGCACGGTGAAATCGATCACGCCACCGATAATTTGGCGATATATTCACCGAAAACTAATTGTTGGATCGATACCCGATGCAGAGCGCTATCAGCCGTTTTATTCACCATGGCTCTCGGCGGATTTTGTAGAATTTTACCATAAAATCAGCCCCTTCACGCTCGTTTCGATCGAACGTTGCTGGACTCTACACCAAATGCTTGCACAAGCCTTGAATGTTGATGGCGACGTTATGGAGGCTGGCGTTTTCCGCGGCGGAACCGCTTGTCTCCTGAAACGTGAAATTCAAAGAACGAGCGGCCGCAATCTTGTCTTGTTCGATTCATACGAAGGTATGAAGAGCGTGTCGCGCGTGGACGATCGTCATCAACAGGGGGATTTCGCGGACACATCGCTTGATGGTGTAAGAACTACAGTCGGGGATGAGCCATTTATCGAGTACAGGAAGGGTTGGATTCCAGAAACCTTTTCTGGGCTGGAGGATCGCGGGTTCTGCTTCGCCCACATCGACCTGGACCTCTACCAGAGCATTCTGGATTGCCTCGAATTCCTCTACCCTCGAATGCCTCGCGGTGGCGTGATCGTATTTGACGACTACGGCTTTCCATCGTGTCCCGGCGCACGCCGAGCGGTGGAGCAATTTTTCGCCGGGCGTTTGGAGAGACCCCTGGCCCTGATGACCGGCCAAGCTTTGGTCGTCAAACTATGAACGTCGGAAAAGCGGCCTAAAGGCCTGAGTATGAAGAAGGACAGGGAATTTCGTCGTCGGCGCGAGCGCGTGCAACCGTGTAGGTGCGTCGGCGGCTACTTATCATGGATGGAGCGAGGCTGTTTCCAAGTGAATTCGAGGCCGTGAGCATGCCGACGTCGCCGAGCCTACCGAGGGTCGCCGTTCTGCTGTCCACCTTCAACGGCGAGGGGTTCCTGGCAGCTCAGCTGGATAGCCTAGCCGCGCAAAAATCGGTGACTGTGGAAGTGTTCGTGCGAGATGATGGCTCGACCGACAACACCATAGGCGTCTTGGGGGCCTACGCCCATATCTGGCCGGCGCTAGCGGATCCTCGACCAGACGCCAATCTCGGACCGGCCGCCAGTTTCCTGGAACTCCTGAGAAGGGTTCCCCGCGATTTCGACTGCTACGCTTTTTGCGATCAGGACGATGTCTGGATGCCGGAAAAATTGCATCGCGCGACACAAAGACTGGCCGAAGCCGGCGTCGGGAAGCCAGCGCTCTATTGCTCAAGCGTGATGTGCGTCGATCGCGACCTAAACCTGATCGGCGAAACCCCACTTATGGGCTCAGGGTGTTTTGACCAGATCATTTTCGCAAACATAGCCTGCGGCAATACCATGGTCATGAACGCCGCCGCCGCGACCCTCATTTGTGCGAATGTTCCGGGCCGCGCGATGATTATGCACGACTGGTGGTGCGCTCTCGTTATTTCCGCATTTGGCACCGTTCTGTGTGACCAGCGCCCGAGTATCCTGTATCGGCAACATCAGCTTAATGCCTACGGTGCTTCACCAGGCAGATTGCCAGGGCTGATTCTGCAACTCAAAAAATTTCTACGCGACCCACGCGGATTCTATCCGATCCACGCCCAGGTAGCCGAGTTTCTGCGACTTTACGGCCAGAGGATAGCCCCTCCCGAACGACGAATTGCCGAAGCGCTGGTGGCGTCCCGCCGCTCATTGGCTTCGCGGATCAGCTACGCTGCCTTTGGAAGGATCGCCCGTTGGGACCTATGGGGCGCGGTCGGCACGCGCGTTCTCATACTGGCCGGCTGGTATTAATCGGATGCATCACGCCGGTTCCGTGGAAGACGCGTCTTGAGATCATCGCAACGTCCGACGACAAACACCGCGACGGGCTGGGCTCGGAAATGGCCGGTCGTGAGTACCGTAGCGGCGCGATTCGCCGGCGGCCTCGCCCCAACCCTGCTATTCGGGTTTGTGACGCACGTCGCCGTCGCGGTGGTCAACATGTTGGCCATTCCGTTTTACCTGCGCTTGATGGGCGCGGAAGCCTATGGGTTGGTTGGCTTCTACTTCGTCCTGCAAGCCTGGATCCTGCTATTCGATTTTGGTGTCGGGCCGGCTGTAGGTCGCCAACTGTCTCGCTATAGGGCGGGCGCCCTCAGGGCCGAAGAGGCTGTAAGCCTGCTGGGCGCGGCGGAGGCGTTTTTCCTGATTGGCGGACTGATCGCCGGTGCGGCCTGTTTTTTCGGAACGGGCTGGGTTGCGGGCCATTGGCTGGGTCCATCGCGCCTACCGGCCGAAGTCGTGAATCTGGCTTTGCGTCTTGCCGGTTTGCAGTTGGTGGTTCGGTGGTTGTCCGGTCTCTACCAGACCGCCCTGGTCGGCCTGGGACGTCAGATGGCGACCAATACCGTCGCTGTCGTCGGTGCGATCGCGCGAAATCTAGGGGCGGTTGGAGCGTTGATTCTCGGTTCGCATTCGCCGTCTACATTTTTTGTCGTATGGGCAAGCATCACCCTGGCGGAGGCTGGCGCCAATAGACTCCTGTTGTCGCGAGCAATGCCACGCGCGCCGATACGGTGGCGACCTGGATGGAAACTCCTATCCAAGGAGTTCGGCTTCGCGGCGGGGCTGGCCATCAGTTCGGCCATGTTCACAATCATCAATCAAGCCGACAAACTCACACTGTCACATATACTCCCGCTTGGTGAATTTGGCGTCTTTAGCCTGGTGATCTCAATCTGTGCGGGGATAACTCTGGTAGTCCCCCCGATGGTGCAGTCATTTCAGCCTCGCCTCACAACCCTGTTGGCTCAGGCTAAAAGAACAGAGTTTGTAGAGGTCTATCGGCTTGCCATCGCTCTCAGCATTGTTCTCGCCGTCGGACTAGCCGGCACGATAGCCGCTCGGCCGGATCTCGTCGTCTACGCTTGGACGGGCAATCATGAAATTGCCCTGCGCCTGGCGCCAACCTTGACTCTCTTCGCCGTTGGCAGCGGCATCGCGTCGCTTCTCTATCCGCCTTTCCTCCTACAATACGCCCAGGGGGTTATTCGGCTCCATGTCATTGGAAGTCTTGTCTTTGGCACGGTGTGGATCCCCGCGGCCATTTGGGCGGCCGTTACCTTTGGCACTTTGGGAGCCGGAGCTGTCTGGCTGATTGGCAATCTCATGTACGTCTTGCTATGGGCCCCCCTCGTCCATCGAAGGTTGTTAACATCCCAAGAACGGCACGGCCTCAGTCTGAAGACTTGGCTGCGAGCGGCTCTGTTGGCCGGACTGCTGGCGACGACGCGCCTAATTGACACAGACGGGTTCGACCGAATGGCCGCGCTCTGCCTTCTGGCCTCGATCAGCGCGGTCGCCATGAGCATTGCAACGCTCTTATCCCGCGACCTGCGCGCCTATTTCTCGGGAATGGTCGGATATTCAGGGAGATTCAGCCGTTAAGCCGAATCCGACGTCTTCAATAACCGCGAGCCCGTCACGGCCGCCCGCATACGCGGCCAGCCTACTTACGGGCGATAAGCACGACTTCCTCACCTTCGGCTCTCCCCGATTTAATGTCGCGGATCATCCCAGCCTCTAGCGTCTTCGCCTTGAACCATAGGCGCCATCCCGGCCACTTGCCCCAGCTGTAGTGACCCGCGTTCGCGATACCGGAGCTAGCGATATGAGCGAGGCTCGCCGCCCGAGCCGTCCGCTTCACCTGAACGTCCCGGAAGCCAACGTCCGAAGCCAAAGCGGCGAGATTGTCGGCGTTAAAAAGCACCAAATGGCGCGGGGGGTCTAAACCAAGCCAGTGCTGGCCGTGGCGCACCAGAAGCTCGGAGCGGGCGTTTGGCGTGATGGTCACCAGCAAGCCCCCAGTCTTCATTACGCGTCGGCATTCCGCCAGGAAGCTCCTCGGGTCGTGCACGTGCTCAAGGACATGGCTAGACGTCACGATATCGAAGGATTCATCGGCGAGGCCGGCCGAGCTGATCTCGCCCTCAATCACCTCCAAGCCTCGCGCCCGCGCGGCCTGTACGGCCATGGGATCGATTTCCACGCCGCTCGCCTGCCATCCTAGACCAGCTAGGAAAGCAATGGCCTCTCCATCCCCGCAGCCAACGTCGAGGAGACGCGTCCCCGATTTCAACGCGCCAGCATGCAGATGCCTGACGAGCAGGTCTGTTTGATCGGCCAGACCGGGATAGAGACGTGCCGCTAGAGAGCATATCTGCGCCAATACAGGCGTGGGTCGACCGAAGCCGTAAACAAGGGCAGCCTGTTCGCGGGCCACACGCCTGATCGCGTCGGTGGCAAGAGTCGTGAGGAAATTCACTCGTCCGTGGGTCAGGTAGGTACGGTAAGCCTCACCGATGGAGGCCCTGGTAGGTCGGGGATCGAGCCAAAGAGCCCCACAGGCAGGACACGCCCTAAATCCCCAGAGCCCGGGCGCTCCGAAAAGACGATCCTCGAGGTTGTCGTAAATCAATTCACCCGCAACCCCACACAAGGGGCAGGAGAGCTGACGTTCAGTGTCGATCGTTTGCATCACGTACTCTATGCGTTCCATCGACCGGCCACCGTCTTGGTTCCGGGAGGTGGCGTGTAAAGCGCCCCACCCGGGCGCGAAGGGACCAAATTCAGCTCTGCCGACCCCGGCTGGACATTGACCGGGGGCCGCCGCCCGGCGATGAAAGGCAAACCACGAATAATGTCCGAAATTGAAACTGCGATTAATCCATATTGCAGGGTAAGCATCAAAGCCGGTCTGACGAATTCCCCAACGGTGAGGCCCAAGTCGTAACCGACCGTGTGACCACTCAAATAGCTATTCTTCATTTGGTGCGCAATTCCCACGATTTGATAGTCACAGGGCACACAGAGGGCGTAGGTTGAGATCAGCGCAACTATCCGCCCCGGCCCCTTCCATTGCTCAAAAAAAACAAAGAAAAATAGAAACACTTCGGCATACCCACCAGGGTTACTTGCAGTCAGAAGTAGGGCAACGCTGAGTGCGCCGAGACGATAGACCGGAATTGCGCTTGGTCGCCAAATCGCGCCCGCAAAAACGGCAAGCACGCCAAGTTCCCCCAACCGAATTGCGATTGGAAGAACCGACTCCATCGTTTCGATAGGTCTCGATCCGAGAATCAACATTATCGGAAGAGGCGCTCGCAGAATATCGACCAACGCGTTAAATGTCGATGCATACGAAATTGAATCCAATTTAATGACATCGGACCCTTGAGAAAATATGGCTATATCATTAAAAAGTTCGATTGGATTTCCTTGTCCGAACACCATATAGCTCGCCGTATAAATCAACAAAACAGCTATTCCGCAACCTTCCAACCAGCGCCACTGCATGCGAAGCGCACGGCCGACTAGGGCTAGCATAAGGTAGGGCTTGAAATTGATGGATACCGCCACGCATAGCCATCTGATCCAACCGGCTTTCAGCAACCTTCCGTGACCTAGTATAAAAAACGTAAAGCAGGGAACGATCAAGTTACCACGTTCCCACGCAAAAAGCATCGGCATGCCAAACCCGAGTGCAATCGCGCGAGGGATGGCAGTACTTAAATGGTCTTTTTTGTATGTAAAATATAGTATAATTGTATTTAATAGAACAAATCCCCCAAGCGCAAAAATTCCTATCTGATCGCAGTGTCTGGCGATCTCACTTGTATCGGCATAGCACGAAGGCGCGCTGAAAAGGCGCAAAAATAGAAACGATAGCGGGGGATAGACAGAACCCCATAACTCGTACGCTCCCCGTCGATCGGACCAATAGGCTGTATTGTACCAATCCATAAAAGTATCGTTGGTGTCTTGAAAAAATGGCGAGGGAAGATATCCGTTAACGATGAAAAATCTTGTGGCGTAGACCATTGCCACCACGATCAGAAACGCAAACGCTGTTTCTATAAAACTCCAGTTTTCCTTTTTTTTGACAATGCTCATCACTGGTTCAATCTGGTAACAAAACTATCCTTGATTTATGGGTCGATATCGTTGATTTTATTGGCAAAATTTACGCGTTCCCGCTCTATGACAAGAGGTACATTTCGCGCGATCTCAGAGATCAACCTCACCTGTTCACCGATCAAACCTAGAAATAGGCAGATTATCGCAAAGGCGGCCTGAGCAAGGGTAAACCCCAGCGCCAACCAGGGCGCGCGCCCCCAAAAGGCTAAACCCATGGCCCACAGAATGGTTATCGCCATGGTTAGAAAAGTTATCAGAGCGATATAAATCGGTAGCCTCAGCAATTGCTTTGACGAGCTGGCGAGACCGGAAATGGCGAAACTCAGCAGACTAGCAAAACTGTTCTTCGAAACCCCGCCGGCGCGCCGCGGCCGCTCATAGGGGATGGTTTCGAGTTTGAAACCCGACTCCACCAGCATACCCCGAAAGAAGGGCTCCGGATCCCGCCACTTCTTGAGGCATTCCACAACCTGACGATCATACAGCCCAAAGCCGGTTGCGCCGGGAATGACTCGATAGTCCCCAAACCGCTCGAAGAATCCATACCCAAGAGCGCGGATGAAATGCAGAAACCACGAGGTATTTTCCGAATGGCGCACGCCCAGTACGATCATGGCTCCCGCTCGCCAGCGGGCGATCAAGGGGCCGATGAGTTCCGGAGGATCCTGAAAGTCTGCGCAGATGCCGATGACCGCCGCGCCGCGGGTTTGATAGATCGCGTGGGTAGGAGACCGCATTTGTCCGTAGTTGCGCGTGTTCACGATCAGGCGAATCCGCGCGTCCTTGGCACAGAGCCCTTTAATGATACGAACCGTTTGATCGGTGGACCCGTTATCAATGAAGATGATCTCGTGGGAAACACCGAGCATCTCGAACTGCATCGTCACGGCGCTGGCGATTGCCGCGGCATTCTCTTCTTCGTTCAGGCAGGGTATGACGGCCGAGATTTCAGGCGGCTCGTTTGAGGTCATTGTGCGACCCGCGATGGCTGACCAGGTGGTGGGCGGGCAAGATAGAACTCGGCGAGCACGCCCAGCATCAAAACCAGAACCAGTGCGCCGATGGCGCGGGCATTGAACTGGCGATCTGAATCGACATACGGCGCCTCAATGATATTAAGGTTAATCGTGGCCGATAGTTGCTCCACAGTTATCGTATCAAGGTATTTTTTATAAATCTCATATTCCGCCTGAGCATAATTCTCGTTTCGGTACAGATCTTCGTATTCGGAAATCTTTGGTGTCATGGCACCAACACTGGGGCCGGAATTCTGACTGGCGCCAGCTTGGGCGGCGGCAATCTGGTTATTCAAAGCGCCTATTTTAGCTCGGGTCGCCTGAACTTGAATATTGTCTCTAGTTGCGAATTGCTGAAGAGTCTGAAGTTCGGCCTGCTGAGCCTGTAGCTTCCCTTGCAACTCGGTGACCAGAGAGATGCCGGCGCCAAGCTGAATCTGTGGGACGGCCAGTCTGTTCGCGAGACGAAATCGGTCCAGTGCGCCCTGCGCCCGCGTCAGGCTGATAGTGGCTTCCGCCATTCGCTCCGCAGCGACCACCTTCTTCTGTTCAGTTTGCTCGAGATTTAGCGTGGCCAGCCGACCGCGAAGGGCCAAAACATAGTCGCTTACTACGGATTTGGCGTAGGCCGGATCATGATCCAAAACGGTGATCTGTAGAATACCTCCGCGGATCGCCTCTATGTCGACGCTATGACGCAACGCGGCGGCAATGCGATCCGGGGTTTTCCCACGCCCCAGTCCTCCCCGCCGTAGTCGGTCAGCCACATCGTTCGCGACGGCCTGACTGCGGGCGATGGTGAGATCGGACTCAATCGACTGATGTCCACCAACCAGCGCGCCGAGCGAGGCTAAAGCTCCCCCACCTCCAGCGTTGCCAAGAAGGGCAGCCAATCCGCCTCCGGAGTCGTCGGGCATCAGTTGCGCCCTCGCGACGTACGACCTGGGCCAGACGCACAGCACCGCCAAAACCAGCACCACCACGACCACGGAAACCCGTCGCCTGAAGGGATCGCGGACCCATTTGACGGCCATCACCGTGTCGACAATCGACCGTGGCGGCGTCAAGGCGCGAGCGCCTTGAACGTCAATGCGCCCACGCCGAACTGATAGATCACCGCGGAAAGGTCGAGGAATCGCTGCCAGGCGCTTGGAGAGGTTCTGACCGGCACGAAGATCAAATCCCCAGGCAGGGCGGCCCGGCCGCTGAAGCCGTGATCATCGCGGCTGGAAACCACGGCGCCATTGGCCCGAACCACGTAGATGTCACCCCGATCGGCATACCGCTGAGGTCCCCCGGCCAGCTTCAGATAGTCTGAAAGTCGAACGGCTCCGCCAAACAGGAAGCTGCCCGGACGGTAGACCGCCCCAAACACGCCAACAGTTTTGGGTCGCGGCGGAACGAAGATCCGATCATTGTTTTCCAGCGAGACCGATCCAGGGATCGAAGTGGCGTCCGGGGCCAGATTCAGGACAAGACGACCGTCTGGCTTGCGCTGGCGCAATTTCTCGATCGCGGCCAGCGAGGCTTGCAGCCGCGCCCCGTCCGCGGCGGCGGTGTCAGAGCTTGTGCTCGAACCTCTGTGTGACAGCGGTGACAGCGACGCCGCCAACTCAAGGTCGTCGATGGCCTGATTATAGGTCAGCTCCTGCTGGCGGCGTGTCGAGTCCCTGACGAACTGAGTGGCGAAGGGATAGGCGCCGACCGTCAGCCCGCCCGCCTGGGCAAGCAGATCACTCAGCGACGCACCCGGTTTCAGGTAGTAGCGCCCGGGATGATCGACTTCGCCCTCGATGGTCGCGAGAATGGCCTGGCGCTCCTGCGGACGCGCTACATCGCCCAGCGACAGCAGGCGCACGATATCGCCACGTTCGGCTGGAAAGGCCTTGGCCGCCGCGTAGAGGAGTTGTTGCGACCCCTGAGCGTCGAGATCGCCAAGACGCGTCACGATCACTCGCGTGTCGTCGGCCAGAGAATTGGGCCCGCCCGCATAGCGGATCATGTCTCCAAGGGTCTCTCCGGGCTTGGCCTCGTAGATCGCTTCCGCATTGACGCTGCCGGTCACCGCCAGTTCCGGACCGACCGGGCCGATGTTGAGAATGTCGCCGTTCTGCAGCACCGCGTCGTGGGACCGGTCGCCGTTGAGGAGCAGGTCGTAGAGATCGAGGGTGGCGACAAGCTGGCCGTTGCGCCGCAGCTGAATGGCGCGGAAACCGCCTCCTGCCGATGGACCGCCGGCGGCCAGAACCGCGTTGGCCATCGTCGAAAGGCTGCTTGTCGTATAGGCGCCCGGGCTCACCGCATAGCCCGTGACATAGATCGTCAACCCGTGCAGTCGCCCGATGACGACGGAAACCTTGGCCTTTTTGTATTGCTCCTCGACCTTTCTGGATAGCGCCGCCGCCAGATCGCCGTAGCGAACGCCGGCCACGTTCACCGGACCGATCTTCGGAATGAAAATCCGGCCTTCGCTGTCGATGACCAGGCGAAGATTGGCCTCGACCGAACCGGTGATGCCGATCACCAGTTCGTCGCCCGGATTGAGCCCATAGTCCGGTGGCACCGTCGTCGTGGCGGGCAGCGCGAAGGTCCGGGCGCGGCCGAGGATCAGGGATGATCCGAACCGGGGCAGCGGACGGCCCACGTTCTCCTTCACGAATTTCTCGAACTCGTTCAGCTCCGGCGCCGGGCGGCGAAACAGTTCGAACTGTCCAGGTTTGTCGCCGGGACGCGCATAAAGCGCCCCCGGCGGCGTCTGGTCATCGGGCGCGCCGTTGATCTGTGGATTGGCGACGGTTTGTCCATCGGACGAAGGCTGATCCGTCTGGCTGGGCAAGCTGGGGATGTATGTCGGGTTAAAGCCGCCCTGTTGAACCCCCGACTGGAAGGAACCGGCGCCGGCGCCATAGGACGCTCCGCCCTGGGCGCCGCCATAGACCGGCGCGTTCGACCCAGTTCCGGAACCCTGGCCACCATATTGGCTCGTGGACCCAACGGTCTGCCCCTGCTGAGACCCAAAGGGGTCATACGGATTATAACCCGCAGACTGCGCACAAACGGATCCTCCCCCCGCGATGATAAGGGTGCCGATCAAGAGTGACGCACGTCTGGCCAATTGCACCGCCAACATCAAAAGGAACTCGCCATGTATCTCGCCGTATCGCCGACCTGTGTCCGGAAATCGACCGGCGAGGCACGGAATGATCGCCTGAGCCCGGCATAGGTCTCGCCATTTCCAAGATATCGGTCGACCTCATCGCCAACCATCGGAGGACGCAAAGCATAGGTTTGATGGCCAAGCTGATCCGCGACCGCCTCGGCGATATCGGCCATTTCGTATATCCGATCGCCGGCGGTGTCGAACCGGATTGTCCCCGCCTCGCCATCCGTAAGCGCGCCGAACACCACACTCATCAACTCGCTGATCGCCACATAGGAGCGAAAAACCGGCCGCGTCGCCCGAATCTCGATCGGCCGGCCGGCCAGGGCGTCTGCGATGAAACAGGCCAGGGCGTAGGAGGACTGCTTGTTGATATAGGGGCCGGAAAGGTTGAAAACGCGCGCGATCACCGCTCGCTTACCGCCGGCCACGGCCCAGCCGTCGAACCGCGCCTCATCCTCCAGCTTCAGTTTTCCATAGAGCCGCATCGAAGCTTGCGCGTCGGGTTGGTCGACCATGTAGACGGCCCCAGAAGACGGCAGAAACACCCCCTCGGCGCCGATCGAATCCAGGGCCGCGAGCACATCCCCGGAGATCGCTCCGTTGGCGGCCACATAGTCCGCTTCGGACATCAGATTGGCCTTCTCCTGCGTCAAGAAGGCCATGTGCAGCACCAGGCTTGGCGCGCGTGGCAGAGCCTTGAGGCGAGACAGCGGTTGTTGTTCGACGACCAATCCAGTCCTTAGAACCAGTGAACGCGCCGCGGAGCCGAACGCGACCACCCGGTCTTCAAACCGGTCGCCGAGCAGGCCGTGCAGCAGCTCCAGCGTCGCCAGTCCGAGCCATCCGCCGGCGCCCACCACGACAATACGCCACCGCCCGGCCACCAGGCGCGCCGCCCCGACGCCGGTGAGCGCCGGATACAGACCGCTCTCGGACTTCGCGAAGCCGATGTCGGCCATCAGGCTGTCGCCTCGGCTGATAGAGCCGCCATGACGAGGCCTGGGATGCTGGCGAAGTCGTGAGCGATCGCGGCGCCCGGCCAGAGCTTCCCCACCTCGCCATAGCCCCAGGACACCATGATCAGGGGTACGCCCGCGGCTAGCGCCAGCGCATGATCGGCCCCGCTGTCGCCGACATAACAGCTGCGCCGTCGCACGCCCCCCGCCCGCGCCAGGGCGAGATCGAGGCCCGCGGGATCGGGCTTCAGGGGCACGCCCGGCGATGTACCAACGACGGCTGAAAACAGGTGCGACAGTTCGAGTTCACGCAGCACCTTGTCGCAAAGAGGCTGCGTTTTGTTCGAGAAAAGCGCAAGAATGGCGCCGAAATGTTCCACTGCTGTCAGTCCCTCGCGCACGCCGGGGTACAAGCATGACGCCGGGGTGGGTATGGCGGCGTAGCGTTCGCGAAACTCGGCGATAGCCGCTGGAGGCTCGCCGCAAACCTCGCCAAGCAGGGACTTGACCATGGCCAACCCCCCGGCGGTGGCGTGCGGCCGAACATCGGCCTCGGAAAGCCTGAACGGCGCGCCACGGTCGGCCAGCATAGCGTTAAGGATTTCGGCGAACAGCGGCACGCTGTCGACAAGGGTCCCATCCAGATCGAACACCGCGTGACCGATCATGATCTCCGTCCGATCCCTAGACCCGATCGCCACGCACGAAGCGGCTGATGGTGTCGATCATATAGCCGATATGATCGCTCGTCAGTCCGGGGAACAGACCGATCCAGAAGGTCCGCTCGGTGACCAGATCGGCGTTGGTCAGGTCGCCGACCACCCGATAATTCCTGCCCTGCATATAGGGCTGCCGGATCAAATTGCCGCCGAACAGGAAGCGCGTGGCGATCCGGTTGGAGTTCAAAAACTGAACGATATCATCACGGTTGAACCCGGCGTCCGGCCTGACCGTCAGCGTGAAGCCGAACCAGGAGGGGTCGCTGCGCGGCGTTGCCTTCGGCAGGATGAAGACATCCTCGAAAGCCGTGAGGCCTTCGGTCAGCAGGCCGAAATTGCGTCGGCGCGCGGCGATGAAATCCTCGATCCGGTCGAGCTGAGACAATCCCACGGCCGCCTGCATGTCGGTGATCTTCAGATTATAGCCGACGTGGCTGTAGGTGTATTTGTGATCGTAACCATGAGGCAGGTCGCCCATCTGCCTGGTGAAGCGCATCTCGCAGGTATTGTCCTTGCCCGGCGCGCACCAGCAATCACGCCCCCAGTCGCGCATGGATTCGATGATCCGGCGCAGGAAGATCTTGTCGGTGAACACCGCCCCCCCCTCCCCCATGGTGATGTGATGGGCGGGATAGAAGCTCAGGGTGCCGATATCGCCGAACGTGCCGACCATCTTGCCGTCATAGGTGGCGCCCAGGGCGTCGCAGCAGTCTTCCACCACCCACAGCTTGTATTTCTTGGCCACCCGCATGACCTCGGCCAGGTCGAACGGATTGCCCAAGGTATGGGCCAGCATGATCGCACGCGTGCGGTCGGTGACGGCCGCTTCGATCATCTCCGGCTTGATGTTGTACGTCGGAATGTCGACGTCGACGAACACCGGCACCAGACCATATTGCAGAGAGGGATTGACGGTGGTCGGGAACCCGGTCGCCACGGTGATTACCTCGTCGCCGGGCTTCAGGGCCTTCCCTTTCAGGCTTGGCGAGGTCAGTGACGAGAGCGCCAGCAGATTGGCCGATGACCCCGAATTGGTGGTCAGGGCGTGGCGAACGCCGATGAACTTGCGCAGCTTGGCCTCGAAGGCGTCGTTGAAGCGGCCGGTGGTCAGCCAGAAATCGAGCGCCGAATCCACCAGCGAGCGCATGTCGGCCGGCCCGCAGACCTTGCCCGAAACCGGAACCGGACTGACCCCGGCCGTGAAAGGCGCTGGCGAGTGCTTTAGTTCCGCGTAGAGGCCCGCCAGATCAAGGATCACCTCGCGCAGCCGCTCCGCGTCACCATTGGCGCGCAGGGTTTCGACGATCCCGTCGAGAGCGAATAGGTCTGCATCCATTCCGTGAACTCTCAGGCGTCGGTTGAAGCGCTCTGGCGCATGCGCAGTTGGTTGAGGCTGAATTCGCCCATTTCGGCCCCTCGTTCCAGCGCGCGCCGCCAGGCGACGGTTTGCCGAAGGGCCTCATCAAGCCCCCAAACGGGATTCCAGCCCAATCGTTCCCGGGCCTTGGTGCAATCGAGTTTCAGGACATGCGCCTCATGCGGCTGAGGCTCGCCAGTAAGATCCCATCCCGCATTGTCTCCCCACAGTTCGGCAAGGCGGTCGGCGATCCATCCCACCGGACGGGCGTCAGTCTCATCGGGCCCGAAGTTCCAACCCTCGGCGACCGACGGGTTACCGCTGCAAAGATGTCTCGCCACGGTCAGATAGCCGTCCAAAGGCTCAAAAACGTGCTGCCAGGGCCGTATCGCATTGGGAAACCGGATGCGTGGCCTCGATCCGGCGGCGAAGCCGTTAAGCAAATCGGGCACAAGCCTGTCCTTGGCCCAGTCACCACCACCAATGACATTGCCAGCCCGGACGCTGGCGAGTCTCGGAACGTCCCCAGCGCAATCGGTCGGACTGAAAAACGAACGCCGGTAGGCCGAAACCACCAACTCCGAACACCCCTTGCTGCTGCTGTAAGGATCGTGGCCGCCCATCGCGTCGTCCTCGCGATAGGGTCTCGGGCTCTCGCGGTTTTCGTAGCATTTGTCGCTGGTGACGCAGACCACGGCGCGCGCGCCGCCGTTCTGGCGAACCGCCTCGAGCAGATTGACCGTACCCATCACGTTGGCGGCGTAAGTGCCAACCGGATCGTCATAGGACAGCCGGACAAGGGATTGCGCAGCCAGATGGAACAGGACCTCGGGACGGGCTTTCCGAACGGCGCCGACCAAGGTCGCCAAATCACGAACGTCTCCCTCCACATTGTTGAGCCGTGAGCCGACATTCGCCAAGTCGTACAGGCTAGGCGTTGTGGGCGGCGGCAGGGCGTAGCCGGTGACCTCCGCACCAAGATCCGTCAACCAGAGGGCCAACCACGCGCCTTTGAAGCCCGTGTGGCCGGTGATGAACACCCGCTTGCCATCCCAGAACGACACGGCGTCTACCGGGTCTACCATGTCTTCCAGGGCGCCTTCCCAGTCGCCCATAGGTCCTCGAGCACCACCTTGTCGCGCAGCGTGTCCATGGGTTGCCAAAAGCCGTTGTGGTGAAAGGCCGCCAGTTCACCGCCAGTCGCGAGCCGCTCGAGCGGCTCGCGCTCCCAAACCGTATCCGGCCCCTCAATCAGGTCCAACACCGAGGGTGAAGCGACGAAAAAGCCGCCGTTGATGCGAACCCCATCACCATCCGGTTTCTCGCGGAATGAGGTAACGAAGTCGCCGTTGAACTCCATGGCGCCAAAACGCCCTGGCGGGGCCACCGCGGTCAAGGTGGCGCGTTTCCCATGCCTATAATGGAAGGCGATCAGAGCGCCGACATCAATGTCGGCGACACCATCGCCGTAGGTGAAACAGAAGGGCTCATCCTCGTTCAAATAGCTGCGGATTGCCTTCAGACGTCCCCCCGTCATGGTATCGGCGCCGGTGTCCACCAAGGTAATCCGCCACGGCTCCGCAGTGTTATGGTGAACCTCAACGGTATTTTTAGCCAAGTCTATGGTTACATCGGACATGTGAAGGAAGTAATTTGAAAAATATTCTTTGATCAAATAACCTTTATAACCCAAACAAACGATGAAATCATTCAGACCATATGTCGAGTAAATCTTCATAATGTGCCAGAGTATTGGCTTTCCACCGATCTCGACCATGGGCTTAGGCCGTACAGCGGTCTCCTCACCTAATCTGCTACCCAGGCCGCCGGCCAGAATGACGGTCTTCATTCGGCGGGACGTTCCGCACTCCGCGCGCCGCGCGAGGGTTGCGACCCAGGGAACCGCGACAACAACGGTGTTGCAGAGCGAAGCATGATCACCCAGTTCAATTCGTCCGCCCTTGTCAGGTTTATCCCGTGCCCTGGGGTAGGGGAACGTGATTTATGCCACACAACTCGGGGACGCCCATAGCCGACGCCCCATAGACGACGAGCGTGGCAAGCCGCCGCAAATCATTTCTCCTTTTGCATCGCCAGTTCGGCCTTCAGGTCGTTCCAGCGGGCGGCAGCTTCCGCCAACGCTTTCGAGGCCAGGGCGTATCCCTGTGTCGCGTCCGCGCTAGGTCCGCCATCGGCGTCATCCACCGCGGCCTGCAACTTGGCCAGAGTATCCGCGATAGCCGCAAAGCTGGTGGGAGACTCAGGAGATGTCAGAGCGGCGATTGCCGGCGCGATATCGGGCCGGGGCGGCTTGGCAATGGCCAGGGCCTTGCCGGCCGCGGCGATGTCCGCCAGGGCTGCATGAGCCAGAACCCGATCCGCTTCGATTTCGCGGGCCAGGATGAACTCCCGCGCATAGCTGGACGGCGGTGCTTTCACACGCGGGTCCGGGTCCAACGCCAGCGGTTGGGTGAAGGACGCCCCATCAGCAGTCAATGTGACCTGATAGGCGCCGGGCGGCGCCCAGACACCACCGGCCCGGAACCCGTCCCCCAGACCTGACGGGGCGGCGTAGTGAAGGTCCCAGACCAGGCGGTGTCCACCGGCTAGGTTCGAGGGCGGGATATCTGACTTGATCCATTCAGGCGCGGTGTCGATGTGAGCTAGATCGGGCGGCGTGGTGTGGTCACCGCTGCTGAATCGTCGAACCAAGCCGCCGGCGGCGTCGTGGATCTCCACGACCAGCGGTCCCTTGGCATCCCTGGCCAGGGCGTAGTCGATATAAGCTCCGAAGGGTGGATTGGCCGCCATCGGCTCATCCTTCGGCTTCGGCGTCCCGGTGAAACCAGAGGGCCGCGCCCGGATCGCCACCGCTGACGCGAACAGGCGGGTTTCGGCGGTCGGGTTGAGGCTCAGTTGGCGCAATGGTTCGATATCGTCGAGAATCCAGAAGCCTCGGCCATGGGTAGCGATAACCAGATCGTCCCCATGGATGATGATGTCGCGAACCGAGGTCGTCGGCAGGCCGGACTTTAGAGCGGCCCAAACCCCACCGTCATTGAACGAAACAAAAACGCCTCGCTCCGTCCCGGCGAACAACAACCCTGGGCGCTTGGGATCCTCTCGCACCACGTTGACGGAATTGAGCGCGCCACCCTCGGATAGGCCCACAACGATCGGCTTCCAGGATTCGCCGCCATCCGCCGTCCGCCAAACATAGGGTGCTGAGTCATCCAGCCGATGGCGATCGACAGCCAGATAGGCGACATCCGCATTGAAGTGAGAGGGCTCGATTCCCGCCACTTTCGACCACGGGGTCAGGCCAGTGGGGGTGGCGTCCCGCCAGGTCTTGCCACCATCGACGGTCCGCCAGACCAGACCATCGTCGGTGCCAACCCAGAGGCTCTCATCGGATAGAGGCGAAGGACCGATGCTGTAGACGACTCCCTTGCGCGGGTCCTTGGAGTCCGCGTCGGCGGCCGTGGCCGTATCGAGACTTCCAGGGATGCCGGGATCGGGTCGGGTCAAATCCGGGCTGATGGGGATCCAGTGATCGCCGCCGTCGCGGGTGCGGAACACCCTCTGGTTGCTGAAATACAGCGACTTGCCGTCCTTGCCGAACACCAGCGGCAGCGTCCAGGTGGCCCGATAGCGGTCCGGGAACGCCAGGGTAGGGTCGATATTGCGCACCTGGCCCGAACGCATATCCAGCTTGTCGACCCGGCCACCGTAAATGATGTCGGGATCGTCCGGATCGGGGGCGATATTGTCACTTTCACCCCCAGGAGTCAGTTCGTGAAACTGGGTGATGTCGATGCCGTCCCACTCTCCAGTACGGCTGGGGACATCGGCGGCCCCGGAATCCTGCTGGGCCCCATAGACCCGGTAGGGAAACCTGTTGTCGGTGGCCACGTGATAGAACTGGCCGGTGGGCTGATTGAACCAGGAGCTCCAGGTCGAGCCGCCATTGAGCGTGACCAACGCACCTTGGTCGACCCCCAGAATCCGGCGGTTTGGGTCGGTGGGATCGATCCAGAGCTGGTGGAAGTCATCGCCGGTCGGGTCGCCCTTCTCGGGCAGAAACGTCCTACCGCCATCGTCGGACCGCAGCATGATGGTGTCGCAAACCCAAAGCTGATCGGGATTCTTGGGATTGACGGTCAGTTCCCCAAAATACCAGCCTCTCTGCCAGATACGTGGATCGTCACTGACCTGAACCCAGTTCGCCCCGCCGTCCTCGGAACGGTAGAGACCGCCGCCGACCTTGGCGTCGATCAGCGCGAATATGCGTTCGGGTGCGCTTGGCGCCAAGGCCAGGCCGATCCGGCCTGGTGATTCGGGCAGGCCATGGCCAGAGATGGGTTTCCAGGTCGAGCCGCCATCGACCGACTTATAGAGCCCGCCCCCTGGCCCGCTGGACGGAGGATAGACATTCCAAGGTGGGCGCCGGGTCTGCCAGAGCGCCGCGTATACGGTGTTCGGGTTGCCTGGCTTATAGACCAGGTCGATGGCGCCGGTGTCGGCGTCCTTGAACAGGGTGCGGGTCCAGGTCTTGCCGCCATCGATCGACCGGAACACGCCCCGCTCGGCGTTGGGGCCATAGGGATGTCCCAGGGCCGCCACCAGAACATCGTTGGGATTGGTGGGATTGATGAGAATCCGGGAAATCTGCTGACTATCGGCAAGGCCACGCGCCGCCCAGGTCTTGCCGCCATCGGCGCTCCTGAACAGGCCGACACCCTGGGCTATGTCCGAGCGCATATCGGCCTCACCCGTGCCGACATAGAGCACCTTGGCCGCCGAGGGCGCGACGGCGATCGCGCCGATCGAGCCCACAGAAACGCTGTCGAAAATCGGCGTCCAGGTTCGACCCGCGTCCCGGGTTTCCCAAACCCCGCCGTTCACGGCGCCGAAATAGAAATGCAGCCGGTCGTCCGGATCGCCCGCCACGGCCAGAACCCGGCCTCCGCGAAAGGGGCCTATCGAACGCCACTTGAGCGCCGCGTACTGGGCTGGATCAATTGGCGCCGCGGCTGCGGAGGCCCCGCCCATCAATAGAGCGACGCCAAGAAAGACGATCCATGACTTCATCGTGTGGGGGACAATCTTTGGTTCAGATCTCTCTGATGGCGCGGGTGACGAACAGACCGATGGCCAGAGCCGCAAGGGCCGCTGACATCCACAACACCTGACCGTCCACATTGGAGCCGGCTGACAACAGGTCGGTAAGACCGCGGGCGGCGGGCAGCTGGGCAAAGCCCATCTTGACCAGAGTATCGGATTGAGTGGTGAACGCCCCCAGGCGGGACAGGAGGCCGGAGCCCAACATTTGGCCGCCACCGATCAGGCCGCCGGCCAGGCCCAGGCCACCGATCAGCAGACGCCTGAAGGTCCAACCCCGTTCCAGTCTATCTCTGACACGACCGGCGAACAGATCGGAATCCGGCAGGATCGGCGCGTCGGAAAACTGCCGATCGAGTTCCATTTCGAAAGATCGATCAACCATGAGCGACAGACTCCGGGGTTGCGAGGGCTTGTCCAGGCGCCATGCGCGCGCGGAGCTTATCCAAACCACGTTTGACATGGGATTTGACGGTTCCAAGTGGCGTATTCAAGGCTAGGGCTGCCTCGGCGTGCGACAGCCCACCACCATAACAAAGCGAGACACAGACTCGTTCGACGTCGGATAGCGCTCTCAGGGCTTCGTCCAGGTCGATCCGGTTGATGGCGCCCATATCGCCAAGCCCGGCGACGGCCACTGGCTCAGGCGGATCCGCCATCAGATCCAGTCGAGAATCCCGCCGCCAACGCCGAACATACAACCTGGCGGCGATCCGCTTGACCCAACCCTGGAAGGCGCCCTCCCCGCGAAATTCGGTGATCTGCTCGAATGCGGTTAGGAAGGCGTCCTGAGCCAGATCGTCGGCCAAGGCCGGATCGGCGCCCATTCTGCGCATCAGGCCACGCACCGCGGACCCATGGCGGCGCACCAACTCGCCAAAGGCCTTGCGATCACCCGTGGCGGCCTGAGCTACCAGGTCCAGGTCATGGGTTGACGCGCGCTTAGCGGCTGACTGGGCCATGGCGATCCCCCAATCTCGCCCCCCGACCCACTCAGACCTTCGCCGCGCCGCGACGGGTTGCCCAGAGAACGAGATAGGCAACACCAATCATTCCCGGAATCGCGCCGACACCCGACACGCTGTACCCCGTAATATAGGCGGCGGTCTCATTGGTGCTCATCAGACCATACCACAGTCCCAAGCCCAGACCGGCTAACCCTAGACCAACAGCGATCAGCACCACGGCCTTGCGCAAATCGCTTTCGGGCGTCGAGGGCCGGACCGGCGCGACATTGCTTTGGAGCGCTGCTATCAATTCCGGCGGCACGGGCTGTCCCTTCTCATAGGCAAGCCGCAGGGTCTCATGCATCCGCTGGCGATCCTGAAATTTAAGGTAGACCGGAACCAGGATCACCGCGGCCACGAAGACCCAGAAAACGACTCCCATCAGAAGTCCCGTAACGTGCTCAATCATTTGAACTTTCTCCCGTCTGTTCGTGTCCTGGACGGCGAAATGCCGCCCCCTTCATGGATAGAGAGGCGTTTGGATAGGCACATGGATGCGCCCGTTTTGGTGAATTCTTGGTAACGCGGACCAAGCCTTCCAAATAGTCATATCCAAACACGGAGGAGGACAACGATGGACGCTCAATCAACACCCGCCACGGCGGACGACAGTGGGCACGGCGGCCTGCAGATCCTGATCGGCGCGGGACCCTCCCGGTTCGTCGCCGACGAGCCCGTCGCGCTCGGCGGACTGAGCCTCGGTCCCACGCCTCACGACCTCGTCTCGGCCGGTCTTGCCGCCTGCACTAGCCAGACCCTGCGCCTCTACGCCAAGCGTAAGGCCTGGCCGCTCGGGCCGGTGCATGTGGAAGTCACCCACGCGCGCAAAGCAGGCGAACAGCCGGCGGATACCTTCATTCGCCACATTCGCCTGGGCGGCGAGCTAAGCGATGATCAACGCACTCGCCTCATGCAAATCGCCGACATGTGTCCGATCCACCGTCTTCTGACCGCCGGCGCGCGGGTGACGACCGAAATGGATTGCGTTTAACCCGTCATTCGTCGTATCCCGGCGCCTTCAGAGCGACAGGCCGCCGTCCACGAACAAATCGATTCCGGTCACGAAACCAGCGCCCGGCGAGGCCAGGTAGAGCGCCGCGGCGGCGATCTCCTCGACAAGACCCTGCCGGCGCAACGGCGTGGCGCGCAGCATGGCCTCGGTCATCCGGGCAGAGGCGCCTTCGAGCATCGGCGTGTCGATAACCCCAGGAAGGATGGCGTTGACCCTGATCCCATGTCGCGCCAGCTCAAGGGCCGCGGCCTTGGTCATACCGCGCACGGCCCATTTAGTGGCGGCATAAGCGAACAGGCCCGAGGTTCCCTTGGCTCCGGCCACGGAAGCCGTGTTGATGATCGCGCCGCCACCCGCGGTCTTCATGGGTTCCAGCACCGCGCGCATGCCTAGAAAGACGCCCTTCTGGTTGACACCATAGGCCTCGTCGTAGTCCGCCGGGGTCGTCGCCTCCAGGCCCAGCGGGCGGTAGATCGCCGCGTTGTTGATCAGGATATCGAGCCGGCCAAAGGCGCTCAAAGTTCCCGCGATCACGGTCTGCCAATCCGCCTCTGAGGCGACGTCATGTTTGATGAAGCGCGCCGCCTCGCCAATTTCTCCCGCGACCCGGGCGCCCAAGTCTGACAAGATATCGGTGAGAACCACTCTCGCCCCCTCGCGCGCGAAAAGCCTAGCCTCCGCTTCGCCCTGGCCGCGCGCCGCGCCGGTGATGATAGCAACCTTACCTTCAAGCGCGCCCATGGTTGTTTCCTCTCAGGCCCATTTTGACCTTTCCTCACCCTTACCGGTATTTTCCGCTAGGCCAAGGCGGATGCTGCCCGCCAAAGCGGCGAATTTGGTTTTCCGCGCCTGACCCCAACGAACCGCTTTTCGATCCGGAACCATACCCGTGCTCTTGTCATTGATGATTTCGTCGGCAGGAGGCTAGGCGAGCAAGGAAGGACCGGTGACGACGATGGCTCCATCCTCACGATCTGGCATGGGCGCGGTCACATTTTCCGGCGGCGTAACTTTCCGCGTCTGGGCGCCATTCGCCTCCGCGGTGGCGGTAGCCGGCGGCTTTAACGGATGGAATCCGGAGGCATCGCCCATGGAAGCGGAGAGTGACGGCTATTGGTCGCTGGATATCGATGGCGCCGCCATCGGCGACCAATACAAATTCGTCCTCACCAACGGCGCGACCGGTGAAGTGCTGTGGAAGAACGATCCCTACGCCCTGTCGATGACCCATTCGGCGGGAAACAGCATCATCGCCACCACGGACCTGGCGTGGACAAGTGAGGGCTATGTCACCCCAGCGTGGAACGACCTTGTGATCTATGAGCTGCATGTTGGAAGTTTCGAGTTCGACCCGCACAATTCCGATGGTCGGGGGGATTTCGAGACGGTGCTCGGCAAGCTCAGCTATCTGAACGACCTGGGTGTCAACGCCATCCAGGTGATGCCCTCGGATGAATTCCCGGGGACATTGTCATGGGGGTACAACCCCGCCAACATCTTCGCGATTGAGGATCACTATGGCGGTGCGAGCGGATTTTCCCGGCTTGTGGACGCCGCCCACGCTCATGGCCTCGCGGTGATCTACGACGTCGTCTACAACCATTTAGGGCCGGACGACCTCGACCTTTGGCAGTTCGACGGCTGGAGCCAGGACGGTAACGGGGGCATTTACTTCTACAATGACTGGCGCCGCCAGACGCCTTGGGGCGACACGCGCCCAGACTATGGACGCGGCGAGGTGCGGCAATATCTCCGCGACAACGCACTCTATTGGATCCTTCAGCAACGGTGTGACGGATTGCGCTTCGACGCCACCAGTTGGATCCGCAGCGCCAAGGGCGCCGACAACGATCCTGGCGCCGATCTGCCGGACGGACGGGCGCTTCTGGCCTGGATCAACACCGAGATCGCCGACCGCCAGCCATGGAAACTGACCATCGCCGAGGACATGTATGACAACGCCAATATCACCAGGGCGGTCGGCTCCGGCGGACTGGGTTTTGGCGCCCAATGGGCGTCCGGCTTCCTGCATGGTGTGCGCGACGCAATCGTTTCGCCCGACGACAGCCAGCGCGACATGGAACGGCTAGCCGGGGTCATCGCCCAAAGGTTCAACGACAATGCCTTCGAACGCGTAATCTACACCGAATCCCACGACGAAGTGGCCGCGTCGGCCGGCCATGCCCGAGTCCCGGAGATGATCTGGCCGGGTCAGCCGGATAGCGCCCCCTCCCAGAAGCGATCGACCCTTGGCGCGGCCCTGGTCCTGACGGCCCCCGGGATACCGATGATCTTCATGGGACAGGAGTTTTTGCAGGGCGGCGCATGGTCCGACGCCGAAGCGCTTGACTGGTCCATGGCCGACCAGTTCTCAGGGATATTGGCGTGTTACCGCGACCTGATCCGCCTGCGGCGGAACTGGTTCGATACGACGCGAGGCCTTAAGGGCCAGAACGTCGATGTCCACCACGTCAACCAAGCAGACAAGGCCCTGGCTTTCCACCGCTGGGACCAGGGCGGCCCACGTGATGACGTGATCGTTCTCGCCAACCTGGCCGACCGCGCCTATGGAACCTATCGCATCGGATTGCCGCGCGGCGGTCTCTGGCGGGTTCGGTTCAATGGCGATTGGGGCGGCTACGGAACTGCCTTCGGCAATCACCCCAGTCTGGACCTGTGTGCCTCCGATGACGGGGCCGATGGCATGCCGTTTTCAGGCGATGTCGGACTGGGTCCCTATGCCGTCGTTATTCTCTCGCAGGACAGCTAGGGAGGCCAATTTACGGTTCGATCGCCACGCTCTTCAACGTTAGACTAGGCTGAGGAAACGCGCCCCGAGGAACCATGCCATGACCGATCGAAAACTCCACCCCAAGACCCTGGCCCTGCATGCCGGCTGGCGGGCCGATCCGGCCACCGGAGCCGTGGCGCCGCCGATCTATCAGACCACTTCCTATCAGTTCCAAAGCACCGAGCACGCCGGCAACCTGTTCGCCCTTCGGGAGCTGGGCAATATCTACACTCGCATCGGCAATCCGACAGTAGACATCCTCGAACAACGCCTGGCGGCCCTGGAGGGTGGGGTGGCGGCGCTGGCGGTGGCGTCAGGCCAGGCGGCCTCGGCGTTCTCGATCCAGAACCTGGCCCGAACCGGCGACAATGTCGTCAGTTCGACCGATCTCTACGGTGGCACCTGGAACCTGTTCGCCAACACGCTGGGCGGCCTGGGTATCGAAGTTCGCTTTGTCGACCCAGCCGATCCGGAGGGCTTTCGGCGGGCCACCGATGACAGGACCCGCGCCTACTACGCCGAGACCCTGCCCAACCCGAAACTCAGCGTGTTTCCCATCGCTGAGGTGGCGGCGATCGGCCGTGAATTCGGCATCCCGCTGATCATGGACAACACCGCAGCCCCCCTGCTGTGCCGCCCCTTCGACCACGGCGCGGCTATCGTGGTCTATTCCACCACCAAGTTCATCGGAGGCCATGGCACTTCGATCGGCGGGATGATCATCGACGGGGGCAATTTCAACTGGGAGGCGTTCCCGCGGCGTCAACCGCTATTGAACACCCCCGACCGCAGCTATCATGGCGCGGTATGGACCCAGGCGGTGAAGGCGATGGGGCCGATCGCCTATATCATTCGCGCGCGGGTGATCCTGCTGCGCGACCTTGGCGCGGCGCTCTCACCGTTCAACGCCTTCCAGATCCTGCAGGGGGTGGAGACCTTGCCGCTACGCATCTACGAACATTGCCGCAACGCTCAGGCGGTAGCCGATTGGCTTGTCACTAGGCCGGAGGTGACCACGGTGATCCACCCGTCATGCCAGGGGGGCGTTCAACGCGAGCGAGCCGACAAATACCTGACGGGCGGTTATGGCGGACTGGTCGGCTTCGAACTGGCCGGCGGCGGCGACGCTGGGCGGCGGTTCATCGATAATCTCAAGCTGCTCTATCACGTCGCCAATATCGGCGACGCCCGCAGTCTGGCCATTCACCCGGCATCCACCACCCATTCCCAGCTCTCGGCCGATGAGCGGCTGGCGACGGGGGTGTCCGACGGCTACGTGCGCCTGTCGATCGGGATTGAGCACATCGACGACATCCTGGCGGACCTGGACCAGGCTCTGGCGGCGGTGGGGTAAAGTGAAAGCGGCGCGCCTCGGTTGAAGCGGCTGACAGCGCAAACCTTCAGTAGTGGATCGCGCCGCGGGTTCCGCCCCCACAGGCGATTGCGTCGCCGTTTATGGCGACGCTCCGAGGCGAGGCCAGAAACGCGACGATGTCGGCGACCTCGGCCGCATCGACGATCCGGCCTATGGCGACATTGGCGGCGAAACGAGCCTCGATCTCGGCCTCGGAGACACCGGCGGCCGTGGCGCGGGCGGCGACCAGCGGCGCGGTCTTTTCGGTTCGGGTAAGGCCGGGATGCACAACGGTGACGTTGATACCCTTCGGCCTCAGTTCGTCGGCCAGATTCTTGGTCAAGGCCGCCACCGCGACATTGCGGATCGAGCCGATGATCGAACCGGTCAGGCGCGCCGCCAAACCGCTGACGTTGATGATGCGGCCCCAGCCCGCGGCGGCCATATGCGGCGCGGCCTCGCGCGCGATACGCAGATAGCCCATCACCTTCACGTTGACATCATCGTAGAACAGAGCGTCGGTGACCTGCGCCAGCTTTGGCGGCGGCGCTTGGCCGCCCGGCTCGGCGGCGGAATTGACCAGGATATCGAGGCCGCCCAGGGCTGCCACGGTGGCCGCGATCAAGGCCTTCACGGAACCGTCGTCGCTGGTATCGGCGGAAATTCCCACCACCTTGCGCCCGGTTTCGACGGCGAGTTCGGCAGCCGAGGCAGCCAGCTCCACGTCGCCGGGCGCCGAGATCACCAGATCGACACCCTCGAGCGCCAGCCGCCGGGCGATGGCCTTGCTCCCGCCCGTAACCAAGGCCCGTTTACCAGTGAGTTGAAGGTCCATCTTAGATTTCCCTCCTGTTGTCGGTGGAAAGCTGACCGCTGCGAAGCGGTCGCCACAGCTATTGCGAGGGTATCGCAAAAACCTTTCAAGCGCGCCGGTATGGAGGCTATTTCTGGGCCAGCAGGGTTTCGACGATGCGTTCGACCTCGCGCCGGGTCTCGGCGTCACGCGGACCGCTGCCGGGGCTGGTGAAACCGACATGGGTCGCCTTCACTCGGCCATCACGGCCGAGAAAAAAAGTGGTCGGCCAAGCGTTGAGACGCACCGCCTGCGGCAGTTTGGCGTTGACGTCCTTGGTCTCTCCGGCCAGCAACGTGGTGTAGGTCAGGCCATAGCGAGCGATGAAGGCGCGCAGGCGCTTCGGATCGGCCACCTGGTCCGGCCGCTGTTCAAAGTCGAGGCCGACGACCTCAAGACCATCCTCGTGATGTCTGGCGTACAGCGCCTGGAGAAACGGCGCCTCATCGTGGCAATTGGGGCACCAGCTGCCCATCACATCGACAACCACCACCTTGTGGTGGAACTTCGCGTCGGTATTGCTGACTAGCTTGCCCGTCAGATCCGGGAAGGCGAATCGGAACGGCTCGGCCTTGTCCTGGACCGTGGTGTGCCGTCTCGGATCTGTGGGCGCCAGGCCCTGGCGCGTGGCCACCGTCTGGCGCACCGCGGTCAACGCTCGCGGCCCCGAGCCGTCATTCAGTACCAGTTTCAGTGTGTGATCGGCCTGAGGTGTGATTTCAAGCAGGCCCGGACGCTCGCCCGCGTAGTGAGATAGGTGAAACGTGCCGCGCTCATAACGCCCGTCCAGGGTCCCCGTGTCGCCGTCGATGCGCAGGATGGCGGCGTCCGCCTCGCCGCCGGTTTGCTTGACGATCAACCGCCAGGCCGTCTCGCCCTTGTCGCTGGCGATAGGAATGATCCATTCCCCTCCGATAGCCGGCGCGGCGGGGGACGATGCGGTGCGCGCCTGACTGGCCTTCACCGCGTGGATCACCATCGTGCGGGTTGGGGTGACGTAGGCGCCTTCCAGGTGGCCATTCTCGATGGTGGCGTCGAGATTGGCCGCATAGTTGGGGAAAAACAGATGCAGGTGACCGTCCTTGAACGTCCCCTCGCTGGAGGGATTGATGGCCCGAGGACCGTCGAAAAAATGGGCGCGCACCGCCGCATCGTCGCCCTCCAGGCTCAGGCGAAAGGGTATGGCGCCGCCCTGAACATCGGCGGTGGCGCGCCAGATCCCGTCGATCCCGTCGGCCGCCAGGGCGGGCAAGGCGAGGGAAAGGACGAAAATCTGCCCCGCGACGATCCAGAATCTGTCCATAATGTTGCATTGTCCAAGCCTGAGCCATTCGGAGACGGCTAATATTCGATTCTGGTTTGGGCCAGGGGCGCCCATTCACACAATCGAAGATTTCCGAGAGGGCATTGAGAATAGTTGGGGTGAAGGCCGTATCCATCGCCCCTTGAAATGTGTGAGACTCTGTCACCATGGCTCGCAAAGTTCTCGCCGAAACCACGCCCGCTCCCTTCGTCGGCTTTGGCGCCGGCGCGCTGCCATTCTTCGAATCCTTGGCCGCGAACCAGACCCGCGACTGGTTCCTGGCCAACAAGACCATCTACGAAACCCAGATTCGTGATCCGCTTGGCGCGCTGGTGGAGGCCCTGGTGTTCGCGTTCGCGGCCCACGACATTCCATTGACCGGCGACGCCAAGCGATCCCTGTTCCGCATCAACCGCGATGTGCGGTTTGCCAAGAATAAGAACCCCTACAAGACCAACGCCGGCGCGGTGATGACGCGGGACGGCATCAAGATGTCCAACGGACTGCTGTATATCCAGATCGGCGGCGAAGATGGATCGATGATGGCGGCGGGTTTCTACGGCCCCGAGCCCAAGGATCTCGCAACCCTGCGCCATGCGATCGCCGACAAACCGGAAAGCTGGGTTGAGGTGGAAAGCACTCTCGCCGAAGCTGGCCTTGGCCTGTCCATGGGTGACGCCCTCACCCGACCACCCAAGGGCTTCGAGGCCTTCGCCGCTTCGCCGGTCGGTGAGGTGCTGAAACGGCGCAACTTCGTGACCAGTCGCCCCATGGCCCCCGGTCGTCTTCGGGACGTCGCGTTGATCGACGATATCGTCGACTTCACCATCTCGGCTCTGCCGCTACTACGGTTTGGATGGCGCGCGCTGGATCGTGCGCGGGTTGGTCCATAGGCAAGGCGAATGACCACAAAGTCGCCTCCCTCCCCCGCTCCCATCGCCATGACCATGGGCGATCCCTCCGGCATCGGGCCGGAAATCATCGTCAAGCTGGCCGCTGATCCTGGACGGCCGGCGGCTGACCTGTTGGTGGTGGGTGACGTCGGCGTACTTCGACGGGCGGCAAGCGTATTGGGCGTGAACATCGCGATCATCCCGGTAACCGACCCATCACGGGCGGCGGGATGCGAGGCCAGGACGCTTTGCGTGTTGCAGCCCAGCTCCGAACTGCCAGCCGACCTGCCGATCGGTCAGATAGACGCGCGTTCCGGGGCCGCGGCCTTTGCCTATGTCCAGAAGGCCATCGATCTGGCTCTGGCCGGACAAGTGCGGGCCATCGTCACCGCGCCCCTGAACAAGGAAGCCTTGTATGCGGCGGGGGTTCGATACCCCGGCCATACGGAAATTCTGGCCGATCGATGCGGCGTGACCGACTTCGCCATGATGCTGGCCAACGACGAACTCCGCGTCGTCCTGGTCTCGATCCATCTATCCCTAACCGACGCCATCGCCGCCGTAACCCCCGAGGCGGAGAGCCGCGCGATCCGGTTGGCGCACCGCGCGGGTCTGGCCTTCGGCTTCGCCAGACCCCGAGTGGCGGTGGCGGGACTGAACCCCCATGCCGGCGAGGGCGGCATGTTCGGCCGGGAAGACGTGGATATCATCGCCCCGGCGATCGCCGCCGCGCGGCTCGAGGGCATAGAGGTCTCTGGTCCCTGGCCCGGCGACACGGTGTTCATGCGCGCCAGGAGAGGCGAATTCGATGTTGTCGTTGCCCAGTATCACGACCAGGGTCTGATCCCGGTGAAATATCTGGGCGTCGACAATGGCGTCAACGCCACCCTGGGCCTGCCGTTCGTGCGCACCAGCGTCGATCACGGCACCGCATTCGACATTGCCGGCAAGGGCCTCGCCGACCCAGCCAGCTTGGCCTATGCTCTGAAACAGGCCATCGCCATGACCGGCGGTTGAGCGATGGCGCCCAACTTTATCTTCATGCTGACGCGGGCGGATCGAACCATCGAAGACGCCGAGATGCGCCTGCCGGAAGTGCTCGACGCCGGCGTACGTCATGTGGGGTTCAAGGACGTCGGCCTGCCGGCGGAGGCGTTGCGGCGCCTCGCCACGACCATTCGGGCGGCCGGGGCGACCACCTACCTGGAAGTGGTCAGCCATGGCGAGGACGACGAGGCGAAATCCGCCAGAATGGCCGTGGACCTCGGAGTCGACGTTCTGATGGGCGGCGTGCGCCCCGACGTGGTGACGCCGATCATCGCGGGATCGACGATCCGCTACTATCCGTTTCCCGGCGAAGTGGTCGGTCATCCGAGCGTCCTGGCGGGTACGGTGGCGACGATTGTCGGAAGCGCCCGGCGGTTATTGGCGACCCCCGGCGTGGATGGCCTCGACCTGCTGGCTTATCGCTTCAGGGGTGACCCAGGAGCCTTGATGCGAGGGGTCTGCGCGGCGGCGGGCGCGCGGCCCGTGGTGATTGCGGGGTCTCTTGACTGCGTGGAACGGCTGGAAGCCGTCGTGGCTTGTCGCGCCGCCGCTTTCACCGTCGGCACCGCGGCGCTGGATAGCGTCTTTCCCGCGCCAGCCACCCTTGCGGATCAATTGGCGTTCATCAGGTCCACCCTGGCCCAAATGCCAGAGCGCAGATATCGATGATAGTGCGTCTTCAGCGCTTGCCGGTAAACGCCCCGATTCGGGCCTCCATGTCCGGCCCCCTGCCCTCGCCATGATAGATCTCATGCGAGAGGCCGGCGGCGACGGGCAAGCCGTCGGTATGGAGCAGCAGGCGTTTGTTGGCCGCATGGCTGAAGGATGAATTGGCGAGGATCTCCGCGGTGAGCGAATTCAGCGCGGCGTCAAAATCGCTGTCCGCCACGCACTGATTGGCCAGTCCCATGGCCTCGGCCTGACGACCGGAATAGGTGCGGCAGGTGAACATCATTTCCCGCGCCTTGTAGGTCCCGACCCGCCGCGGTAGGCGCTGGCTGAGGCCCCAAACAGGCGTGAGGGCCCATTTGGCGTGGGTGTCGGCGAACTTGGCTGACTCGGCGGCCAGAATGATATCGGCTACCAGCGCCAGCTCCAGAGCGCCGGTGTAACAATGTCCGTGTACGGCGCTTATCACCGGTACCGGCAGATTGGCCAGCCGCTCGATCACATGCGACTGATAGTTCGGCCTGGGTAGTTTCTCGCCGCTAGCGATATCGCCCAAATCGTGACCAGCGGAGAAGCAATGGCCAGCGCCGCGCAGCACTACAACACCGACCGGATTTTTCTCGATATCCGCGACATGAGCTTCCAGCGCTTCGAACAAGGCGACATTCAAGGCATTGAGCTTATCGGGCCGATTCAGGGTAATTTGAGCTACCCCTCCTAAATCGGAACGCAGGACAAGATCGGACATGGCGTTGGCTCCCTGTTTGTGGGCGACACTTACACCGAAATGGGCATCCACGATCAAGGTACGGCCGCAGAGCCCGCCGGGGTGCGGACGTCATTCGCGCCGAGGAGAACGTCCGTGTGCGGAAACCCGAGCGCCTTCGCGGCCGCCGGATCGTGCGGCGATATCCCGATAACGGCCGCTGAATTGCCCGCTGTCCAGACTTCGAGTGGCACGACCTTGTGGCCCATGGCTTCCAGCGCCCTGGTCACCTCGGGGGTCAGGGCGCCGGGCTCGGCCTGCAAGGTGTCGGGCAGCCACTGGTGATGGAAGCGCGGGGCGTCCACCGCCTCCTGTAGCGGGACCTGGTGGTCGATCACCGCCACCAGGATCTCCAGGACCGTGGTGATTATACGGGCGCCGCCGGGCGATCCGACCACCAGCACCGGCTTGCCGTCCTTCAGAACGATCGTCGGGACCATTGAGCTCAATGGCCGCTTGCCCGGAGCGATGGCGTTGGCCTTGCCCTGCACCAGGCCAAAGCCGTTGGGCGACCCCGGCTTGGCGGTGAAATCATCCATCTCATCGTTGAGCAGATAGCCGGTCCGTCCGGCGATCAGCTTGGCGCCGAAGTCGTCGTTGATCGTATAGGTCACCGCGACGGCGTTCCCCCAACGGTCGACGACCGAGTAGTGGGTGGTGTTGGCGTTCTCATGCGGCGCGGTGGCGGCGCCAAGGCTGGTGGACGGCGTGGCCTTATCGGGTTGGATCGTCGCGCGCAGCTTGTCGGCATAGGCCATCGAGGTCAGCCGTTCGACCGGGTTGTCGATGAAGGCTGGGTCACCCAGGGCGTTGTTGCGATCGAAGTAGGCCCGGCGCATCGCCTCCGTCATCACGTGCACTTCGGCCGCCGAACGATAGCCGTATTGGCTCAGTGGGTATCCCGAGAGGATATTCAGCATCTCACAGATCGTCACCCCACCGGAACTCGGCGGCGGCGCCGAGACCACCGTATAGCCACGATAGGAACATGTGACCGGCGCGTCCTGAGTGACCGTGTAGGATTCGAAGTCCGCGTTCGTTAGGAGGCCGCCGCCCGCCTTGGCGGCGGCGGCAACGGAGACGGCGTTGGTTCCGCGATAGAACGCCTCGGCCCCACCGGCGCTGACCAGGCGCAGTGACGCCGCCAGATCCTTCTGGATCAGCCGGTCGCCGTCGACGAAGGGTTTGCCGCCGTTGCTGAAGATGGTCCGCACGGTCGAGCCGGCCGGCGCGGTCAGCGCGCCGGCGTTGATCACACCCACGTCACCCTGACGCATAACAAACCCCTCGTCGGCGAGGCGGATCGCCGGGGCGATCAAGTCTTCGCGTCCCATTGTTCCGAATTGCCTGAGCGCCGTTTCCAGCCCGAGTACGGTGCCGGGCGTGCCCACGGCCAGCCAGCCCGCGAGGCTTTTCTCCGGGATCGGGTTTCCCTGGGCATCGAGGTACATGTCCGCGGTGGCAGCCAGCGGCGCGCGCTCGCGAAAGTTGATGAAGGCGTTTTGGCCGTTCGCCCGGTGAAGGAGCATGAAGCCGCCGCCGCCGAGATTGCCGCAACACGGATGGGTGACGGCCAGGGCGTAGCCGACCGCAACCGCCGCGTCGATGGCGTTCCCACCCTTCCGCAAAACATCGGCGCCGATGTCCGAAGCGAGGTGTTGGGAGGTCACCACCATACCGTTGGTCGACTCAAGAGCTGGCGGCGAAGCGGCCAAAGCCGGCGACGTTCCGAACAGACCAAGAGCGATGGCGAGGCGCCAGGAACTGCAAATCGTGATTTTCATGTCCGATCGAATAGCAGAAAATGCCGGACAGAACGCAAGGTCCGCTCGCTACGCAACCTTTTGGCTGGATACATGTAAGAATCTATCATCGTCGAAATCCGGGGGTAGCATGTCTAGTGAACTGGAGTTGGCGGCCGGCGCCTCCGCGGGGGGATTCGTGCGGCGCATGGCGGCCAAACACGCGCTTCCCTTGGGCACGCCGTGCGCCAATTGCGCGACACCCCTGCAAGGACCCTGGTGCCATGCGTGCGGCCAGTCTGGCGAGGATTTCCACCGTTCGATCGTCCGCCTCATGGCCGAGGTTGTGGAAGGGTTGGTGCACGCCGACGGGCGGCTATGGCGTACCTTGCCCGATCTGATGTTCCGGCCGGGCCGCCTGACCAGATCCTTTCTAGAAGGCCATCGGGCGCCGCAGGTCCCGCCGCTGCGCCTGTTCCTGGTGGTGCTGCTGTCGCTGTTCCTGGTGGGCGGACTGACGAGCGGCGTGAAGATGGCGCCCGTGAACGCGACGACAGACACCAAGGTGGGCGGCAAGGTCGTGACCACGACGACGGAAGCCAAGAGCTTGTCCGACCTGACGCCCGAGGAAAGAGCCAGGGTTCAGGCGGCCGTAAGCAAGGTCAAGGTCCGGATCGCGAGCGACAAACCCAACGAGGCCGCCGGCAACTGGCTTAAGGAACGCCTTACCAGAACCGTGGCGGACCCGGAACGGTTCTACCTGATCCTGGAGCAATGGTCGGAGCGCTTCGCCATCCTGATGTTGCCGATCTCCGCCCTGCTCCTCAGCCTGCTATTCATTTTCCAGCGTCGCTTCTATCTATTCGATCACACGATATTTTCCCTGCATTCCCTTTCAGCCCTGGGCTTGATGATCATCCTGGCGATGGTGGCCAGCACGATCGGAGATGACTGGGGCTCGCTCATGCTCTTTCCGGCGCCGATCCACCTCTTTGCCCATATGCGTGGCGTCTACCGAACGGGCGTCGTGGGAACGCTGGTGCGGATGTTCCTGCTGTTTCTTGGCTCCACTGTCGCCGCCGGAATCCTGATCGTGGGCCTGGTCGCGGTTGGCCTCAACGGTATGGGCGCGTGACGCCGATCACCGGTTCTTGATTTGACCGTTGCGGCGCCCCTGCGTCAGCTTCACCCTGCGAATGAATATCGCTCCCAGGAAACAGCGCGGAATCGCGCATGGGCGGTGACAGCTCCAGGGAGATTCGCCCGTGACCCTCCTTCACGCCAACGGTCTTTCCGCCGCGCCGCCGGCGCCCGCTGTAAGGCGTATCTCCCAGAGCGATCTCGACTGGGCGCTTGCCGAGGGATGGAAGGACTTCCGGGCGAAGCGCGGCGACATTCTCATCCTTGCCCTGCTCTATCCGTTGCTCGGCTTCCTGGCGGCCGCGGTCGCTTTCGATGACACCTTCCTGCCGATGTTCTTCCCGCTGATCGCTGGGGTCTCGATCCTTGGTCCGGCTGCCGCATCGGGCTTCTACGAAATCGCCCGCCGCAGGGAAGCGGGGCTGGATTCAAGTTGGATGCATTTTCTCGATCCGCTGAACGGTCGGAGCCGGGCGGGTCTGGCGATATTGACTGCGGGCTTGGCCGCGCTGTTCGTTGGCTGGCTGCTGACCGCGGCGGTCATCGCCGCCGCAACCCTTGGTGTCGCCCCATCAACAGGCGCCGCCGATTTCCTCCGGCGCGTGCTCACCACGCCACAGGGCTGGACCATGGTGTTGCTCGGGAACTTGGCGGGCTTCGTATTCGCGGCGGCCACACTGATCCTCAGCCTGGTCTCGTTTCCGATGGTGGTGGATGGAACCGTGGGACCGCTGACCGCCGTGATCACGTCCGTCAGCGCCTTCCGGAAGAACTCCGGCGTCATCGTCTCCTGGGGCCTGAGGGTTGCCGGCCTGTTGGTCCTGGGTTCCTTGCCGGCCTTTTTGGGCCTGGCCATCGTGCTGCCAGTGCTCGGTTACGCCACGTGGCACCTCTACACGCGGCTGGTCGTTCGATAGGGGACGTCAGGGGGGATCGCTCGGTTCAGGGGACCGCCAGAGCTTCGGCTATCCTCTCCAGACCTTGGCGGGTCATGACGGTGTCTCCAGCCAAACCGATACGAATATGGTCGGGGCGGCCGAAGAAGCGTCCCGGGACCACGCTGGTGTCGAAACGGGTCATCAGGCGCCCAAAGAGATCGTCGCCATCGCCGCCGGTCAGACGCGGAAATACCGTCGTGCCCTGATCAAACATCACCTGATCGAGGCCGGGATGGCCGCCCAGGAGTTCGCGATAAGTGGCCCGGTTGGTGTCGATCATGGTGTTCGCCCGGGCGCGCAAGGTCGGTAGCCGGTCAAAGGCGATCACGCTCAGCCGCTCCGCCACGTGCGGCGGCAGGGAGGCGAAGAGATCGTTCAGCCGCCGCATCTTCTGGGCCAACGCCGCCGGCGCGAGGATCCATCCACAGCGGAGGCCGCTGAGGCCATAAGCCTTGGTGAGACTGCTGGTGACGACGATATTGCCGTCCAGGCGAAAGGCGGTGCGCGCCCTACCCGATCGGAACATCAGCTCCAAATAGACCTCGTCGATCAGCACCAACGCACCGACCTTGTCGGCGGCGCGGGCAATGGCCTCAATGGTGGCCTCATCCGTCAAGGCCCCGGTGGGATTATGCAAATTGGTAAGCACCACCAACCGCGTCCGTGGGGTCAGGCAAGCGGCGACGGCGTCCGCGTCAAGGCTCCATCCGTCGGCCGGCCTGCGGACGACCGGACGGATATCTGCCTGGAGATAGCCCAGGGTGGAAAGAAGCAACTCATAGGTCGGGTCTTCGACCAGAACCTCATCGCCGGGACTGAGAATAGCCGCCATGGCCAGATGATTGGCGAACGAGGCGCCCGCGGCGGTGACCACATGAACGGTGTCGATAGCGAAGCGGCCGGCGATGCGTTCGATTAGCGGGCCATAGCCATAGGAATTAGGGCCGTGCAGCGCCAAATCGTCGATGCCCAGATCGAGATCGGCAAGGACGCAATCGGCGACCCCGCTGCTCGCCAATCCGTAGCGGGCCGAGGTGTCCAGCTTGGCGAAGCGCATATAGTCGGACTGCACACGGCGGGTGGAGGCGGTCATGGGTTCGGTGAAAACTCTCGTCGTTGCTGGCGGCGCCAGTAGAGGTAGGGCGGAACGCCCATCAGCAGGATCGCATAGCCGATCAGGCTGTTGACGGGATAGGCCCAGAACGAGCAGCCGACGATGACCAGGCAAGCCAGGATGAACAGGCCGGTCGTCCAGGGATGCCAGGGGGCCCGAAACGCCTCGCCCTTGTCCCCGGCCCCGTCGCGCCGTTCCCGCCGTCGCAGGACAAAAAGGCAGGAGGCGCTGAGCGCGAAGAACAGGAAGTTCATCGAGACGACATAGGAAAGAATCTGGTCGTATCTGCCGGACAGGGCCAGTACGCCCGTCCAAGCGGCCTGCAACATGATGGCCACGGCCGGCGCGCGGCTGCCTTGGGCCACTGTCGCCACACGTTTGAAGAACAGGCCGTCGGTGGCCATGGCAAAGCAGACTCGCGGGGCTGTAAGCATCGATTGGCTCAGAAAGGCCAAGGCGGAAAGCGCTATGGCGGCGGCGGCCAGCTTCCCGGCCGCGGGACCGACGGATAGAGCCAGGACGTCGGAAGTCGGAGTCAGGGTCTTGCCCAGGGCCTCCACCCCGAGGGCGCGCAGGCAAGCGATATTGACCAGCAGATAGAGAACGATCACCGCCGCGACACCCGCCAGCAGCGCACGCGCCAAGTTTCGCGCCGGGTTCTTTATCTCTCCGGCCACGAAGTTGGCCGTCTGCCAACCGCCATAGCTGAACACCACCGGAATCATCGCCCCGCCGAACGCCTTCCAGGCGTCGAGTGGGGGCTGGGACACGGACGTAGCCGCCAGGGTGGGCGCGTGGGGAACCAGCAGGAATCCTGCAATGACCAATGCGCCGATCGCCGCCATCCGAAGGCTGCCCAACAGGCTTTGAACCCCATTTCCCGACCGCACCCCGACGCAGTTGATGAGCGCGAGGCCCGCCAGCACCGCCACGACCACAACCGGCTCGGAAAGGCCGCCGCCGGCCAGTACATTGATATTCTTGGCGAACACGATCGATACGGCCGCCATGCCGCCGGACTGTACGACCAACAGCGTGGTCCAGCCGAACAGAAACCCCGTCAGGGAACCATAGGTGTCGCGCAGATAGACATACTCTCCGCCAGTGGCCGGGATGCGAGCGGCCAATTCGGCATACACAAACGCTCCAAGCAGGGCGATCACGCCGCCCGCGCCCCAGGCCGCCAGAACCAGAACCGGCGAATGCAGGCTATGCGCTACGATCGCGGGGTTGGCGAAGATGCCAACGCCGACGATGCCACCTATCACCAGCATCACGGCGCTGGGGAAACCGATGGCGATCCGAAGACCCTGATGGCTGGTGTCTGGCGCGGTCATCTATTGGGGCTAGCACATCACCCGCGCCATTGAACCACGCGCCGAGCCCAAACGGCGACCGAAGCTCGATATCGCCCCGCGTCGGCCCAGCGTTGGGGACTTTGCCACCCTCGGCTGACGTTGTCATGCTCGGTCCATCCACCCTATAGGCTGTCGTCTAGAGAAATCCCGACGCCCGAGGGAGGAACCCGCCGTGACCGCGACATTCCGAGCCATCCGCCTGTTCAAGACCGAGACCGGCCAGGAGGCGCGCTTTGTCGATTTGACCGACGCCGACCTGATGGACGGCGATGTCACCGTCCGCGTCGACTATTCCACGGTGAACTATAAGGACGGCTTGGCGTTGATTGGCGCGGCGCCGATCGTGCGCGTGTGGCCCTTGACCCCCGGTATCGATTTCTCCGGCGTGGTGGAATTGTCATCCCATGCCGATTTTACGCCCGGCGACCGGGTTGTGCTCAACGGCTATGGCGTGGGTGAGACCCACCACGGCGGCTACGCCCAGCGCGCTCGGGTTCAAGGCGATTGGTTGGTCAAGCTGCCCGATGCGATTTCAAACGCTCGGGCGATGGCCATCGGCACCGCGGGCTACACCGCGATGCTCTGTGTAATAGCACTGGAGAAACAGGGCCTGACGCCTGCCTCGGGAGATGTGATCGTCACCGGCGCGGCGGGCGGTGTCGGCAGCGTGGCCATCGCGCTGCTCTCGGGTCTCGGCTATCGGGTGATCGCCTCGACCGGCCGCCGGGACAGCGAGGGGCCTTATCTGACCGCCTTGGGCGCCGCGGAGATCATCGACCGGAGCGAACTCTCCGCGCCGGGCCGAGCGCTTGGCAAGGAGCGATGGGCGGGCGCGGTTGACAGCGTCGGCAGCCACACCCTGGCCAATGTGATCGGCCAGACCCGGTACGGCGGCGCGGTGGCGGCCTGCGGTTTGGCCCAGGGCCTCGACCTACCCGCCAGCGTCGCCCCGTTCATCCTGCGCGGCGTCACCTTATGCGGAATCGACTCGGTGATGCAGCCGATGGCTGGCCGCGTCGAGGCTTGGCGCCGCCTCGCCGGCGACCTCGACCTGGCCCGGTTAGACGCCATGACGCAGCCCGCTAGCCTCGCCGACGTGCCCTCGCTCGGCGCGTCGATCCTCAAGGGCGAAGTTCGCGGCCGAGTCCTGGTGGACGTCAACGTCTAAGGGCGTCTGGTTCTAGCGCGATGATTGGTGAGTCGCCTCCGCCAGATCGGCCAACTGTCGCGCGACGGTTCCCCAGCCTTCGATAAAACCCATCGCTTCATGCTGTTTATGCGCGGCCTCGTCCCAATGCCTGGCGCCGGCCAGATAACGTGTGCCCTCCCCTTCGGGACTGAAGGTAAAGAACCCCACCATGAACGGCGTTTGCGGAATCCATCCAACCGTGAAGGCGTTGGTGAAAACGATGCTCCGGTTGGGGATCACCTCGAGAATCACGCCCTCCATGGGGGAGGTGTCACCATCGGGTCCGGACATGATCATCGCTGAACGCCCGCCGGGCCTAAGGTCCTGCTCGATGATCTTCGTGGTCCAGGGTTTGGGCGCCCACCATTCCTCAAGCCGTTCCGTCCAGACCCTGAAGACGGTTTCAGGCGGAGCGTCAATGTAGCGCTCGATTGACAGCTCAAACGGACATGAAGCCGCTTCATCGCTGTTCATTGAGATACTCCAATATAGGACATTTCACATGCCTCCTCAGGCCTTGTTCGGGCCAAGCAGGGCGAACATCGCACCTTGCGGGTCTTGGGCTTGAATCATCCAATCGCCAGTCGGGACCTGATGAGGCCCGTTGACCACGGTGCCTCCAGCGCCCTGGACACGCGACGTCGCGGCGGAGATATCATCGACGTTGAAGTAGTAGAGCCACATCGGCCGGCCGAACCCCGGGTTGTTCATCATGCCACCGATCGCCTCGCCACCGGCGTTGAACAGCTGATAGGTTCCCATCGGTCCCATATCGACCGCCTCCGACGCGCCCCACCCTAGCCGCCCGCTATAGAACTCCAGCGCGGCCGTCCAATCGGTGGTGTGCAATTCGTTCCAGCCGCCATGCCCCGGCCGGCCAGGCGTAAAGGATGGACTGGGTCCTTCACCGATCGGCGACATCACGTAGAAAGCGGCGCCTTGGGGATCGCAGACCATGGCCATCCGTCCGACGCCAGGGACATCCCAGGCCGGCATCTGCACCGATCCGCCGGCGCGCTGGATTTCGCCGACACTCTGATCGACATCGGCCACGTTGACGTAACCCAACCAGACCGGCTTCATACCTTCGGATAAGGCAGCCGGCGGGACGGACATCAGTCCGCCCACGGTCTCACCGCCGATTGTCCACATTCGATAGTCCTGGCCGGGTTGCCCGCTGGCCTGGGCGGACCAACCGACCGCCGCGCAATAGAATTCAGCGGCTGCGTCCATATCGCTGGTGATCAACTCGTACCAGATAAAATGGCTTGGGTTACATGGCATCTCTGGCTTCCTTCCCTTGGTTTTCCGAGCATCGAAACAACAGCGAAAAATACCGCTTCAAGTGCCTGACACTATCGGCGGCTATTTCTGGCCCGCCCCGCGCCTTGGCCAGGATGAACGCCCCCTGCAGGACCGCCTGAGCGTGGATGGCCAGCGAGGCGGCTGAAACGCCCGTGACGTCATGAAGGGCCATCGCCGCGGCGATATCCGCCTCAAGCTTGCGCGCATGATCCGAGATGCTGGCGTTGCACGCGTCGCGGATCGCCGGGCTGGTGGCGAAGGCTTCTTGGACCATGGTGCCGACCAAACAGGTAAAAGCCTCGATCGGCCCGTTCATCAGGCCGGCGCGGAAATCGATATAGCCGAGCACGCGGTCGAGCGGGTCGGCGAACTCGTGGTAGGGCGCCCCAGCGAATAGGACCCCGGTGGTTTCCGACCAATGATCGGCGGCCGCTACGGCCAGGGCTTCCTTGCTGGCGAAATGATGGAAGAACGCGCCCTTGGTGACCCCGGCCGCGGCGCATAGCTGATCGACCGATGTGGCGCTGTAACCCCTGGCCCGGATCAAACCCAAGGCTGCGTCCAGAAGCCTTGAGCGAGCGCTGACAAACCTGCCAGGTTGTGTAGAGGCGACGGTCATCCCGGAAAGATACCAACCGGTCGGTATGTGTCAATATCGAAATTGCAACCGCGTTTACGCCGCCCGCGATCAGCCAAGACGCGCGGCGTAGATCTCCGGCTTGAATCCTACGATGAGCTGACCATCCACGTCGAGCACGGGTCGCTTGATCATCGACGGCTGAGCCAGCATCAGGCGGATGGCTTTGGCTTCATCGAGTCCCGTACGGTCCGCGTCAGGTAACTTTCGGAAAGTCGTCCCAGCGCGATTGAGCAGCGCCTCCCAGCCCACCTTCGCGGACCACCCCAGCAACGTCGCTCGGTCGATCCCCTGAGTCTTGTAGTCGTGGAAACGATAGGCCACCCCGTGTCCGTCCAGCCAGTCACGCGCCTTTTTCATCGTATCGCAGGCCTTTATGCCGTGCAGGGTGATGGTCATCAAGCGACCAACGACCACCGCGCCAACACAACGTGGCGGGTCTGACCCAATAGGCTGTGCACGAGAACGAATTCTCGCACTGTCCGGCCGACGGTATCGACAACATGATCTCCGACTTCCTTCCGGTCGTACAGCAGAGTTACATGTGGCTTAAATTTAGCCGCCCCCGGGCGCACCAACTTTACCTCAATAAGGGCGTCAAGAAGGGCCTGCTGAAACGCCATCAATGGAATAGCATCCGCGCCCGAGTGGAGCACCAATGGCCGTTTGCCGAGCTTGCGCGAAAAACTCATCACGCGATCAAACGAAACCTCGAACGGAGCCATCTGAACTGTAGCAGCCGCCTGAACGGCCCTGGCGACGATGTCGCGCGGCAAACCCGGGAAATCGCCCAGGTGAACCAGCGTGGCGTGGAAAATATCGGTCTCAAGTGGCCGACCATGCAGTTCCGATTCATCGCGGCAGCGGCGGGCCAGCCTGCTGATCGGCCAGCGGGCGACGGTTTCCGGGTAGATGAGGAAGAGCAGCCGGTCCGTAGGTGGGGCAACGGGTTCAAACCCTGGCAGCAGCGCTTGCTCCGACATCGCGTCCTCCTGGCGTCCGACGACCCAATCTAACTCAATCACCCCGCGCAAGTCCCTTCATCGAAATTGGTCCACGTTCTGGGAACTCTGGGTCCGGTCGTTCATTGCTGCTATCGACTTCGGGCCACTAAACGGGACGGCGCAATGACGGACCAAAGCAGACGGCGAGCTTTTTTCGCCGCCGCCACTACCGTTTGTGCAATCCTGACCGGATGCGCATTGGCGCCGGGCCGTGTGGGTTATCTGGTCAAGAGCCCCGTCGCGCGGCCCGTGGTGGTGCGCACCGAGTCGGGACCAGTGCGCGGCGTTACAACGCCCCAAGGTCAGGCGTTCCTGGGCATTCCCTTCGCGGCGCCGCCGGTTGGGGCGTTGCGTTTCGCGCCCCCCGCCCCGGCCCCCGGCTGGCGGACAGTGCGCGACGCCACCCGGGCAGGACCCGCCTGTCCTCAAAACAGCCTGCCGGGCGCGGGCCGCCAATCTGAAGACTGTCTCAACCTCAACGTCTATGCGCCGCACGACGCTTCCCCTGCCCAGCCTTGGCCGGTCATGGTGTGGCTCTATGGTGGGGGTTTCGACAGTGGCGACAACGTCACCTACGATCCCAGCCGCTTGGCCGAGCAAAAGGGCGTCGTGGTGGTGTCGCCCAACTATCGACTGGGCGCGCTTGGCTTCATGGCCCACGCGGCGCTGCGCGGCGCGGGCGAAGGCGCTTACGCCCTGATGGATCAGCAGGCGGCCCTGCGTTGGGTGGCGGCGAATATCGCCCTGTTCGGCGGCGATCCAGGCAACATAACACTGTTTGGGGAGTCCGCCGGAGGTTGGAGCGCCTGCTATCAACTGACCGCTCCCCACGCCCAGGGTCTGTTTCGGCGCGCGATCATCGAAAGCGGAGCCTGCACCTCGCCGCTTTCGGCGATAAGCATGGCGGCCGCCGAGGCGGGTGGCGCAAGGATGGCCGCGGCCCTGGGCTGCGACGCCGGCGCCGGCGCGGCCGATTGCCTGCGTCATGTTCCGGTATCGAAGCTTTTGAAGGCCAAGGCTGCAAGGCGCGGGCTTCTGGGCCTCAACTCCTGGTCACCGGCATGGGGAGGCGATGTCTTGCCCGTATCGCCTCGAGTGGCGTTCGAGACGGGTCGCTTCGCCGCTCTGCCAGTTATCGACGGGACCAATCACGACGAGGGTCGAATTTTTCTCTACACCAACCGCCTGAAAGGGAAGCTGTTCACCCAAGGCAGCTATGAAAAAATTCTTGGCGACGCCTTTCAGGACGTCACACCGAAGGTGCTGGCGGAATACGCCGCCGAAGCCAAGCGCGCGCGGCGAATAGCCTATGCCGACGTGGTGACCGACTCCACGTTCGCTTGTCCCGCCCTGACCCTGAATTCGCTGCTGCGGCGGCGCTCACCGGTCTACGCCTATGAGTTCGACGACCCACACGCGGCGACCACCCTACCGCCGACACCGATCACGCCGCGCCTGGGTTCCTATCACAGCGCGGAAATCGCCTATGTGTTTCAGACACCCTGGGCGGTCGCCAACCCCGCCGGCTTCAATCAAAGCCAGCGCGGCCTGTCAGACCGAATTCAGGCCTACTGGAGCGCCTTCGCGAAGGCCGGTAGTCCAAATGCCATCGGGGGGCCGCCTTGGCCCACGGATACCGGCGCTGGGCCTTTTAGGCTATCACCGACGGATACCGGGTCGAAGGCCGGCTTCGCGGCCGACCATCATTGCGCGTTCTGGAACGCGCTCGGCTATTGAGTTGGTCCCATGCCTCATTCGATTCTTGTTATGTACGGCTCCTACCGCTCCGACCGGATGGGCATCCGGCTGGCCGACTATATCGTCGCTGGTCTGACGGCGCGGGGCGACGCGCCCGAACTGATCGACGCCAAGGCGGTGGGGCTGCCGATGCTGGACCGGATGTTCAAGGAATATCCGAAGGGCGAGGCGCCGCCTGCCCTGGAGACGCTGGCCGCGAAGATCCGCGCCGCCGACGCCTGAGCGGAGCGCGATCGAACACGGCCTGGCACGCCACCTTGAGCGAGATGGGAATGGTGGTGGTTTCCAGCACCCTGACGATCGGCCCAATCGCCCAGACGCTGGACGCGGACGCCAGGCCCATCGGCGAGGCGGGCCACAGCCTCGACCGGGCGTTTGGTCGCTTCGCGGACGATCTAACCTGGTGGACCGAGGCCGCGCTCGCGCAAAGCGCCCGGAAGCCGCCGCCCTATTGAACCGACCGGGCGCGAACCTTCGGCGGCGCGGGCGCCTTAGCGCTCGAAGGGCGGTCGCAGAAAGGGCAGCATCCGCCAGAACACTGGAGGACCCGAAATCTGGTCCTTCAGCGCCCCGCCGATATGCAGGGCCAGCAGCACCACCGTCGTCCAGACCAGGACCACGGTGTGCATGACGCCAACGGCCTTTTGCAAGGCATGACTGGTGACCTTGCCGAGGCCGGACAAAAACGGCAGGTGGGGCCACTCGAACAGGCCGAAATAGACGATAGGGTCGGGGTGAAGCGAGGCCAGGACCCAACCGCCCAGGGGTATCCCGATGATCAGCACGTAAAATAGCGTGTGCGTCAGCCGGGCCATGGTCTTTTCCAGGCCCGGCATGTCCGCCGGTAGCGGCGGCGGTGGGGCGGCTATCCGAACGCTCAGCCGGGCCAGGCTCAGCAGCAGGATGGTCAGGCCGATGGAGAAGTGAAGGGCCAGCGCCTGGGCCTGTTCGGGTGAATCATCCTTTAGCGGCGCCAGACCCCACCAAGCGTAGCCGATCTGCAATATAATCAGCGCCGCAATGGTCCAGTGCAGGCCAATAGCCAAGCCGTTATATCGTCCGGTGGTAGGCATTCGTGTTTCCCTCGCGCGCCTGATTCCCATAGCACATCAGCCAAGTTCCCAGAGAGATTTGCTCGGGCTCGTCAGTCTGGCGCGGTTGGGAGTCCGCTCTATCCCGAGAACCGGGCGGTGATGGTCTGGCCGTTTCGCTCAATCACGATCATCCAGCCATGCGCCGGGGCCTGGACGGCGGCGGCGAGTTCCGCGGTCGAAGCGATCTTCTGGCCATTGATCTCGCGGATGAAGTCGCCGGGCTGAACACCGATCGTCTGCGCGAACCCCCCCTGGATGTCGGTGACCAGCACGCCCCGGGCGGCGAACGGATCGACGCCATATTGCTGAGCGCTTGCTGGAGAGAGATTGACGACCGTGGCCCCGGTCAGGGGGTTGCGGCCGGCAATGGTTCGCAAGTCGGGCACGGGGGTGGATGGCGGACCCTCAACCGTCAGGCGCACGGTTCGTATCTGGCCCGCGCGGCGCACTTGCAAGATTAGGGTTTCGCCCGGATGGCGAGTGGCTACGCGGTAAGTCAGGGCGGCGTCATCGTTGATCGGCTCGCCACCGACCGACAGGATCACGTCGCCCCGGGCGATGCCGGCGCGAGAGGCCGAACCGCCCGGCCAGACATCGGTGACGACAACGCCTTGGGGCGCCTCCAGGCCAAAGCTTTTGGCCATCTCGTCGGTGAGGGCCTGGCTTTTGGCGCCAAGCCAGGGGCGCGTCACTAGGTGGGCGCCGCTCAGGGCTGCCTCGACGACTTGCTTGGCCATGACAGCGGGAATGGCGAACCCCACGCCGGCCGAGGCTCCGGAACTGGAGACGATGGCGGTGTTCACCCCGATCAGATCACCGTTCATGTCCACCAGCGGGCCGCCCGAGTTGCCCGGATTGATCGAGGCGTCGGTTTGAATGAAGAATGCATAGTCATTCTCCCTGACCTGGGATCGCGCCAGCGCCGAAATGATGCCGTTGGTCACCGTCTGGCCCACACCGAACGGATTGCCGATGGCCAGGACCAGATCGCCAACCTGGGGGTTGCTCGCATCATCAATGGCGATGATGGGCAGCCGCTCGCCCTTGGTGTCGATCTTCAGCACCGCCAGATCGGCCCGGGCGTCGTCCAGCAGGATGGTGGCCGGCCATTCGCGCCGGTCCGCGGTGGCGACGCGGATCTCCTGGGCCCCGGCGATGTTGTGGTGGTTGGTAAGAATCACCCCGTCGGCGCGAACGATTGATCCCGAGCCGAGCGATTGCTCCACCCGCTCGCGGGGGACGCCGCCGGCGAACAGGCTCCAGAACGGATCGATCTGCTGGCGGACCACGCGGCGAGAATAAACATTGACCACCGCTGGGGCCGTCCGTTTCACGATCGGGGAGAACGACATCTTCATCGTCGCCAGATCGGAAGGCGCCTGGCTCTGTCCGGGTTGGGCGATAGCGTGCCCCGCGGCGAGTGAGAAAAGGATCAGGAAAATTGTAGATCGGTTCAGTGTCATGAGGATCACGCTACACCAATTCGGGAGCGAGGATTTACCCCCTGCCCCTTGCCGCGATCAAGAAGGGCGACGGCTCAGGCCGGCGCGGCCAATGGGCTTGGCGTGGCGACCCGCAGCGAAAGCATAAAGGCGACAAGGAGCAGCGCCGCGGAAATCAGGATCGGCAAGCCAGGCAGATGCAGCGTGGCGTTGTTCCTCACCGCCCACGAAAAGCTGAGCCCGAACAGGGGTGGACCCAGCACCGAGGCGATGCCCTGGACGCTCTGGGAAACGCCTTGCAGCTGGCCCTGATTCTGCGGTCCGACCCGCCGGGTCATCAGACCCATCAGTCCTGGCGTCATAAAGCCGCTCAGCGCCCAGATCGGAATGCCGAGCAGGTAGAGCGGGCCGGTGGGGGCCAGCGCATAGATGGTCAGGCCAAGCGCGCCCATTCCCGAGCCTACCAGCACCGCGCCGCGCTCCCCGATGCGCCGCACGGCCGGCCCGACCATGAACATCTGCACTATGATCTGGGCAACGCCGGTGGCCATGAAGGTCCAGCCGAGGGTGCTGGGGGTCCAGCCGTAGCGATAGCCGCTGTAAAGCACGAAGATCGAAGGCAGCACGGTGAAGCCCAGCTGAAACAGAAAAGCGACCGCCACCAGGGCTGCAAGCCCGCCACGCTCGAGCAGAAACGCCAACGAGCCGAGGGGGTTGGCCCGCGCCCAGTTGATCGTGGTCGTGCGCCGTTCGGGTGGCAGGGACTCGGGCAGCACCAGCAGGCCGTAGACGGCGTTGATCAGACAAAGGCCGGCGGCGACCATGAACGGCAGCCGCAAATTCACTTCGCCCAGCACCCCGCCGATGCTTGGGCCAAGGATGAAACCAAAACCGAACGCCGAGCCCAGCATACCGAAATTGCGCGCCCTTTGATCGGGTGGGGTGACATCGGCGACATAGGCGTTGGCGGTGGAGAAACTGGCGGCCGTGACGCCGTTGAACACGCGGCCGACGAAAAGCCACGCCAGGGTCGGGGCGAAGGCCATGAACAGAAAATCGACGAACAGGCCGAAGATCGACAGCAGCATCACCGGCCGGCGACCATAGCGATCGGAGAGCATGCCCAATACTGGGCCACAGACAAACTGCATCAGGCCCCAAACGGTGCCGAACAGCACGTTCCATTCGGCGGCGGCCGCGGTGTCGCCACCAACCATGTGTTTGATCAGATTGGGCAGGATCGGGATCATGATCCCGAACGAGACGGCGTTGATCAGGGCGGAGGCGAAGATGAAGCCGAAGGCCGCCGTGCGGCGTGGTTTCTGATCCGTGATGATCGGCTGGCTCACGCGCCTAGGTTCCCTTGTGATCAGTCCGACATGAACGCGTTCATCTCGGACAGCAAGCCTTGCCACCATTCGGCGTGCCGCCGCAGGAACACGGCGTCGGGTAAACCGTGGCGGGCGACGTGGGCGGCGGGCACGCTGTCCCAGCCTCGGTGCTCCACTGTCACCCGGGTTTCGTCGCCGACGGCCTCAAAGCGCACTTCCACCTCGGTGTCCTGACCGGCCGCGAAAGTCGCCTGCCGCCAGCCAAACTCCAGCCGATCGGGCGGCGACCAGGCGCGCACCTTGCCGATCTCAAAAACCTTGCCGTTGGACAAGGTCTGGATGAGGCGCCCGCCCTCGCCTGGTTCGAACGACAGTACACCAGGGTCCCTGGGCGTGAACGCGAACAGCGCGCTCGGCCGCCACCACAGCGCGATGTCGCGCGTGAAGGCCTCGAAGGCGCGCTCCGGCGTCGCGTGGACGCGAAGGGCGACGAGGACACGAGAGCTCACGCCCGATTGGCCTTCTCCAGATAGGTCTTGAAGGCGATGAGTTGCTCGGCCCACATCCGCTCAGTTTCTTCCAACCATCGCTTCAGTTCAATCATCGGTTCGGCCCTCAGGGAGTAGATGCGCACGCGCGCGTCAAATGGCGGATGCGATTCTTCCAGCAAGCCGCACTGTTTGAGCGCGCGCAGGTGGCGGCTCATCGCCGGCGGCGCCAGATTGAGCGCGCGCGCCAAGTCTCCCGCCGGCCGCGCGCTTTCGCGCAGCAATTCGATCACCCGGCGCCGGTGCGGATCGGCCAGGGCGGCCAATGTGGCGTCAAGACCGCGCGCGACCTGAGCGTTCACACGCCTGGTCAGAGCGAGGTCTTGATGGTCAAGCCGCTCGCCTGCTCCATCTGGGAAATCGTCAACTGGGCGATGGGCTGATCGAAACACCAGACATGGCCCTCGAGGTCGAGCGCGCGGTAGACCCGCGCGCCGTAGAACTGGTCGGTCGGTGGCTGGGTGATCCTGGCGCCGGCCGACCTGGCTTTCTCGCAATGCCCGTCGATGCCATCGGCGAGAGCAACACGAATGAATTGGCTGCCCGCCCCACCCATGGATAGAGGGCTCTTCATTGCGGCCGGCCCAAGAAGCTCGGGAGAGGCCCATTCGCCGCCGACACCGATGTGGCCGCCAGCGAAGCTCATCTCCGCATGGCCGACGTTTCCCGCGTCGTCGGTGACGAGCATGCTGGTCTCGAACCCGAAAGCCTGTTCGAGCCATTTCAGGGCGGCGATCGGGTCGCGGTAGAACACCACTGGTTTGAAGGGCGACACCGGAACCTCGCTCAAATCCAGCCGGTTATTCTTAGGCCCGTCTCCGCCTCGGCCGCCTCGCGCGTCACCAAGGCCAAGGTCTGTCCGACTGTCCAGATATGCCCTTCCGGATCCGCGCATCGATAGCTGCGATCGCCGTAGAACTGGGTTTCCGGTTCGGCGATGATCCGGGCGCCCGCCTGCCGCGCCCGTTCGCAATGGGCATCGACGTCGGTCTCGATCTGGATATGGATGGTCTGGGTGTTCTTCCCGTCGATCGAGGCCGGGCTTTTGTGATCGGCAGACCACTCCGAGCCAACCATGACGCAGCCGCTACCGAACCGCATCTCCGAATGGGCGACCGCCCCATCAGGCTGCTCTATCAGCATGACCAGTTCGAAACCGAAGGCCTTCTCCAGCCAGGCGATGGCCGCGCGGGGGTCGCGATAGCACGCGGCGGAAATCAGGTTTGGGCGCCAGTCGGCCATGTGGTTTTCCTTATCGATTGTTAGAATATTTGCCAATATAGAGAACTATATCCCATGACATGTCAATGCGGCCGCGCGTTCTCGACCCCAAACACTCCCGACACGATGGTCCGCGCCGACCCGCCGACCCACACCTGGCCGTCAGGATCCTGGCTGATGTGAATCCGTCCGGCGCACCCGAGCGCCGTTCCTTGGGCTGCAAGGTAGGGCGCGGTCGCACGGCCTGAGGCCAGTAGCCACTGGGCCATGGAGGCGTTGAGACTTCCGGTCACCGGATCCTCCCGCAGTCCCCCGTGCTGGTCGCTGAAGATGGCGCGTAGCTCGAAGGCAAGGCCGGAACCGGGCGCGTGCGGACCCACCACGCCGATCTCGATCCGCCGGCGATGGGCGCGGGCCGGCAGCAACGCCAGGACCGCCTCGGCGGAACTCATCAACACGCCGATCCAACCTGGGCCATTGTCGATCCATTGAGCGTCGACGATATCGCCGCGACCAATCCGCAGCACAGCGGCGATCTCATCCAATAGAGCATCCTCCACTGGACCGCCGCGCAGGATAGGCGGAGCGGCGAAGGCGTTGACGCCCTCCCCCCGGCGCAACGGGATGAGGCCGGCGCCGCATTCCTGGACCACCTGGCCGGAACTGCGTGGTTGACCGCCAGCTTCCAGCCAGGCGTGGCAAGCGCCCAAGGTCGGATGGCCGGCGAAGGGCAGCTCGCGATCGAGCGTGAAGATGCGGACCCTATAATCGGCGCCCGGTTTGGTCGGCGCCATCAGGAACACCGTCTCCGACAGGTTCATCCAGCGAGCGATCTTCAGCATCATGTCCGTGTCGAGCCCTTCGGCGTCGAAAACCACGGCCAGCGGATTGCCAGCCAATGGCGTCTCGCCGAACACATCGACCAGTTTGAAAGCGCGGGTCATGGGATCACCTTTTCAAGTCTGAGAACGCGGGACGGAGCCGCCGAGAAACGCCGCGCGCCGACTACGCAAGCCACCACCCCCACTAGAACGACCACCCTGTCGACGCCAACGGCCTCATGCAGCAGGGCCGCAGCGAGGATCAGGGACAGAAATGGCTGCGCCAGTTGCAGTTGGCCCACCGCGGCGACGCCGCCGCGCGCGAGGCCGCGATACCAGAAGACAAAACCGACCAGCATGCTGAACACCGAGACATAGGCGAGGCCGACGAGCGCCGGCCAGCCGACCCCCGAAAACGACGGCGGCCGGAACCAGAGCGCCAGCGGGATCATCACCGGAGCCGACAACACCAGCGCCCAGGCGATTACTTCCAGGCCACCCAGGTGACGGGATAGACGACCACCCTCGGCGTAGCCCAGACCGCATACCAGGATCGCCGCCAGCATCAGGCCGTCACCCGCCGAAAAGCCGCCGCCACCGTTCAGGACAGCGTCGCCGGCCACCATGGTCGCCCCGGCGATCGCGAAGGCCCAGAACACCGGCGGGTGGCGTTCGCCGCCACGCAGCACCGCGAAAAGCGCAGTCGATAGCGGCAGCAGTCCGAGGAAGACTATGGCGTGGACGGAGGTCATCCGCCGTAGGGCCAAGCCGGTCAGCAGCGGGAAGCCAAGCACCACGCCGCCGGCGACCACGGTCAGGCCGGCCAAGTCGCGGCGACCTGGCAGTGGAGAACGGCGCGCGATCAGCAGGGCGGCCGCCAGCACTCCGGCGATGGCGGCGCGGGCGAAGGTCAGAAACAGCGGATCAAAAGTCAGGACAGCGACGCGGGTGGCCGGCAGCGAGGCGCTGAAGATCGCCACGCCGGCCAAGCCATCGAGCCAGCCGCCAAACCGGGACGCCTTGACCGACGCGGGCATCGATATCGTTTTCATGACGCCGCTTTAGTCGACAGGCCCATGTCAAGCCAGGTACAGGGGGATACAATTTCTCCCAACTGTACGGACTCAATGGCCAATACAGATGACCACTATTGACCTTGACGCACCCAAGGAGACCAGCCGGGTGGGCGCGGTGATCGCCCATGTGCGCGAGTGGGTGGCGCGCGGAAGCCTGTCGCCGGGGGCGCGGCTGCCGTCGATCCGGCGCTGTGCCCGGGCGCTGGCGGTATCGAATTCCACCGTGGTCGACGCCTATGAGCGGCTGGTGGCGGCCGGCGAGATCGCCTCGCGCCGGGGATCCGGCTTCTATGTGACGGGCGCTCGGCGCCCCGTGACCCTGGCGGAACGGGGGCCGCCGCTCGAGCGGGAGATCGATCCGCTGTGGGTGATGCGCCACTCGCTGGAGACCGGCGATCAGGTGCTCAAGCCCGGCTGCGGCTGGCTGCCGGAGGATTGGATGCCGACCGAGGCGATCCGTCGGGCGCTACGGGCCGAGGCGCGCGGGCCGGCCGCGACCCTGACCGGCTATGGTCCACCATTGGGCTACTCGCCCATGCGGACGTTGCTGGCCCGGCGCCTGGCCGAACGGGATATCGCCGCGGACCCAGACCAAGTGGTGTTGACCGACTCTGGCACCGCGGCGCTCGATCTGCTCTGCCGGCTGCTGGTTCGCCCGGGGGACACCGTACTGGTCGACGATCCTTGCTATTTCAATTTCCTCAACACTCTGAGGGCGCACGGCGCGCAAATCGTCGGGGTGCCCTACACCCCCAATGGGCCAGATCTGGACGCTTTCGCCGAAACGGCGCGAGTCCATGCGCCCCGGCTCTATCTGACCACAGGCGCGTTCCAAAATCCCACCGGCGCGACGGCGACGCCGACCATCCAGCACAGGCTGCTGGGGTTGATCCAGGGTCATGACATGATGGTGATCGAAGACGACATCTTCGCTGATTTCGAGAGTGAGCCAACGCCACGGCTGGCCGCGTTCGACGGGTTGGAGCGGGTCTTCCATCTTGGCAGCTTCTCGAAGATGCTGTCCGCTTCGATCCGCTGCGGCTTCATCGTCGCGCCGCCTCGGTGGATCGACGCCCTGGTCGACCTCAAATTGGCGACGACCTTCGGATCCGGCGATCTGGGTGCGCGCATGGTGTGTCGCCTGCTCTCGGACGGCGGCGAGCGTCGTCATGTCGAGGCGGTGCGCGCACGCCTGGCCAAGGCGCGCGGCGAGACGCGCGAGCGCTTGCGGGCGGCAGGCATCACCCTCTGGAATGAGCCGCGCGGCGGCATGTTCTTGTGGGCGCGTCTGCCGGGGCCGCTGAGCGCGGTCGAGGTGAGCCGAGCCGCAATGCGGCTTGGCGTGGTCCTGGCGCCCGGTGACGTGTTCAGCGTCGGCCAGCGGGCCGGCGACTATCTGCGTTTTAACGTCGCCCAGTCGCCGCCGAAAGTGTTTGAGGTGCTGGAGCGGGCGATGCGGGGTTAGCTAGCAGCTCCTCCGGTTTCTAGCTGAGCAGCGGGGTCAGATCCGGGTCACCCTTCTTGGCTGCACGCTGGTAGGCGGGTCGCTGGCCGACACGAGCGAGGTAGGCGCGGATATTGGGATAGGGCGCCAGGTCGCGCGGGGCGAACACGCGCATCGTCGTGAGGGGAAAGAGCATCATGATGTCGGCGGCGGTAAACTCATCGCCGGCGAACCAGGTCGCCTCGCCGAGGCGTTTCTCGGTCATGGCATAGGCTCGGTCGCCGCGAGAGAGCAGTGGCTTGACGGCCTCGGAATCACTGAGACTCAACATGCCGAGCACCAGCGCCGTCATACCGGCGGGCATGAATGAGCCGTTGGCGAAATGTAGCCAGTAAATATAATCGGCGTAGTTTGCGTGGTCCGGCTTCAGAGCCAGACGTCCCTGGCCGTATTTGGCGATGATGTAGTCGGTGATAGCGCCGGACTCGCCCAGAACAACGTCGCCATCGGTGATAACCGGGGCCGTTTCGCAGGGATGCAGCGCTTTGTATTCCGCCGGGGCCAGACGGGTGACCGGATCGCGGTCGTATTTCTTCATCTCGTAGGGAATGCCCAACTCCTCACACAGCCAGACGATACGATCGGACTGTGAGATGCCGAGATGGTGAACGATGAGCATGGCGCTTCCCCTTTTGATGTTCGGGGGGCATAGCCCGAACCGCGCTACCGCTTCAAGGCGGTGCGACGGAGCCGACGTTTGATCGAGACGCTATTCGGCCGAAGCGCTCTGATCCGGGCCAGAATCCTTGCCCTTGGCGCTGACATCGCGGTCGACGAATTCGATCACCGCCATGGCGGCGTTGTCGCCGTGGCGGAAGCCGGCCTTGAGCACGCGGATATAGCCGCCGGCCCGGCCGCTGTAGCGGGGGCCGAGAGTGGAGAACAGCTTGCCAACCTGGTCGACGTCACGGACCTTGGAGATAGCCAGGCGGCGAGCGTGAAGGTCACCCTTCTTGGCCAGGGTCACCAGCTTTTCGACGAAGGGACGAAGCTCCTTGGCCTTGGGCAGGGTGGTGATGATCTGCTCATGCTTGATCAGGCTAGCCGACATGTTGGCGAACATGGCGGTGCGGTGCGCGGATGTCCGGCCCAGTTTCCGACGGGCGTAGCCGTGGCGCATTTTCGTCTCTCCTCAAGCGGTCGGGCCGTCTCACGATGGGCCGTATAGCAGACGGTTCAGATCTGGTCTTCGAACTTCTTGGCCAGGTCTTCGATGTTCTCAGGCGGCCAATTGGGGACATCCATGCCGAGATGGAGGTTCATATTGGTCAGCACTTCCTTGATCTCGTTCAGGGACTTGCGGCCAAAGTTGGGGGTGCGAAGCATTTCCGCCTCGGTTTTCTGGATCAGGTCGCCGATATAGACGATGTTGTCGTTCTTCAGGCAGTTGGCCGAACGAACCGACAATTCCAGCTCATCGACCTTCTTCAGTAGGGCAGGGTTGAAGGGCAGGTCGGGCTTGGCCTCGCCGTCCAGCTTCTTCTTCGGCTCGTCGAAGGTGATGAAGACATCCAGCTGATCCTGGAGGATCCGGGCCGCATAGGCCACGGCATCCACCGGCGAAACCGCGCCGTTGGTTTCAACTTCCATGACCAGTTTGTCATAGTCGAGACTTTGGCCCTGGCGGGTGGGCTCGACGCGATAGGCGACGCGCTTGACGGGGCTATAAAGCGCGTCGACGGCGATCAGGCCAATCGGCGCGTCTTCGGGACGGTTCTTCTCGGATGGCACATAGCCCTTGCCGTTCTGGACCGTGAATTCGATGCGGACGGACGCGCCCTCATCGAGGGTCAGCAGAACATGCTTGCCGTTCAGGATCTCGATGTCGGACGGCGCATCGATCTGGCTGGCCGTCACCGCGCCGGGACCCGTGGCGCGAAGGGTCATGCGCTTGGGACCTTCGGAGTGCATCCGCAGGGCCAGTTGCTTGATGTTCAGAACGATGTCGACGACGTCTTCGCGTACGCCTTCGAGCGACGAAAACTCATGCACGACGCCGTCGATCTGGATTGCGGTGACCGCGGCGCCCTGAAGCGATGACAGCAGAACCCGGCGCAGTGAGTTGCCGAGCGTGACACCGAAGCCCCGTTCCAGGGGTTCGGCGATGATGCGGGCCTTGCGAGCGCCGTCGGCGCCGGACTCGATCATCGGCTTTTCAGGGCGGATGAGTTCGTTCCAATTTCTTTCAATCACGTATCGGTATCCCTCGGGCGCGGGGTCGACGGCCATGGACAAACGGTCGTCGATGAATGGGGAAGAGTTCGGAGACTAGACGCGGCGACGCTTGGGCGGCCGGCAGCCGTTGTGCGGCATGGGCGTGACGTCACGGATGGTCGTGATGGTCATACCCGCGGCCTGCAGGGCCCTCAGGGCCGATTCACGGCCCGAACCGGGGCCGGAGACGTTGACTTCAAGTGTGCGAACACCATGTTCGGCCGCTTTCTTGCCGGCGTCCTCGGCCGCCATCTGGGCGGCGTAAGGGGTGGATTTACGCGATCCCTTGAAGCCCATGGCGCCGGCGCTGGACCAGGAAATCGCATTGCCCTGAGCGTCGGTGATGGTGATCATCGTATTGTTGAACGAAGCGTTCACGTGAGCGACGCCCGAAGTAATGTTTTTGCGTTCGCGCTTTTTGACGCGCGCCGGTTCTTTGGCCATGGGACGCCTCTCTTATTTCTTCTTGCCGGCGATCGGCTTGGCCGGACCCTTGCGGGTGCGGGCGTTGGTGTGAGTGCGCTGGCCGCGGACGGGAAGCCCCTTGCGGTGACGCAACCCGCGATAGCAGGCGAGGTCCATCAATCGCTTGAT
>JBBRPO010000008.1:0-133770 GCA_038227865.1 Caulobacterales bacterium
CAGATTGAGAAAGGGGCACGGCGCAAAAAACATGGCCATCGTCAGACACTTCGCTATTAACCTTGTTCGGGCCGTCAAGGATAAACGGACACTCAAACTGAGGCGCAAGAGAGCCGGCTGGGACTCAACTTACCTCCAAAATCTACTCGGCTTCACCAATCGTTAACCCCGATTCGGAGCCCTGGAGGCTATTTTGGCGGGGTTGACCAGCGAGCTCAGCCGGGCGGTCAGTGAGGCGAAAGTAGTATTGAAAAACGGTCTTGATGAGGCTCAGGCTGTGCTTTCGGATTTACGGGCGGCGCGCGCCGACGTCATATGAGCGTCTTGAGCGAGGCAATCGACGCCGTAAGGCAAGCCATCACCCTCACCGACGACGTCAAGCGACTTGGCGAGACCCTCAAGGACGCCGCGCATGAACTGCGCGATCATGATCGCCGCATCACCCGTCTCGAAGCGAAATGGGAAGCGGCAGTGGAACTCTCGGCTGGGAGAGGCCGCTCGCCTCGCCGGCTCTCCGACTAATCAACCTTGGCGTAGAGCACCGCCTTAGTCAGGAACGCCTTGTCCCGCCCGCGTTCCACCAGGCCCGCGCCGCCGAACAGGGCCGCGAGGTCGGTTTCGCTGTAGCTGCCGTAGTAGGGCTCGTGGAAATAGGCAGGAAAGGCCTCGAGCAGGCGGCCGAGACGGGGCTCGTCCGCCGGCTGCGCCGAATCGGCGAAGGCCAGAAAACCTCCCGGCTTGAGGACGCGGGCGATCTCGGCGGCCACGACCGGGCGGATGCGCGGCGGCAGTTCGTGGAACAGATAGACGCAGGTGATCGCGTCCAGGCTGGCGTCGGCGAAGGGAAGGCGTTCGGCGTTGGCCTGGATCAGGGCCTGGGCGCCCGAGCGGCGGCGCGCCTCCTGAAGATAGGGCCGCGAAAGGTCGACGCCCACCGGCCGCGCGCGGGGAAAGGCTCGGTTCAGGTCGCGAAGGAAGGCGCCGGCCCCGCAGGCCAGATCGACCAGGACCAGACCGCGCTGATCGCGATCCCGCCAGGCGCCGGCCAGCAACGACAGGGCGCGGCGGCGCATGGCGCCGGCGGTTCCGGCGAACAGGGCTTCGACCTGGGTTTCGTAGCGCCGGGCGCTTTCGGCGGTGAACCAGCCGCCGGATTGATAATGGAAGTTCTGGCGATAGTAGACCGGATAGGCGTCGCCCTCCGGCGCCTCGGCCCGCGCCTCGACGCCGCCGCCGCGACGGCGACGCGCCTCGACCTGACGGGCGTCGGCCAGAAAATCCATCGCGTCGCGCCAGGCCGCAACCGGCCCCTCGGGAGCGTCGTCCATCGCGGGATAGAGCCCCCGAGCCACGTCGGCGGCATCCTTCTCGAAGGCTTGGGCCCAAGCGCGGCGCAGAAAACCCTCGGGGGCGGGCGGAGATGAGGGTTCGAAGGTTTTGGGCGCGGCGCGGCTTGGCTGGGTCAGCGCGCGCGCGGCGGCCGCGGTCGCGCCCCACCACAGCGCCTTGACGGCGCCGCGGGCTCGGGCGGTGGATCGATCGGCGGCGAAGGCGCCGCGCTCTGTGCGGGTTTCAGTCAATGGCTTCCTCGGGAAAACGCGCCCACCAGTTCGATATGGGGCGACCAGAGGAACTGGTCCACCGGCAACAGGCGATCCAGGGAAAAACCAGCCTCGACGAGCGTCGCCGCGTCACGGGCGAAGGTGGCCGGGTTGCAGGATACGCCGATCACCCGGGCGGCTTTCGAACGTCCGATCTCGCCGCACTGCACCGCCGCGCCGGCCCGGGGCGGGTCGAAAAGCACGACGTCGACGCCCTTCAGATCCTGGGCCAACAGGGGCCGGCGATCCAGGTCTCGGGCCTGGGCCGATATGGTCTTCAGTCCGGGCGCGCTGGCCGTGGCGAAACTCAGGGCCGCCACGGCGCCGGCCGCGGCGTCGGCGGCCAGCACCGGCGCGACGCCAGCCAAGGGAAAGGTGAAGGCGCCGGCGCCGCAGTAGAGGTCGGCGATGCGTTTGGCGCCGGCCGCCGCTTCGACGGCGAAGGCGGTCATGGCGGCCTCGGCCTGCGGGACGGCCTGAAGGAAAGCGCCGGGCGGCAGGTCGACAATCGCCTCGCCGAAGCGGACGCGGGCGGGACGCGACTCGTAGATCACCTCGGAGGCCATGGTGACGCGGGCCACGTCCGCCTCGGCGGCGGCCCGGGCGGCGCGCATCCGGGCGTCGGCCGACAGCCCTCCACTGCGCCGCTCGACCCCGGTGACATCGATATCAAGGCCGGTGAGCGTGACCGTGACATGCAGAGTGGGCGCCGACTTGGGGTGTTCAAGGAACGGCGCGGCGATGGTTTTCAACGCGGGCAAGGCGGCGATCAGGCGCGGATCGGCGATCGTGCAACCGTCGATGGCCGCCAGGCGCCAGGATCGGCGAGCCTTGAAACCCAGGACCACCACCCTGCCCTCCCGCCTGGCATGCAGCGCCAGGCGCCGGCGCGATCCGGGTGGAGCGGCGAAGGGCGCGAGAATCTCGGTCTCGATCCGCACCCGACCGAGCGCCAGCCGAATCTGCTCGACCTTCCAGGCGAGATAAGGCTGGGGCGCCCAATGCTGAAGCGCGCAGCCCCCGCAGTCACCGAAATGTGGGCATGGGGGCGTGATCCGATCGGGGCTGGACTCAATGATCTTCAGGACTTCGGCGCGTTCACCGCCGACCCGCGCCAAAACCCGTTCACCGGGCAAGGTGAGCGGCGCGAAATACCGACCAGAAACCCCGTCGCCCTGAGCGCCGATGGTTTCGATGTCCAGTTCAACGGGGTCGATTTCAGCCATCTCCAGCCGCGGGCGCGGCGGCTTCACTTCGGAGACTCGACATCGCTCTTGGGGGTTTTCGGTCCACCGAGTCCCAGGATCGGCAGGAGCTGGAGTTTGAGCAGGAAAATCCCGGCCGACACCATAACGGCGATGCCGATCTGCGTCGCTAATATCGCCAGATTTTCGCCCGACAGCCAAACAGCCAGATCGTAGTTGTTGTGCAGTTCGACGCCGAAGGTGCCGAACGCCACCAGGAGGCAGGCCAGCAGCGCCCAAAGATATCTCTTCAACAGGAGCGGCGCGACGACGATCGCCTCCAGCAGCGGCTCATTGTGCAACATCATGCCCATGACCACGGACAGGAACTTCAAAAACGCGTCCATGGCGTACGCACTCTCCCCGACACCCACGCCGGATCAAGGCTCACGCCCCCCGCGCTGTCAACTTAGTCGGACAGGCGGGAAGACTTGGGCAGCCGGGAGACCTGGAGCGGATCGAACGCGACGCTACTGGGGTCCGCCCTCGCCGCCCTTCTTGTCGCGTTTATCAGGCTGAGTCTGGCCACCGCCCTGTCTCGGGCTTTCACCTCTCGGACCCGCACCGCTTGGGCCTGCACCGCCTGGACCGCCACCGGGGCGTTTCGCCTCTGGGGGACCGGCGTCAGGGCCTCGGCCGCCGGGACGCTGTTCGGCGCCGGGACGACCGCCGCCAGCTCCCGGCCCTGCACGGTCGGGCCGCATGGCTTCGCCACGCATGGCGTCCCCGCCACGGGGCGGCGCCTGTTGGATATCAGGCCGCCGATCGGGCGCGGCCCGGGGAGCTTCGCGCATCGGAGCGCGGGCCGGTTCGGCGCCCTGACGACGGTCCGGCGCCTGTTGGCGCATGGGTCTGTCAGCGGCCGCCGGACCTTGCGGCCGAGCGGGGCCAGAGTTGGTGACAACTCCGGCGCCGCGAACCACGCCGGCCCGCGGGCTGGCGAGGATGGTCGGCGCGCCATGATTCACCTTGGCCCGAAGGCTTGGCTCGGCGCGCGCGGTCTGGATCTGGCGTTGCTGGTCGGCGGTGTAGGAGACACGCGTCCCGCGGGCGACGGCGAGTTGAGCCGCGCTCGGGCGTACCTGCACACCACCATTGCCGCCGTTGAAGCTGACCCGACCCGGCGCGGCGCGGGCGACCGGCTGGTTATAGACATTGGTTATGTGCACGTTGGTGATGTTGTTGACAGACCGATTGTAAAACAGTCGGCCACCGCGCCATTGGCCGCCACCGTAGCCATTGCCGCCATAGCCGTAGCCATAATCGATGCCGCCGTAGAAGCCGACGCGGGTGTCCCAATAGCCGTCATTGAACAGATACTGCCCGTTGTTCCAGCCCCAATAGCCGGGTGTCCACAACAGACCGATCCGGGGCGGCCGCACCCAGACGCCTGGAATCCAATAGTAGTCCTGAACTTCACCGTCCCAGGCCCAGTAGCCTGGCGTCCAGATGTAGCCATAAGCAGGAATGCGCGGCTGATAGTAGAAGGGCAGAGCCGGCGGCGCGAACCCGACGCTGATGCCGATACTGATCTGCGCCTGGCTGATCGTCGGCGCGCCGACGGTGATGGCGCCGAGGCCCAGGATCAAGGCCAGGGCGGTGGAGGTGGGTAGTCGCATGGTCGGTTCCGTTCAGGACATCGTTGCGGACGGCGGAGATCGCTGTCCGAGGCAATCCGGTTCAACGTCGTCGGGGCGCGAAGGTTCCCCCCCTGACGGGCCACGGCCTGTCAGGGGGAAGGCGGATCGTTGAACAGCGCTCGCAGCTCGCTCTTGATGATCTTGCCATTGGCGTTGCGGGGCAGGGTTTTCGGCCAGAAGATCACCCGGATGGGCACCTTGAAGGCGGCGAGGCGCTCGGCGACGAAGGCGCGAAGTTCGTCCTGATCGGCATGGGCGCCCGGCTTGAGCGTAACGACGGCGCCGGGCTCCTCGCCCAGGGTCTTGTGCGGAATGCCTACCAGGGCCGCGTCCATCACCGAGGGATGGTCATAGAGGACGTTTTCCACCTCGATGCAGTAGATGTTCTCGCCGCCCCGGATCAGCATGTCCTTGGCCCTGTCGATGATGAAACAGAATCCCTCCTGGTCGAGGCGCGCCAGATCGCCGGTCTTCACCCAGCCGTCCTCGAAGGTCTGGGCCGTGGCCTCCGGCTTGTTCCAATAGCCCTTCACGACCTGGGGTCCGCGGCACCACAGTTCGCCGACCACCCCAGTGGGAAGCTCCCGATCGCCCTCGACCGTCATGATCTTAAGGTCGGTCACCGGCACGGCCGGGCCGCAGGAATCGGGGCGATGGGAATAGTCCTCGGCGCCGTGGCTGGTGGCGGTGGCGGAGGTCTCGGTCATGCCCCAACCATTGCCGGGCTGGCTCTTGGGAAAGGTCTCCCGGATCTTGCGCACCAGTTCGGGAGCCGAAGGCGCGCCGCCATAGGCGACGCTTTCGAGCGACGACAGGTCGTAGTTGGCGCGCAACGGATGCTCGATCAGCTGCCAGGCGATGGTCGGGACGCCACCGGCGGATGATATCTTCTCGCGCTCGATCAGCTCGAAGGCGCGCACCGGATCCCAGCGTCGCATCATCGCCAGCTTGGCGCCGGCCAGCAGGCTGGGATTGAGGATCGCGAAGCAACCGGTGGCGTGAAAGAACGGCACCGACAACAGCGTCGCTCTTTGCGGGGCCTCGGGATCGGGCGCGGGCGGCGTCTCGCCGCGACGCAGGAACGAGCGCGCCGCCGAACAGCCCGAGGCCATGATATTGGAATTGATGTTTCGCTGAGTGGCCAGGGCGCCCTTGGGCTTGCCGGTGGTTCCCGAGGTGTAGAAGATGGTGGCGTCGTCATCCGCGGCGATCTCGGCCTCCGGCAAGGGCTGGTCCGGAAGCGCGGGCCAGGCGTCCGGCTCGCCGATGACGCTTTCGAGTTTCACTACATGAGGATTGGCGCTCTCCTCCAGCAGGCGCGCCACGAAAACCCGCTTCAGGTTCGGGCAGTTATGCAGATGCTCGGCCAGGCGTTCCAGGCGCTCGGCATCGACGATGAGAATTTTCGCAGCCGAGTCGGCCAGGCCATATTCGAGTTCCGGGCCGGTCCACCAAGCGTTCAGCGGCGTGACGATCGCGCCCAGGCAAGCGGCCGCATAGAACGCCACCGGCCACTCGGGCAGATTGCGCATCACGATGGCGACCCGATCGCCCCTCTCGACACTCTGACGACGCAGTTCGTGGGCGAGGGCGGATACGGCGCGGTAAAAGGCCTCGAAACTGATCCGCTCGTCCTCGTGCACCAGGAATATCCGTTCGCCGTGGGCTCGGCCAGTTTCCACCACGGCGCGAAGGCTCGGTGGAGCGTTCTTCCAGACCCGGGTGGGGATGTCGCGGATGATGACGGTGTCCATCTCGAACGGCGCGCCCGGCGCTGTCAGCAGGGTATGGGCCGCGGCGATGGACATGGCGGGCCAGGAAGCGGGCGGGGCCGCGGTTGCGTCGGTCATGGGTTTGGATATCCTCGATTGTTCAGGGCGCCAAGCCGTGCGCCCTAACCTCCTCGGGCAAATCTGATCGCAGAACGGTCGGCGCCCCAGCGGCCTAGGCGCGCGGGGTGACAATCTTGCCGGCGATGATGTCGGGGCCGGACTGCGCGGGCGGCGCTATCGTGGCGGAACGGCCGGCGGGCAGGAGATTCTGGATTACGCGGTTGAGAATTTCAGGTTTCACCGGCTTGTGCAGAGGGATGCAGTTTTCCTGCGCGATATCGCGCAGGGTTTCGGTGGAGATATCGCCGGTGAGAACCACCACCGGGGCCTGCAAACCAAGTGAACCGCGCAGCTTGGCGGCAAGCTCCAGACCGTTCACACCGCCTGGCAAATTATAATCCACCACAACAATGGCGGGGCGCGTCTCTTCATAAGTCACGAGGTCCAAGGCCTGGGCGGCGTCCTCGGCGGCTACGACGTGGTGACCTTCTTCGGTCAGTACCAATTGCAGCAACAGACGAATGTCAGGGTCGTCCTCGACGACCAGAATGGCGCCCGTATGCATGACGGGGTTGGCGCCAACCGCCGCCGCGTCCGTCCCCATGTCGTGATCCCGCGACCCGCCGGCCGCGAGCACCCTGTCGACATCGATGGTGAACATCGAACCCTTCCCGGACCGGGATCGGACCGCGATATCGTGGCCCAGCATGTCGCCCAGGCGTTTGACGATCGAAAGACCCAGGCCGAGGCCGCGGTTGCGCTCCCGGGCGACGTTATCGATCTGGTGGTATTCCTCGAAGATCGATGCGAGCTCTTCGGTCCGCATGCCGATGCCGCTGTCGAGAACCTGGATACTCAGTCGTTTTCCTCGCCGTCGACAGCCAACCAGGATCTTACCTCGGGGCGTGTATTTGACGGCGTTGGCCACGAGGTTCCGGATCATCTGTTCCAGCAAAGCCGGGTCGCTCACGATCGAAAGTCCGCAAGCGGCCATGCGCAGGGTGAGCCCTTTTGTTCGAGCGTGATAGGTGAACTCGTCGCGCAACCGGTCAAACAGGTCGTTGATCGGAAAGTTGACCAAGGCGGGCAGAGTGATCCCGGCATCGATCTGGTTGATATCGAGAAGGGTGTTGAGCATGCCGGACATGGCGGCCAGACACTGCTCCTGCAGAACGATAAGCTTGCGTTCGGCCTCGCCCGTAACCTTTCGCGCCAGGAGCCCCTGAATGAGGGTCAGGGTCTGGAGCGGCTGGCGCAGGTCGTGGCTGGCGGCGGCCAGGAACCGGGATTTGGCCTTGTTGGCGCTTTCCGCGGCAAGGCTCACCTCCTCCAACTTCCTCGCGGTGACCATGCGTTCGGTGATGTCGACGTAGGTGATGACTACGCCCTCGACGGCGTCGGAGCTCGTCCGGTAGGGCATGATTCGGCGCGCATACCAGGAGCCATTCAAGGTCTGAACTTCACGCGCGATGGGTTCGCGGTTCGTCAACATCAACGTCGCGTCGGAAAACAAATCGGCGTCGATGGCCGAGGCGTTGAGGTCTGAGAGCGGTCGCCCGACATCTCCCGGGATCACGCTGAACAGCGAGCGCGTCGCGGGCGTGAAGAACCGGATCCGCAGATCGCGGTCGAGGAACAGCGTCGCCACGTTGCTACTATAGAGAACATTTTGCAGATCGTTGGCGGTGGTCCGCTGGCGTTCTAGCGTCTCCTGGAGCTGGGCGTTGAGAGCATTCAACTCCTCGTTCAGAGACTGCAACTCCTCCTTAGAGGTTATCAGTTCTTCGTTGGTGGATTGATATTCTTCATTGACGGAAAGCGCCTCCTCGTTGACAATGGTTTGGTCTTCAACCACGATCTCAAGATTACGAATAGCGCTGCGCAGCTCGCCCTTGACAGTTTCAAGTTCAGTCTCAAGATCGCCGGCGCGTGGTCCATCCTCAGGCGTTCGGGCCGCGCCAGGCCGGACCCTCGCCTTGGCGGTGTCGAGAAAACAGACCAGCACCAGGGTTTCCCCGCCCGCCTGGACAGTCCTGGCCTCGATATCGAAAACGTGGACCTTTTTGTCCCAGGTCAGCGGCCCGCTGTGAACCAGCACCGTCGCGTTCTGATCGAAGGCCCGGGTGATGGCGGCGGCCAATTTGGCGCGGATCCCGTGGCGCGCCATGGTCAGCAGATCCAGGCTGGGCGATCCAACCGCCACCCGCAGGTAGCGATCCGTGGGGCCCAGGGAATAGAGGCACTCCCGCGCGCGGTTGATCAGAATGGCGGCGGGCGCATGGGTTTCGAGCACCAATCGGCGACACAGTTCCGCAAGTCCACCCTGGCCGGTAGCCGCCAAGACCGGACTCGGGCGGACCGCAGCCCGCCTGACCGCCCCACCCAACGGAAAATTGAGTTCGCCAAGCCTGCCGCGGCCAACCTGCCTGTAAAGTCGGGCGGGCTTTGAGATGACCTCAAAGCGGCCGTCGGCGCGACCGACGTTCTCCGACGAGCCAAGAAGCAGAACACCATCCGGCTTCAAGGCGAAATGAAAGGTCGCCACAACCTTGGCCTGAGCCTCGGCGCGCAGATAGATCAGCAGATTTCGGCAAGAGATCAGATCCAGCCGCGAAAATGGCGGGTCGGCCAGGATGTTCTGGACGGTGAAGACCACGCAGGCGCGCAGGTCGGGGGAAACACGAAAGCTCTGTTCCTCGCGCGTGAAGAAGCGCGCGAGCCTGGCGGGAGATACGGCGTCTTCGATCGATTTCGGATAGAGGCCCTCGCGGGCCGCCGCCACGGTCTCGGGATCGATGTCCGAGGCGAAAACCTGGAGCCTGACATCCCGACCGGAGGCGGCGATCGCCTCCTTGAATACCATGGCGATGGAATAGGCCTCCTCGCCGGTGCTGCAGCCGGGCGCCCAGATGCGGATCGGATCTTCGGCGCCCCGACCTTGCGTCATGTCTGGGGCTATGGCCTGAGCCAGCAGCTCAAACACCTTTGGGTCGCGGAAGAAACCGGTGACATGAATCAGCAGGTCCCTGGCCAAGGCGTCAACCTCGACTTCGTCCGCCCGCAGGACAGCGAGATAGCGATCCATCCCGGCCGCCGGGATGGCGGCGAGCGCCATGCGCCGCGAAATACGACGCTGCAGCGTACCGGGTTTGTAGAGCGTGAAATCGTGACCCGTTCGATTGCGCACGAGATCGACAATGGCGAGAACGGGTTCGGCCTGGAGTTCGGGACCGGGGTCGCGACGCCTGGCCTGGCCCATCGACCGGGCCAATCTGGCGATGGCTCTCGGAATGGCCTCGATGGGCAGAATGAAGTCGACCTCGCCGGTAAGTATCGCGCCACGCGGCATCCCATCGAAACCGGCCTCTTCGGGATTCTGCGCGATCACGCCGCCACCGGCGGCCTTGACGGCCTTGAGGCCCAGGCTGCCATCGTCGAGAGAGCCGGATAGCACGACGCAGATTGTTCGCGCGCCCAGTGCCAAGGCCAGGCCGTTCAGAAGAAAGTCGAACGGCCGCCGAGCGCCGCGAACGCCCTCGGGTCTGGTGACTTTCAGGACGCCGGCGTCGACTGAAAGATATGTTCCCGGGCCGATGACATAGACTCTCCGGGGTTCGATTCTCATCCCGTCGGCCGCTTGAATCACCGTCATGGTGGTGTGCTTAGCCAGCAGATCGACCATCAGGCTTTCATGATGGGGATCGAGATGCTGAATGACGATAAAGGCCGCGCCTGCCCCGTCGCCCAGGCCATCGAAAAGCTTCTGACAGGCCTCCAGCCCTCCAGCCGAGGCGCCGATGGCGACAATCGGAAAGACGGGCGCCGGCGGCGAGTTCGAGTCGCCATCACCCTCCTCGCCCAGCATGGTCAGGGCGGCTACGGGTGGCCTGGGACGGCGCGCCGTCATCTTAGGGCTCCCCATGGGAACGGCCCCTTCGCGGAGCCACCACAATCCCCTAGCACAGACGTGGCGGCGCGTTCCGTTTTTTGTCGCCCAATGTTGAGAGAGTTGGCGGCTATTTCAGACGCCGAGACTGGTCATCAGGGCTGCGATACTTATCGTGGCGAAGGTGGAAAATGTGTCCGACACCGCATAGGGCAGGATGATCCTGTCACCATGCCTCATCGCGCCGCAGGTATAGACCACATTGGGCACATAGCCCCCGCGCTCCATAGGATCGGGCCGAATGATCGGCTCGACGGATCGGGCCAGCACCTTGGTCGGATTGGCCTTGTCCAACAGAGCCACACCGATACAGTATTTCCGCAGGGCTCCCACACCGTGGGTCAGCAGAAGCCAACCCTCGTCCAGTTCGATGGGAGGTCCGCAATTGCCCATTTGGACGAATTCCCAGGGGAATTCCGGTTTGAGAATCGCCACTCCCTCTTCCCAGACATGCAGGTCAGTGGAAGTGAGCAAATAGAGACACTCATTGTCCTGACGTCCGATCACCGCGAACTTGCCGCCGATCCGGCGAGGGAACAGCGCCATGCCCTTGTTGCGCGCCGCCTTGCCAGTCAAAGGGGTCATCCGGAACGAGACGAAATCGCGGGTCTCCAGCAACTCCGACCGGATCGCGAAACCGCTATAGGCCGTGTAGGTCGCGTAGTAGGTCGTTCGGCCCTCGTCCTCGAAGGCCACGAACCGGGCGTCTTCGATGCCGTTGGACTGGGCCTCGGTCACGGGGAAAATCACCCGTTCGCTGATGTCCTCGGCCGGGTTGAAGCTTACGTCCACGCGGTCCCTGTCGGGTCCGCAGCCCCGGGCGCTGGCGATCGGCACGCCCGCCAGCCTGGAGGCCGGATCGAGACTGACGGTTCCATGGGCCGTGACGGTCCCGGTGCGAAAGGTCAGGGATGAGACATGCCCTTCGCCAACGGCCCTCAGGCTCAGGATGAACCGCAGCCCGCCAGCCGGGGCCCCCGACTGGTCCGGATGCGGGACGATGCTGGGATTGAACAGGGCGGAAGCTTCATATGAGTATTCCTGGAGGAAATAGGCTCCAACTAACCGGCGCTGAATCTTGGTGAAGGCCGTATGCTCATCGAACACGAGTTCCATGTCGCCAGCCCGCTCTTCGCACTTTTCCGGCAGGTCGCGATGACGGTCCTGGAAGTTCTCAAGCACCTCCGCGAGCTGGCGAGCCGACGATTCGGGATCGAGCGCCATGACCCGGTCCACGATATGGTTGGCGCGGGTCTTGTCGGTGGGATTGTGATCCCTCGGTTCGGTCGCCGGCTTGAATTGGCGAATGATCACTCGCGCCGCGTTGGGGCGCAGAAACACCGCCTGTCGCTCCACCAGAGGAGGCAGGCTTTCGATTTCCGTCAAAATATTCTCAATCCAGAAATATACGCCCGAATCGAGGTCAGGCGCTAAGGGCCAGAGGCGACAATGATTGACCCGCCCCAAGCCCCATACGCTCCAGTTGGCGGATATCCGCAAGACCCAGGAGGTAGGACAAAATAGACTCCGCCCCCTGGTTTTCGTTGACGCGGTCGGGGTGGAGGCCATCACGGCACCCTCCCGTCTCGACATCGGCCAGCGGGACCGCCAGGTCATTGGCGCCCAGAAACCAGTCAAAAGCCCGCCGGGCTTCCTGGCCCCAGGCCTTGCCACCTTCGACACGGGCTGCGGCCAGATAGGCGGAGATCGACGCGGCCGCCTCGACCGGCTGCTGGTCGAAAGCTTCCGGCGCGCGCCATTGGTCGCCGAAGCCTTCCGTGCCGACCGGCCGAAAGAGGCGCGCCGGCGAGGTCTGGACCCGCGTCAGCCAGCGTAGGGAACGCAATCCCGCCTGAAGATAGGCCGGCGACTCAACCGCCGCTCCGGTCAGGATCAGGGCCTCGGGAAGGCGGGCGTTTTCGTAGGTCAACCCGGCCTCGAACCATACCCATTCCGGCGTCTCTACGCGGCTAAGCAGGGTTAGTAGCCAATCGGCGAGGACCCCTCTCATCCGATCGGCGCGCCAGTCGGTCGGCGCTATGGTCAGATAGGCATCGAGTCCCAACAGGGTAAAGGCCCAGGCACGCGGGGATCCGAAACTCTCGACGGTCGGAAGCGCGTCGCGAAACAGCCCCGCCGCCCAGCGCCGCAGATGCGGAGTTGGACCCGATCTGGCGCACTCACCCAAGGCCCAGAGGGTCCGCCCATGGCTGTCCTGAGATCCGCGATCCTCAAGCCAGCGCCGATCGAAACTCATGAAATTGCGAAAGTGGCGGGTGTCGCGATTCCAGGCATGCTGCACGAAGCTGGCGAAACGCCCGACCAGGGCTTCCGGCAGCCGCCGCTCGCCCGGCCGGGTCAGGTAGCAGGCCAGCAACAGCGCGCGGGCGTTGTCGTCGACGCAATAGCCGTGGTTGCGGTCGGGCACGCAGTGGACGGCGTGCTGGAAGATGCCCGTGTCGTCGCACATCGCCATCAGGCTGCCCGTCCTGGGCTCCGGCGTCGGCGCGCCCTGCCAGATCCGGCCGGTGTCGCGGGAAGTCTTGGGAACCGCGACCGGGCCGTGAGCGATCCGCTCACTGACCGCCGTCTCGATCACATCGACATAGCGCGCCGCGGTTCGCTCCCAAGTCATCGGGCGACTGTTGGCATAGGCGCGGCGGCGCATCGCCTGGCGACGCGGCTCGTCCATCAGCAAGGCGCTGACTTCGCGACCAAAAGCGGCCGAATCATTGAACGGAACCAGAACGCCCTGGCCGTCGGCGAGGAGTTCGGCCGCGTGCCAATAGGGCGTGGAGACGATCGGTTTGCCGAGACCGAAGCTATAAGCGAGGGTCCCCGAGGTTAGCTGCGCCTCGCCACGGTAGGGGGTCACATAGACATCGCACAGGCAGATGAAATCCAGCAGCGTGGCCTGATCGACGAACCGGTCGAGGAATACGACGTGCTGTTCCAGGCCGAGCGCCTTGACCCGAGCGATCAGGCTGCTCCTGTAGGTCTCGCCCTGCCGCCGGGCCAAGTGGGGGTGGGTGGCGCCTAGTACAACATAGACCGCGTTCGGACAGTGTTTCAGGATCTCCGGCATCGCCTCGATCATCACATCCACGCCTTTGCTCGGCGCCAGCAGACCGAAGGTGAGGATGACCGTTTTGCCCTGGAAACCATGACGGGCCTTGGCCTCGTCGGGTTCGCAAAACACCGATTCGGGTATTCCGTGAGGGATCACCTCGATCTTGTCGGCTGGAGTCCGATAGACGGTCTGGAGCAATTCGCGCCCCTTCTCGGCCATCACGATGACCTTGGCCGAGCGCTCAACGATCTGGCATATGACATCATGCTGCGCGGTGGAGGGTTCGGCCAGAACCGTATGTAGAGTGGTGACAATCGGCATCGCCAGAGGGGTCAGCAACGCCATGACGTCGGCGCCGGCCTCCCCGCCAAAAATCCCGAATTCGTGCTGCAGGCAGACCGCGTCATAGCCCCTGGCGTTGAGCACCGCCGCCGCGCGGCGATAGTCCTGGATCCGGTCCTCGCGCACCGAGAGGCAGACGGAACGGGGAAAGACATAGTCCTGGCCTGGATCCACCATCGCCACGACGCTGGTATGGATATCGGGCCGAACGGCGCCGACACTGCCGTGCAGGTCGTTGGTGAAGGTCGCTATGCCACACAGCCGCGGTAGGGAATTGCCGATGAAGGCCAGACGCCGGACCCGCCGCATGGGTTCACCGACGGTTTCGGCCCCGGCTCGCTTTAGACCCAGCTTGTGCGCCGATGAAGTGGCGAAAGAAGTCTGTTCGAACAGGGCGGCGGCGGTCATGGGCGGGCACGATTCCGTTACTGGTCCCCGGACCCGGCGAAAGCCGGACCCTGAACCCTGTCGGTCCATGGCGGGGAATTTGATCCATTCTAGGCGCGGTGGGGTTCGCCACGCTGAGTCGGAAACTACTCAGTCGCCCGGGGGTTCCCCCCGCTATGTGTTTTCAATGCCGAATCAAACACAAGGCTTGGCCCGTGACCGCGATGGGCGCCCGGTGGGCTCCGAAAGCCCGGACGCCTACAAACGCGCCAGTGTCACCCAACCGACTCCAGCCGGGCCAGGATCGCCATCAGCCGCGCCTTGTTGCGTTCCGCAGCGGCCAGGCGTTCGCGATTCTCGGTGACCACCTCCGGCGGTGCACGGCCGATAAAATCGCTGTTGGCGAGCTTTTTTGCCGTGCGATCGATGTCCTGGGCCTGGGTAGCGATGTCCTTGGCCAGACGCGCGCGCTCGGCGGGCAGGTCAACGAGGCTGTTCACGTCCAGGGCCATGGCGGCGCCCGCGGCGACATAGGCGACCGCGCCATTGGGTGGCGCCGGCTCGAACCTTAGGGTTCCGATACGAAGGGTATGGCCGATGACCGCGGCGTTGGTGCGCAGGGTCCGTTCCTGGGTCTCGGTGGCCTCGGTCACGATCAGATCGGGGCGGGCGCCTGGCGGCACATTGAGCTCGGATCGCACGGACCGGCCCTCGGTGACCGTCGCGATGACCAGCTCGATCTCCGCCTCGGCCTGGGCGTCGGCATAGGCTTCAGGCAATTGCGGCCATGGCGTGGTGATCAGCAGGCCCGAGCGGGGCCGTCCCTCCAGCGCGGTCTGAGCCCAAAGTTCCTCGGTGATGAACGGCGCCACCGGATGCAACAGCTTCAGTATGGTCTCAAGAACCCAGGCGGCCATGGCGCGGGTTTCAACCTTGGCGGCCTCGTCTTCGCCGTTCAGGATCGGTTTGGCGAATTCCACGAACCAGTCGCAAAACAGGTTCCAGATGAAGCGATAGAGGATGGCCGTGGCGGCGTCGAAGGCGCAGGCCTCCAGGGCGGCGGTGACTTCCCGCGCGGCCTTCAAGGTCTCGCCGCGCACCCAGCGGTTGACGGTATGGGTGACGCCCGCCGGGTCGAAACCTTCGACCGCGACACAGCCGTTCATCTGGCAGAACCGGGCGGCGTTCCAGAGCTTTGTACCGAAGTTGCGATAGCCCTCGATGCGCGGCTTCGAGAGGCGGATATCCCGCGCCTGCCCGGACATCGCCGTCAGGGTGAAGCGCAGGGCGTCGGCGCCGTATTCGTCGACCAGCTCCAGCGGATTCATCACATTGCCCTTGGACTTGGACATCTTGGCCCCCTCGGCGTCGCGGATCAGGGCGTTGATGAAGACCCTTTGGAAGGGAGCCTGGCCGGTGAAGTGGATGCCCATCATCATCATCCGGGCGACCCAGAAGAAGATGATATCGAAGCCTGTGACCAGGGTGTGGGTCGGGTAGAACCGCGCCAGATCCGAGGTTTTGGCCGGCCAGCCGAGGGTGGAGAACGGCCACAGCGCCGATGAGAACCAGGTGTCGAGCACATCCTCGTCCTGACGCAGGTCCTCGTCATGGCCATAGTATTCATGGGCGGCGGCGTGGGCTTCCTCGGCGGTCTCGGCGACGAAGATATGGCCGTCGGGTCCATACCAGGCCGGGATGCGGTGGCCCCACCAGAGCTGGCGCGAGACGCACCAGGGCTCGATGTTGCGCATCCATTCGAAGTAGGTCTTTTCCCAGTGGCGAGGCTCGAAGACGGTCTCGCCGCTCTCGACGGCCGCGATGGCCGGAGCGGCCAGCGTCTTGGCGTCGACGTACCATTGATCGGTGAGCCACGGCTCGACCACCGCGCCGGAACGATCGCCGTGCGGAACGGCGTGGCGCGTCGTCTCGACGCCGCGCAACAGGCCCAGGGCCTCGAATTCGGCCACCACCCGCTTGCGGGCCTCGAAGCGGTCCAGCCCGCGATATGCGGCCGGGGCGTTGTCATTGATCCGGGCGCCGGCGTCGAGGATATTGATGATCGGCAGGTGGTGACGCTGGCCGACCTTGAAGTCGTTGAAATCGTGGGCGGGGGTGATCTTCACCGCACCCGAGCCCTTCTCTCGATCGGCGTAGTCGTCGGCGATGATCGGGATCGGCCGGCCGACGATGGGCAGGCGCACGCACTTGCCGATCAGGGTCTTGTAACGCTCGTCGGAGGGGTGAACGGCCACGGCGGTGTCGCCGAGCATGGTTTCCGGCCGGGTGGTGGCGACGATGATCTCGCCCGATCCATCCTCCAGCGGATAGGCCAGATGCCAATAGTGGCCGTCGACCTCGAGCTGCTCAACCTCAATGTCGGAGATGGCAGTCTGGAAGTGGGGGTCCCAGTTCACCAGCCGCTTGTCGCGATAGATCAGCTTCTGGCGGTGCAGGGTGACGAACACCTTGCGCACTGCCGCCGACAGGCCGTCGTCGAGGGTAAAACGTTCCCGGCTCCAGTCGCAGGAGGCGCCCAGGCGGCGCAGCTGATTGACGATGGTCCCGCCGGATTTGGCCTTCCACTCCCAGATTCGCTCGACGAAGGCTTCGCGGCCCAGCTCGCGGCGGCCGATATTGCCCTCGGCGGCCAGTTGGCGCTCCACCACCATCTGGGTGGCGATGCCGGCGTGATCGGTGCCCGGCAGCCACAGGGCAGCCATGCCGCGCATACGGGCGAAACGGGTCAGCACGTCCTGAAGCGTATTGTTCAGCGCATGGCCGATGTGCAGCGAGCCGGTGATATTTGGCGGCGGGATAACGATGGTGAAGGTCGGGGCCGCGGGGTCGTCGATGGGCGCGAAGGCGCCGGACTCTTCCCACTGGCGGTAGAGCCTGGGTTCGGCGGTGGCGGGGTCGAAGGTTTTTTCAAGCATGGCTGTTTCGCCGGGACGCGGGAACTAGCGTCAAAAAGGGGAATTCGTGGAGACGAGAGCGTGAGCCGGGGTCGGAACCGCGACTCAGGGCGTCAGCGTACTCGGCCGCGAGAAATCCGCTCGACCTCGGCGTCGACCCGATCGCGGACGATGGCGTCGAGGTTTTCGTCGAGCCACGCCTTGACCATGGGCCTCAACAGGTCTCGCGTCAGGTCCTCGAGCGTCGGTCCGGCGGCGGACACGGCGATGGGCGTCGGCGGCGGGGGGTTCTCGACCACGAAATACAGCCTTTCGAAGGAAGCGGTGGCGCCCGTGACAATCGCCGGGGAGAGCGCGGTGGCCCGGTCTTGAACAGCAGGAACCTGATCGACCGGTTTGGATTCCGGCGCCGGCTCGGCCTCCGCCGACGGATCAAAAGCCCAAGGCTCCAACGGCGCGCGCTCGGTGAGCAGCAGCACGTCGGTATCGGCGTCGGGCGTAGGCGTCTTAGGCTCGGCCTCACCCTCGACCGGGGCGACAGAGACCATGTCGTCGGAGATGATCCGGCGAATGGACGCCAGAATCTCATCCATACTCGGTTCTGGGGGGGTCGCTTCGGTCATCGCTGTGGGCCAAAATTCAAGTCGATTTTCATATCGCTAACCTAGATACCCGCCCGGTGGAGTTCCGGCAAATCTGTTCAAGGCGGCGGCGCGGACCCCGCCTCGGGATGCGGGGCGCCCAGGCCATCGATGCGCGAGACAGCCGCGCCCCAGGGCGACCACGGCCACGCGCGGCGGACGTGATCGAGATTGGCCTTGGAGTCATAGATCGTCGTGTCGGCGGCGAAATCCCGGGCGAACAGCGCGCCGGTGGCGGCCAGCAGGTCGGCGCCCGAGACATATTCGTCATGACGGGCGTTGAGCAACTCCAGCTGCGCGGCGCTTAGATTTTGCTCGGAAATGAGCACGTCAAAGGTCGACCGAAGTCCGACGCGGGCTTCCTGGCGCGCGCCCTCATAGGCGGCGTTGGCGGCCTGGACCTGGACTTCATCGTCCGCGAGGCTCGCGCGGGCGCCGGTGAGTCCGTTCCAGGCCTGGGCGACGGTCAGCAGCACCTGGCGGCGGGCGGTTTCGATGCCGATCCGGTCGGCGTTGTTGGTCTCGGCGGCCTGGCGAATCTGCGACGAGGTCAGGCCGCCGGTGAATATCGGAATGGTCGCCACGACGCTGGCGGTCTCGTCGTGGCTGTAGTGCCTGAACGGCGTGCCCAGGCCATTGCTCGGGATACCGGTAAAGCCGTTGTTGGCGAATGTGCCCCCGGAGAAACCAGCGGTGCCCTGGAGAGAGACGGTCGGGCGTGTCTGAGCCTTGGCTCCGGCGAGCTTGGCGGCGCTGGCCCGTTCGGCGAAATCGGCCTGGCTGATCTGGGGACTGTTGCGCTCCGCCCAGTCCAGAGCCTTGTCCAGACTGCCGGGCAGGTAGGGCGCCAGTGGGGGTTCGGGGGCGAGATTTTCCGGGTTTCGGCCCACGATCGACGCGTAGACGGCGCGGCTGTTGGCCAGTTGCGCGCGAGCATGAGACAGCTGGGATTGGGTCGCCGCCACCCTGGCGTCGGTTTGGGCCAGATCGGTGCGGGTGATATCACCGACCTCGAAGCGGGCGCGGGACTCGTCTCTCTGGGTCAGCAACAGCTTTACGTCGGCCTCCAGGATCACGACGATCTGCTGGTCGCGGCGCACGTCCGCATAGGCATTGACCACATAGCGCAGGACGGTTTCCTCGGTCCCGCGCAGGGTCTCGCGGCCGGCCAGGATTTCTGCCCGGGCGGCGCTGATCTGCGCCCCCACGCGGCCGCCGGTATAGAGCGGCTGGGTGACGCCGATCGCCACACCGGACGATTGCGACTGTCGCTGGAGAACCTGTTGACTGGTTCCCGGCAGGGGTCGTTCGATGCCGGTATAGTTGTTGGCGTCGGTCGTTACGGTGCCCTGCAAGGTCGCGGTGGGCCGGTAGCCGGCGCCGGCCTGGACGTAGGTCTCGTCGAGGGCCCTCAGGCTGGCTCTTTGGGCCTGGAGGGTCGGATTGGACTCATAGGCCAGGGCGATGGCGTCCCCGAGGGTTTCGGCCCGGCAGCTTCCCCAAGCCAAGCTTCCGGCCAGGATCAGCGGGATGACGCGCCGAAGTTGGTCTTGGATGTGACGCCGTCTCAAAAGACGAATCCGGGCTCTCGCTCAAAACCCGCCATGACCGGCGGCGCGGCGTCGAACAGAGGCCGGGAGCCGATACCGGCTTCCGAGCGGACGTGAATCATGGCGCGCCCCGACGGCCCGTTGCGCTCGACAACCCCAAGCCGGCCTCCGGGCGCGATCGCCGCTAGCCAGGCTTCAGGCGCGCGGCTGACGGCCCCCTCGCAAACGATCAGCGGCCATCGGCCGGAGGGCGAACCGAGATCCGCGCCATCCATGCGCGTTACCGCAAGCCCCATGGCCTCGAGCACCGCGGCGGCGTAGGGCGCGGCGATCGCCAGAGCCGCCTCGCCCGGCCTGGGCTTCAAGCCCTGTAACAGCTTGGCGACATCGCGCGGGCTGAGCAACCAGCGGCCGGGCGCATATTCGACCTCGGTGTCGGCATAGGCCATCGAAGCCTTGGCGGGCGGAATCAGCGCCTCGCGCGGCACGGTGCGCATGGCGTCCTGGATCGACAGATCGGTGACGTCCTGAGGACGGACCTGGGTGTCGACCATGGTCGCGCGCGCGGCGGCGAAATCGGCGCTCATCATCAAGTCTCCCAAGCAACTCCAAGCCCCCCGCTTATAGGTCGCCGCGATCTTCAGGCGCAATCGCGACCGCCGATGGATTGCCCAATCGCGCAACCTCTGTTAGCCAGCGCGCTCCCCGGCCTGATGGCGGAGTGGTGACGCAGCGGACTGCAAATCCGCGCACCTGGGTTCGATTCCCAGTCAGGCCTCCATTGACTCCGACTCCCGCGTGCTTGCGCCTTATTTCCCGTCCACCGAGAAGGCCAGCAGCACGTTGATCGGGTTTCCCCCGGTGTTCGTCGAGCCCTTGAAACCCGACATCTGAAAAACCATGCCGTCGGCGATCGTCGGACCCATGCCGTCGATGCCGCCGCCCGGCTGGTCCTTGACGCCGTTGACCGTGTCGTAGTTCGCCGCGGTGGTGCTGAACGCCCACAGGACCTTGCCGTTGGCGGCGTCATACGCCCGGAACCAACCGTCGAGGGTCCCGGAGAACACCACGCCGGGCATCGCCGATGGCGCGGCGGACTGGGCGCGGAAGCATACGCCGGGCAGGAAGTCATGCGAGCGGTCGCCGCGATAGTGGCATTCAGCCTCCGGCGCGGGTATTTGCCACAAGATCCGTCCCGTCGCCGGATCCAGCGCCGAGAGACCGGGCTTGGCCGTCGGCGCCGGGGTGGCGGCCGGAATCTTTCCCGCCGCCTTCAGCGCCGCGAGCAGCAGAGGGACGAAGTCGGCGTTGGCGGCGAACAGCCGCCGATCGTCGGCCGCCATGCCCCACTCGACGCCGCCCAGCGCCGATCCGGCGCCGACGCGCGTGGTCCACAAGGTCTTGCCGGTTTCGGGGTCCAACCCATAGACGAGGCCCGACTTCTGGCCGGCCAGCAACACCTGCCGACCGCCCGGCAAGCCGTGCAGAATCGGCGGCGCGCCGAAATCGAAATCGCCACCTTTCGGGCTGGGACAATTGGGGCCGGCGGGGGGAATGTCACAGGCGATATTGTAGTTGTCGGCTGCCGTAACCTGGGTCTTCCAGCGCACCTTGCCGGTAACGAGATCGATGGCGACGATGGCGTCGGCCCCGGTGGTCGCGACGTCGGTGTAGCTATCGCCGGTCGCCACATAGACAACGCCGCGTTTCGCATCGACCGTTGGCGCCGACCAGATCGCCGCGCCCGCGGGCCCCTGCATCTGGGTCCCCGCCGAGTTGCGGCGGCTGGGTCCTAACGGCTCGTCGATCATAGAGGTCTGCCAAAGCGGCTTACCGGTCTTCAGGTCGAGCGCGACCAGCGAGCCGCGAAAGCTGCAGCAGGGATAGGCCGGACGCGCGGCGGCGACTTCCTCGAACGAGCTGATCGGCACATAGACCCGCTCGCCCCAGACGATAGGGGTTCCCGTGAGCAGAGCGAATAGGTGGGTCTCCAGCTTGGGGCTGCGCCAGATCGGCTTACCGTCCTGGGCGTCGAAGGCTGCCTCGATCGTTCCAGGGACGCCGACAAAGGTCACCCAGCCGCTGGGCGAGATCGGAGACCTGACGACCATTGGCGTGGTGCGCGAGGAGACCTGGGCGTTCATCCAGTGGATACAGCCGGTGTGCGCGTCGAGGGCGTAGAACTTGCCGTCGCGATTGGTGATGAACAGCCAGTCGCCCACGACCGTCGGCTGGCCGCCGCCGCTCAGGGCGAACGCCCACTTCAGCTTGAGGCGAGGCACATCGGCGGCGCGCAGGCCAGGATGGGTTTGGTAGCGGCTGGACTGTTCGTCGGCGCCCTGGCTAGCCCAGTCCGACCGCCCGCGCCGGATCGGCGGGTTGGTCGCGCACAAGCCCGTCGCGGCCAGGGTTTCACTCGCTTTTGGAGGCTCCGACGGTTTTGGGCGCTCCGCCGGTTTTACGAGCGGGGCGACTGGACCCAAGGTCAGATAGTCCGCGACGGCCCGGATGTCCTCGGCAGTGAGGCCGGTTGCCATGGCCTTCATCGCCCCGCCGGTCAGCGCATCCTCGATCGCCTGACGCGGGCGCGCGGAAAGGGCGGCGCGGTCGGGGGTGTAGCCTACCGCCGGCTCATGACAGCTCTGGCAGCGCTGGATCCACACCCGCTGGCCCGGCGGCGGCGGGTCCGCGCGAACCGCGGAGAGCGGAAACATCGCCAAAGCGAAACCGGCCGCCGCAAAGGCTTTCCAGAGCCTCGGTGTCCTGATCATTGTCGGCCTCCCCGGATTGGCGCCGCGCCATGATTCAACCGTGACTTGGCGTTTTCACGCAGCCTGCACCCTTCCGAGGCGTTCGCAAACACATCAAGTCGAGAGAACCAGGCGCGGGGTGGGAACCAAACAGAGGACGCCGCATTATTTAGAAAGATCTGACGTTTAGCCCCCCCGAATGTCAGGTCAGGGCCGAGGGCGTCCAGTATGCCTCGGCCCGCCCCGCCCCGGGGCGGGTCAGGCGGCGGCGGTTCCGCGGCGCTTCGAGCGGATTACAGCTCCGGTAAGGCCAAACCCCACAAACATAACCGCCCAGGCCGCCGGTTCGGGCACGATCGAGACCAACGTCGGTCCATCGCCCTCATTGATCAGGCCGTCCTTGGGCGAGGGATCGCCGTTGATGTTGGGGTTGAAACTATAGCCGCCGTTCTTGAGCTTGCCCTGGCTACCGATATCGACGCTGTTGACGCCATACAGATCCACCGACGCATCCGCAAAATCGAGGGTCAGGCCGCCGCCGCCGGCTGAACTGATGATCTCGATGCCGCAAAGCAGGCCCGCCGACCCCGTGCAGTTGGGAGGGGCCATGGTCGATATCGACGTGGCCAATTGAACGCCGTCAAGGCTGTAGTGGAGGTTCGAAATCTCGGTCGGATCGACCACCTTGACCACACCAAGGTCGACATAGCTGTAGGTCGCCGGAATCAGGAACGAAAACGAGAACTGCTTGAGCGGCTCGCTATAGGCTGTCGAAGGCGCATTGGCCGCCCAAAACCCGGTACCCGAAACCTTGAACAAAACCGACGCACTGCTCGGCGCGGCGGCGAAGCCCATCGACAGGGCCGCCACGGTCGCGAAAGCCAATTTTTTGCGGTTCATGAACAACACCCTCAAAGCACCCATTGCGCTAAGCCTCTAACATGGCTGCCAATAGAATGGGCAAAATTGCGCCCCAAGGTTGACGCTTTTTTCTTAAAATGAAGAATTATCGGGCGAAGCGGCGAACCTCAGTCGCCACCGAACAGGCGGGTCATCGGCTTGACGCCGTTGGCCGTGTCGGCGGCATGCCCCAGATGGGTCTTGATTCCGAAAGCGTCTTCGATGGTTCGCAACAGTGAATAGTGGCTATAGGGCGTGGGGTCGGCCAGGCCGCGAGGGCCGTGGTTGGTGATCACGATCGTCGGGATGTGACCGCCGCCATAGTTGGAGGGCGCGTCCGGCGTGACGCCGCAACAGCCGGCCCGGTCGCCCCCGGAGCCTTCGTCGAAGGTGATGACGATGGCCATGTTGCCGGCCGAGCGCCACGCCGGGGTGGCTTGAAGGTCAGCCACGAGCTGGCCGACGACGGCGTCGCCGCGCCGGATCAGCGGGCCGACATGGTTTCCGACACAGTCGTCGGGAACCCGCGCGCCGAACAGGCCGTGCATCTCGTTGCACTGGTTGGGAACGATCAGCGCGAAGCTCGGCAGGCGGTTGGCGGCGATATCCGCCTTGAGCTGGTCGAACCCCACCAGGTGTTTCGCGCGATCAGGGTCGTTCTGGACCGAGGCGAAGTTGACGAATCCGGAGTGTTTTGAGGCGTAGAGCGCCGTCAGGCGGGTGCCGTCGTCGATTTTCGGGTCGCTGGCGATATAGGCCAGGGAGCCCGGCTCGGGCAGGTTCTCAAAGTAGCCCTTCCACGACAGTCCCACCGCCTTCAGCTGGTCGCCCAGATGAGGCGTGGCCACCGTATGATCAACGTATCCCGGACGGCCGGCCGCCGGACAGTTCGGGTCCTTCAATCCGGGCTTACAATAAAAGGCGTCGTCGTCGTGGATGCCGAAGGTGTCGCCGCCCAGCAGCGCCACATAGTTGGCCTCGCTGGGATGAACCTCGCCATGGAATTTCGAGGCGTCACCATAGGTCCTGGCCAGGCGGGCGATATTGGGCGCGTCGACACCGCCGACGATCTGGTCGTATTCCTTGTTCTCTTCGACGATGACGAAGACATGATCAAAGCGAGGCACCCCCTCCAGCCGCGCGCCACGCGCCCAGGCGGCGTGGCCGAACAGGCTCGCGGCAAGCACCAGACAGGGCAGACCCAACCAACGCGTCACAAGCAACTCCCGGGAAACGCCGGCCAGCGGCCGACTCGTGACTATTTTATAGCATCGCGATGGTGACAATAGGTCCCGCCGCGGCGCCAATCGCCTTGCGCGCCCGAAACACCCGTCGTATTAGCCCCGTCCTTCGGCGATTGCCCGATCCTCGGTAGCTCAGTTGGTAGAGCAGGCGACTGTTAATCGCCGGGTCGCAGGTTCGAGTCCTGCCCGGGGAGCCATCGCGCCGCGAAGCCACCAGCTCGACGGACGTTGGCCGTCGGCCCGACAGGATTTCGGGCCTTTGCATCGTTCTTCACCGTAAATGCACCGTTAATACGGTGTGCGGACATCAGCCGCCCGGGTTGAGGTCGCTGATTCCGCATACCAGAAAGCCCTAGAAACCCTGGCGCTAACAGGGAGCGCTCGGGGAGCGGGCGGGGAGATCGAGGGGCGTTTTGGGGGCGCTCGCGGGGCGCTGGCGGGGCGCTTTCAGGGATCCGCGAGGGCGCGCGTCGGGCGCTGTTCGGGAGGCGCATGGGCGCGCTATCAAGTATCGACATCAGATCAAGACGTTGTAATTTATGGATTTTCAAAGAAACCTCTCCGATGAGGTTCCGCCGGTCCGGTCGGAGGCGGGCCAAGGCGTTGGACGGGTCGGGCGCACCGCCCTCCGTGAGGGCGACTCGCGGGGGCGAAGTGAGGACGGGTTGCTCATACATGAGGGTGATAGTTGCATATTGCAACTTCAAAGTCAATCATTCCGAGGCATGGTGATTTCGGCGCTCCGACAGTCACTTGCCCGCACACGCTGTTCACGGCCTGTTGAGGCGCCGCATAACGGGCAATCGTTTCAGCGGGGACGATTGCCACGGCTCTATGCCGGGGGAACTTTCGGGCCACCCATCGCCGCGTGAGCGCTGTTGACGCTCTTCAGCAGATTCTCGAGCGCGGCTCTTTGCGGTGAACCCGGCTGATACAGGTCGCGAAGAGGCGGGATGCGCTCGCGGCAACTGGCGAGGGCGTCGAGGACGGCGTCGATCCGGCGGGTGTACATCGCGGGGGGCTCCGGAACGGTTGAACGATGTGGCGATTGTTCTTGTTTTGTTCTTCAACACGACCGGGAGTCAACCGCTTTGCAAGGCCCGCGAGCTTCCGACCCGCACCTGGCTTCCGGCTCCCGTGACGGGGCAATCGTGACCATGAAGCTGAAGCATCCCAACCTTGCCGAAGGCGTGGTGAACCAGGACGCCAGCGACGTCAAAACTAAGTTCTCTAAACCTTTTCGAATTGGTACCCCGGCTCGCGATAAACCCCGCGCCGGTCGATGGCGCGATAGTTGAGGCGCGATTGGCGAAACTGTCGCGGCTGGAAGCAATCATGGGAGCGGGCTGAACCCCTTGGGCGAAAGCGATAGCGGTCGATCGATGATGGCGCGATCTCGAAGCCTGAGCCGATACCACGAGGTCAGTCCGGCGACCGCGGATCACGCCGCCCGGAGTAGGCTGTACGTTGCGTCCGGCGATCGGCGGATTTGGCCGTCGCGTTGCAGGACAGCGAGCAGGCGCCGAATATCGACGGCGGCGCCCTTGCCTTTGAATTGGGCGACGATGGCTGCGGTCGTGGATGGCCCCTCAGCCAGAGCGCCCTTGATCGCCAACACCTGACCGCGCGGGTTTTTCGGCCACGGCGTCGCCGCACCGGCGGGGGCCGGTATCTGACCCAGAAGGTCGCCGGCCTGCTGGGGGCCTGCAACGGTGGCCCTGGTGAGGCGTGGGCGCTGGTATAGCGGCCGCAACCACCGCACCTGCCCCTGGGCTTCCTCGGCAACGCGCTCGGCATTCAGGGCGACCAAGGCGGCCAGCAGGTGTTCGCCAGCCAAGTCGGCGGGCCAGCCGTACGCTTCCAGTGTTTGCCGGTCGATCTCGTCGTGCAACTCCGCGAGGATCAACACGCTGCCCCGTGCGAAGTTTTCGGCCTCCTCCTCGGTCATGCTATCGTCAGGTGCTTTACCCGCGCGGTGCGCCTCCAAGGCGCTGTAGAGCCCCGTGATGTCGAGGCTAGCATGCTCAGCCAAACGGGCCTTCCGAAAACTATCCAACTCCTCCCCGACCTCGGCAAGCGCGTCGTGCTGTGCAGTCGTGACAGAAGGGAACGGGAAGGGGTCGAAGCAGCGTGACTTTTGGTAAACGGGGTCATTGCCCACCCCAAGCCAGCCCCCAGCCCGCAGGGCCCATGCGAGATGCACGCCCGATGAAAGTATGGCCAAATGTGCGGCGTTATCTGAAGCCACTACCACTACCTTGTCGTCCACCACCACGTCCGGCGCGATGAATTGGAAGGCCCTGCGGCGCGCGGTGTCGATCGTGCCGATGTACCGCGAGAGGCTGACCAGCGCCGGCCTAAGTTCAGCCCTCGGCTCACCGAATATCCACCACTTTTCACGATAGCTCGGCCGATTGTTAAAATCGCGCTCGGGCTTCACCGTCATCTGGAGGTGCTGGTACACCTCCGGGAAGCGGTCGCGCACCTCCGCCGCATCGAGACCGAACAGGTCGATGACCATTTTATTCGGTGCTTGCGCCACCTTCAGGTCTCGGCCGTTCCTGTAGGGCCGGATATAACGTTCGAGCCCCGGCCGGCTTGGGTTGCCCCGGCCAAGGTGCTGGGCTTCCGACAGTGTCAGTCTGAAGCCCTTTCCGTGGAGTTTGACGCCGTCGTGGCAGACGTCGCTGTTGGCCATCAGTTTCATCGTTTTGGTGACATCCACGCCGATCGTCAGGTCGGGATTTATGCGGCCGATCCTGATCATCGTCTCAACCCGAGGCCGGTCAGTTTCCAGATCGGCTTCGTTCACCACCTCCAGCAAGAGGCCATCCCGCTCCCCTCTCTCGACGACCGTCATGGAAATCCTGACCTGAGCGCCGCCACTGGAACCCCGATACCAGGGGTGGTCATCGACCGCCCAGGTAATGGAGATAGGCGACGCGGCGGACATTCGCTGGGCGACTATCCGCCGGTTGAATTCGGCCGAGATTGAGTTGGTGGTCACGAAACCGAAGCGGCGCAGTTTCGAGCCTTTGGCAATCAGCACGTCCGAAGCCCGGTCCCAGAAATACATGACGAGGTCCGCTTGCCCGGAGATGTCGGGGTTCAGACGCCACACGGCGGTGGCGTAGGCGTCGCCAAACTCTCGGCGGAACTCGCTCCCTCGGACGAACGGCGGATTGCCAACGATGAACTCCGCCTCGGGCCAAGGAGGACGACGGGGAACCGGGTAGTCTGTTCCGCCGCCGCCGATAACTGGGCCGTCGCTTTGGAGCACCGCATCGACACATGGCTCGTTGGGGTGTCGGCGGCTCGTGACGGGGTTTATCGTGCCGTAGTCCTCTAGCACCGGCGTTCGGGGGCGGTAGTTGGGGTCACGGCGGTAGCTGGCTTGTAAGTAGCCGATCCACAACACCAGCTCGGCGATGGCGGCCGCGCGCGGGTTCAGCTCCAGGCCGAAGAAACGCCTCGGGTCCACGCCGCGCAGGGCATCGGCGCTCAGCAGGTCATCGGCGCCCCCAACCGCAAGGCTGGCGCGGGCTTCGAGAACTTCGGCCTCCAGCGCCTTCATCAACTCCATCGTCACGTAGAGGAAGTTGCCGGTACCGCACGCCGGATCGAGAACGCGGGTCTGCGTGAGCTGGTCGTAGAACGCGGTTAACTCCACCGCGGCGCCTTCGACGTCGCCCTGGTCTCGCATATCCTCGGCGGCGGCCCTGGCGGCGTTCCAGTCCTCACGCAGCGGGTCAATGACCGTGGCTTGGACCAGCCGCTCAACATAGGGCCGGGGCGTGTAGTGCGCGCCCAGGCGCCCCCTCTCTTTGGGGTCCAGGGCCTGCTCCAGGAGCGTGCCGAAGATCGCGGGCTCGACATCACGCCAGTCCTTCTTCGCGGCGGCCAGGAGGGCGCCGATCTCCTCCGACTTCAGCCGGAACGCGTGTCGGTTCTTGTAGAAGGCGCCGTTGAACCGAATGACCATCTCACCGAGGCCGGCGCTGAAGCCGCCGGTGTCCATTTTCTCGAAGAGGTCGGACAAATGGGACGCGGCGGTGTCTGGGCTCAACATGCATCGGTCAAGCAGGCCCTTGAAGGCGTTCTCGGGCAGCAGGCCCACGTCCTCGGCGAACATCGCGAACAACGTGCGGGTCAGGAAGGTGGCGACCTCCTCGGCGGGTTCACCACGCTCCTCCAGCCGTTTCGAAACCTCGGCGAGATAGCCGGCGACCTCGCGGGTCGCCTCGGCGCGTCGCAGGGCCGGGTCCAGCGCGGCCGGGGTCATCCACACATGGCGGAAATGCTCCTGCACGGCCGGTTCGGCGAGTTGGTCCAGGCCGATGATCCGCCGCCGCTCGTCGGGAAATGCGCGATAGGCTCGCCCTTGCCCGGTGAAGTCGGCGAAGAATTCGAAGCTGCGGCCGACGTCGCAAGTGACTATAAACGGCGGCCGCTCGTGGGTCGCCGGAAGCCGCGCGGCGTAATCCCAGGCTTGGTTGAGGGCGGCGCGCATATCCGCATTCCAGGCGCCCCGTCGGGACCGCACGGGTTCCGCGCGTGCGGTATTGCCGAAGAGATCGGCCTGGACGATCGCCTCGCCCTTTTCGTGCCGCCGGAAGGCGTTCTCGGCGAGCCGGCTCTGCTTCGCCTCCAGGATGAAGGCGCCCTTCTTGTAGAGGTCGATGCGCAGGGGCGGACCATGGTCGCCGCGCACGGGGTATTCAAACCTGTATGTGCTGTCGCTATCGGCGGGTTCGGGGATGGGCAGGTCGAGCGCGTCGGTGAGCTCGCGGAGGAACAGAACATAGTTGGCCCGCTCGGCGCCGCCCTCCCGCCCATGCCACCGCGAAATGAAATCCTCGACCCCCATACCTCAATGCTACCGTATGTTTGAGGGGGGGCCAACGGGCTGGCGGCCGTAACTTGCCGCCGCTCTTGCCATGGCGCGCAAGGCCAAGGGGGCGTCCGAACCGCTCGGGGTGGGGATTGGCATGACTCTACGGTGCGGAATCTCCTTGCCTGGAGCCCCGCCCACCGAACCCTCGGTGGCCCTAGCACATTTGGTCTATGCCACCAAATAACGCGGCATAAGTACATGAATTATCTGTGACAATAGCGGTGCCCTGGATCGGACTGGATGGCCAGAGGACCGAGTCGAAAGAAAAGGCGGAAGCCTGCCGCCACAGGGAGCGCGCGCACCCAACTAACCTTGTAAATCCAGCATAGAGCGCCATAAATACAAGGATGATTGAGCGGCATATCCGGGATCGGCTCGTGGAGGCCCTCGACACGGCGCCGGCCGTGGCCCTACTCGGGCCCCGGCAGGTCGGAAAGACCACGTTGGCGCACGAGATCGGGGGAACCTTACCGTCAGTCTACCTCGACCTCGAAACCGCCTCTGACCGCGCGCGATTGACCGACCCGGAAGCCTATCTGGCGGCGCACGAGGCCCAACTCGTGATCCTGGACGAAGTGCATCGGGCGCCTGAACTGTTCCAACAGCTGCGCGGTCTCATCGATCGCGGACGGCGGCGCGGCAAGACAGCCGGCCGCTTTCTGCTCCTCGGTTCCGCCTCGGTGGACCTGCTCAAACAGTCGGGCGAGTCCCTGGCCGGGCGGATCGCCTATCTGGAGCTGGGTCCCTTCGACGCGCTCGAAACCCCGGCCAACAGCATGAACACGCTTTGGACGCGCGGCGGCTTCCCCGCCAGCTTTCTCGCGTCCAGCGACGCGGCGAGCTTTCGGTGGCGACAGGACTTCATCCGCACCTACCTCGAGCGGGACATCCCGCAATTCGGACCGCGCATCCCGGCTGAGACGCTTCGGCGGTTCTGGACCATGTTGGCGCACAATCAAGGTCAGATGTTGAACGCGGCCAACCTCGCTCGCGCACTGGCCGTCGACGGCAAGACGGTCGCCCGCTATCTGGATCTGCTTGTAGACCTGTTGCTCGTCCGCCGCCTGCCACCCTGGCATCGCAACGCCGGCAAACGGCTTGTAAAATCGCCGAAGATCTTTGTCCGAGATAGCGGGATTGTCCACGCGCTGCTGCGCCTGCCATCCGGCGAGGACGTCCTCGGCCATCCAGTCGCCGGCGGCAGCTGGGAGGGTCTGGTCGTGGAATCTATTCTCGCCGCGGCGCCGGACGGCACGGACGCCACCTTCTATCGCACCGCCGCCGGCGCGGAGATCGACCTGGTGCTGGAGCTGCCCGGCGGCGCGCTATTGGCGATCGAGATCAAGCGCAGTTCCGCGCCAAAGCTGGAGCGCGGGTTCCATGAGGCCTGCGCCGATCTGCAACCCTCGCGACGGTTCGTCGTCTACGGCGGTCAGGAAAGTTTCGCGATGAGCGCGCAGACGGAAGCGATTGGTCTACATGATCTGGTGAAACGATTGTCCGCGGCCTGATCGCCAGCATCCCGCAAACCAGACTGCTCACTCCCGATCCGGAGATCTAGGCCGAGGCCGGGCTGATCGCGGGGACGCTGGCGCGGACGCAGAATTACCAGCGGCATCGGTGCAAGGAAAGCCTGGCCGACGCCTGGCCGACGCCCCGATCTTCCTGACCGCGGCGAAGGCGGGACTTCCCGTCCTGACCGCCAACCGAAATGAATTCGACCTGATCCAGCAGCTGGCGCCGCACGGCGGCTTCACTTATTTTTAATTTGGCCACAGTGGCCTGCCTGAATGGCGCCATGACGCGCATCGTGATCAGGGGTTGGATTGCCGGAGCCGCTGCCGCCGTCACGCTTGTCTGGGCCTTTGCCGCGCCCGCTCAGCCGGCCGCGGTCGCACCACCCCCCTTCCCGCCCCTGTTTGCCGATTGCCGCGGCGAGCGGACATCATCGCCGACCGTGATTCTGGAGGCGGGCGCTTTCGGAACCTCGGCCGACTGGGATTTCGTGCTGGACGACCTGGCGGTAGGCGGGCGGGTTTGCGCGTTCGACCGGGCGGGGTTGGGGCGCTCGCCGCCCCGTCCGGGAGAGAAGGACGTGCTGAACAAGGCCGGCGAGTTGAACGGCCTGCTGGACCAGCTTGGCGAGACCGGGCCGGTGATCCTGGTCGGCCATTCCAACGGCGCGCTCTATGCGAGGGCCTTCGCCAGCCTGTGGCCGAAGCGGGTGGCCGGGCTGGTCTATGTCAATGGGGTCGGTCCAGAGGCGGGGAACGACCCGGCCCTGATTGGCGATCTGATCGCCGAGCGGCGGGCGTCGAATCTGGCGGTGACGGCTGGGCGGCTGGGGTTGGCGGGAATGGTGGCCGACACCCTGGGCGGACCGATGGGCCTCAACGCGGTCGCGGCGCTGCGCAAGCGCGCGGGCCTGCTCAGTCTGGCCAGCCTGAAGGTTGCCCGCGACGAAGATCGCTGGATGATCCCAGGCCTGGAGACCGTCCATCGGCTCGGCGACGCCGCGCGACATATCCCGACCGTGGTGATTGTCGGCGCGGAGGACCCGGCCAGGCCCCTGGCGCGAGCCTGGCGCGTGGCCGAGGTGGCGCCCGCGGAGCGAGCCGACCAGCATTGGGTGCTGGATATGCCCGGCGCGACCCACGTGTCGCCCCTGACCCGCGACCGGGCGTATCTGAGGGCGGCCGTGGCCTGGCTCAGAAGCCTGTCACCAGGCGCCGACGTTCTGCATTGACGTCCAGGGCTCCGCCGGGGCCAGCGATCCGTCCTTTTGCAACAGCTCGACCGACACGCCATCCGGCGAGCGCACGAACGCCATGTGGCCGTCGCGAGGCGGGCGATTGATGGTCACGCCAGCGTCCATCAGCCGCTGGCAGGTCGCGTAGATGTCGTCCACCTGATAGGCGAGATGGCCGAAATTCCGGCCGCCGGTGTAGGCTTCCGGGTCCCAGTTGTGGGTCAGCTCGACGGTCGGCGCGCGCTTGACCTTGGCGGCCTCGACATCCTCGGGCGCGGCGAGAAACACCAGGGTGAAGCGGCCGGCGGGATTGTCGAACCGCGATACCTCTTCCAGGCCAAGGCCACCGCAATAGAACGACAGCGCGCTGTCCAGATCACTGACCCGCACCATGGTGTGGAGATATCGCATCGGTTGGTTCCCTTGAGGCTGTGGCTGTGATGTGGACTTTGCCGTGATTGGCGATTTAACGCACGGCGAGCGCGGCGCCAGAGGCGGCGCCCTGTCCGCGGGTCTGACGGCGCCAGAGCGCGGCGTATTCACCACCCTTTTCCAACAACTCGCCATGGGTTCCGCGCTCGGCGATCCGGCCTCTGCGGATGACCAGGATCTGATCGGCGTCAACTATCGTGGAAAGCCGGTGCGCGACCACCAGGGTGGTGCGCCCGGCGCGAACCTTACGCAAGGTGGCCTGGATCGCCGCCTCGGTGGGACCGTCCAGGGCGCTGGTGGCTTCGTCGAGCACCAGCAGGCGCGGATTGGCGAGAAGCGCGCGGGCCAGGCCGACGCGCTGACGCTCGCCGCCCGACAGTTTCAGGCCGCGTTCGCCGACCGGGGTATCCATCTTGTGCGGCAGGCCGTCGATGAACGGCGCCAGTTCGGCCGCTTCGGCCGCCGCCCATACCGATTCGTGCGACGCGTCCGGGTTGGCGAAGGCGATGTTGGCCCAGAGCGTGTCGTTGAACAGGGCGACATCCTGGGGGACCAGGGCGACGGCCGCTCGCAGGGCGGCCTGGCTGACTTGGCGCAGGTCCACGCCGTCGATCAGCACGGCGCCGGCCTGGGGATCGAGCAGACGCAGCGCCAGCCGCACGATAGTGGTCTTGCCGGACCCCGAAGGGCCGACCAGCGCCGTCGTGGTTCCCGGCGGGGTGACGAAATCGACGTCGGTCAGGCCCACGCTTCGGGCTGTATGCTGGAAGCCTACCCCGGCGAAGCGTAGTTCGGCGCCGCGCTCGGAAGCCGGCGGCAACGGACGCGGGTGCGGAGCGTCGACGATCTCGGGCTTCAGGGCCCGCAGGTCGAGCATCTGTTCCATGTCGATGAACGACTGGCGAATCTCACGATAGCTCATGCCCAGGCTGAACAGCGGCGCATAGACCTGCTGCAGGATCAGGATACAGGCGGTGACCGAGCCCAGGCTCATCCGCCCGGCCAGAACCTCCATTCCAGCCAGGACCGTAACCAGCACCAGGCCCAGGTTCAGCACCACCGCCTGGATACCGTTGAGCAGCTGAAGCGAGGTGTTGGCCTTGACCGCCGCGTGGGCGTAGTCGGTCAGGGCGGACTCATAGTGAGAAACCATGCGCCGCTCGGCCCCGAAGGTCTTGATGGTCTCGTAGTTCATCAGCGAATCGACCGCGAGGCCGGCGGCGCGGGAATCGGCGTCGTTGAGTTTGCGGCGGTGGCCTATACGCCAGTTGGAAATCCCGACGGTGAAGGCGATGTAGATGACGATGGTGGAGATCGCCACGACGGCCAGGCGCCAGTTGAACCGAGTGCTCAGCACATAGGCCGCCATCAGCAGCTCGAGCACCGTTGGTCCCAGGTTGAGGACCACGCTGCGGAGCAGGAAATCGGTGGAACGGGCGCCGCGATCGATGATCCGGGCCAGGCCTCCGGTCTGCTTGCCCTGATGGAAATTCAGCGACAGCGACAGGGAATGGGCGAAGGTCTCGATCGACGACTGGACCATGGCCATCTGGGAGACCGGCGTGAAGATCGAGTCCCTCAGGTATGGGGCCGCATTGGCGATGAAGCGCAGCAGCACCCAGCCGATGGCCAGCCCCGCGAACGCCACGAACACCGGCTGTCCGCCGGTGCGGCCGACATTGAGCTGATCAATGGCCCGGGAAATCAGCAGCGGCCCGACGACTCCGGTCCATTTGCCCAACAGGACCAGAAACAGGGCAACGGCCAGGCGCGATTTGAGACCCTGGGCCCGCGATCTGAACACCAGGCGGATAAGATCCGCCATCGACGTCCAGAAGGTGAACCGGGGCGCCGTCACACCGTCGATCGGCGGCGCTGTATGGCGACTGGCGGCGTGATGAAACGTCATGCGGGCGACCCGGAGTGGCTAAGCAGCAGGGTCGTCTGGAGTCCGCCGCCCGGCGTCATCCAATCGATACGCCACCCGGAGGGGGTACGGTCCGATCGATAGGGACCCCGCGACAGCGGCGCGGCGAGGCTGAGCGCCGCTCGGACAGCGGCCCGGCGAGAGCCGTCCACGACCTCGAAGCCGTGCTCGGTTAGGGTGAGCGGTTCGTTGGGCGCCAGCGAGAAGACACCATCGGCGGCGGCCTGGCCGCGCGCCCTGCGTTCACCGTCGACCCATACCTCCACGGCGCCATGAGGCGAGGCGAGGCCCGACACTACCGCGCCGCCCTTGGCGTCGAAATCCACCGACAGGATGACCGGCGCATCGCTCCGAGACCCCAGGACCAGGGCGCCGGCGCCGGCGCGAAGCTGGGCCGCGGCGCCTTCCGGCATGATGGCGACATAACCCTCCGACTGGATGATATGGCCGCCGTCGATCATGGCCAAGCCGAACAGTCTTGGCGTGGCGGCGGGCGGCAGATCAAGGCTCCACCCCCCGTCCACCCCCGCCTGCGCCAGCACCGCCTGGCCGCCGGGGGACGCCAGCCGGACTTTGGCGCCGGGTTCTGCGCGCCCGACCAAGTGAACGACCGCCCCGGCCGCCAAGCTCGCCGAGGTGGCGGCCGGCGGCTGCCTGTAGAGGCTGGCCGGGCCGACGGCGGCCGAGGGCTTCTGACCGGCCCCGCCCGACGTCACGCCACCGGGTTGGCAGGCGACAAGACAGAACAGGGCCAGGGCGGCGGCCAGGTTTTGTTTGACGGCGAACTTGATCGGGCGATCCTTTGGAACGGTGCTTTAAGGCGAACGATGGCATATCAGGGCAAACCGCACCTGTCCTTATCTGGGGAACCCTGAACGAATGTCGATCCCACCTTCGAGCATCGACTCGGTCTGCGTCTATTGCGGATCGTCCGACGCCGCCGACCCCGCCTGGCTGGCGGCGGCGGCGGCGCTGGGCGCGGCCCTGGCTGCGGAAGGATTGCGCCTGGTCTATGGCGGCGGTGGCGTGGGCCTGATGGGCGCCTGCGCGCGGGCCGCGCATCAAGCCGGCGGCCGGGTTCTCGGCGTCATGCCGGCCTTTCTGGCGAGTCGGGAAATCGTTTTGAACGAGGTCGAGACGGTGATCGTCACGTCCATGCACGAACGCAAGATCCGGATGTTCGACGACGCCGACGCCTTCGTGGTGCTGCCCGGCTCGATCGGCACCCTGGAGGAGGCGGTAGAGTTGCTGTCCTGGCGGCGTCTGGGCCTTCACGCCAAGCCGATCGTGTTCTTCAACCCCCTGGATTTCTGGCGGCCCCTGTTCGACCTGTTCGACCGGTTCATCGAGACCCGCCTCGTGCCGGCCGAATTCAACGGCTGCTGGCGCGCGGTGGACCGTATCGAGGATGTGATCCCGGCCTTGCGCGCCATGCCGTCCGGACCGCCGGTGGCGGCGGTGATGCGGGTGGTCGCCTGACGAACCCCTAAAGACTGACTTTGTCCCGGAATCGGTTGACCAGCGGATAGCGCCGGTCGCGGCCGAAGGCCTTGCCGCCGATCTTTACGCCCGGCGCGGCCTGGCGGCGCTTGTATTCCGAGCCATAGAGCAGCCGCTGGACCCGCTCCACCGTCGGGCCGTCAAAGCCCCGGGCGACGATCTCGTCAAGGGTCGCCTCCTCCTCCACCAGGCCGTGCAGGATGGCGTCCAGCACCTCATAAGGCGGCAGGCTGTCCTGATCGGTCTGGTCCGGGCGAAGTTCGGCGGAGGGCGCCTTGGTGAGGATGCGTTCGGGGATCGGGGACGCGGGGCCATCATACGCGGCGTTGGCGTTGCGCCAGCGGCAGACGGCGTAGACATCGACCTTATAGACGTCCTTCAGCACATTGTAGCCGCCGCACATGTCGCCATAGAGGGTGGCGTAGCCGACGGCCATCTCCGACTTGTTGCCGGTGGTCATCAGCATCAACCCCAGCTTGTTCGACAGCGCCATCAGGGTGACGCCGCGGATGCGGGCCTGGATATTCTCCTCGGTGATATCCGAGTTGCGGCCGGCGAACTGGGGGGCCAGCATGGTCTCGAACGCGGCGACGGCCGGGGCGATGGCGATATCATCCAGTTTCACGCCGGTCGCCCGGGCGCAGGCCTCGGCGTCTTCCAGGCTTTCGGCGCTGGTGTAGCGTGAGGGCAGCATGAAGGCCCGCACGTTCTCAGGACCCAGGGCATCGCGCGCCACGACGATCGAGATCGCCGAATCGACCCCACCGGACAGACCTAGCAGCACGCCGGGGAAGCCCGACTTGCGGACATAGTCGCGCAAGCCCAGCACCATAGCCCGGTAGATTTCCTCGGGACCCCGCGGCCAGATCGTCACCGGCGCATCGACGCAACGCCATCCGCCCGGCCCTTTTTTCCAGGTCGAACAGGCGACCGCCTCCTCGAACATCGGCAGGCTCATGCAAAGCTCGCCGTCGGCCTGGAGCGCGAAGGAACCGCCGTCGAAGACCAGCTCGTCCTGACCCCCGACCTGGTTGACGTAGACCAGCGGCAGGCCGGTTTCAGCGACACGGGCGCGAGCCACGTCCAGGCGTTCCTCGTCAGAGGTGCGGCGAAACGGCGAGCCGTTGGGAACCAGCAACAGTTCGGCGCCGCCATCCCGCAGCCGGCGGCAGGGCTCGGGTCCCCAGATATCCTCGCAGATCGGCACACCGATCCGCGTTCCGGCGATCTCAAACAGACCAGGCGCCTCTCCGGCGACGAATATACGCTTTTCGTCGAACACACCGTAGTTGGGCAGATCGACCTTGAACGAGATACCTCGCACCTCACCGTTCTGGATCAGGGCGACGGCGTTGTGCGGGCGCCCGCCCGGCCCCGGCCAGAGGGTGGTGACCAGGGCAGCGCATTCGCCGGCCGTGTCCCTGGCAAGCTGGACCAGCGCGTCCTGGCAGGCGCGGACGGCCGCGGGTTTCAGCGCCAGATCCTCCGGCGGATAGCCGATCAGGAACAGCTCCGGAAAGAGGGCGATATCGGCGCCCAGGGCCGTGGCCTCGGCGATCCGTCGCCGCGCCAGGGCGGCGTTGCCGGTGATATCCCCGACCGTGGGGTTGACCTGGATCGAGGCGATGACGAGGCGGCTGGGCATGACAGGCTTCTAAAGCCGTTCCGGCCTTGTTGTGAACCCATGCGAGCCAATCGACAGTCTCTCCCCTCCCCCCTATCCTGTTCGTCGGGCTGGCGGTCGATCCGGCGCGCCAGGGCGGGAACCGGGGGGCAGCGTATTGAAGAACGAAGGCCCGAGGGGCGTCGACCGGCGACGGTGGCTTTTCAGCCTCTGGCTGGCTTTCGCCCTCGCAACTCTCGTCCTCGCCTATTGGGGTTGGTACCTGCAATCCGACACATTTGAGGTCACCGGCGCCCGGAGGGTCGAGAACGCGCTATTCATGACCCTCAGGGTCTTCGGTCTGAGCGACGTCTATACGATCCCCTCCAATACGGGCGGCCGTTGGCAACTGATCCTGGCCCGTTGGTTAGGGGCGGGCGTGTTCCTGAGCGGCTTGGCGACCGCGGCCCTATCGCTGTTCCGCTCCCAGATCGCCGCCTTGGCCGTCGCCTGGCGAAGTGGGCACATTCTGATCATCGGCGACCATGAGATCGCCTTCGCCCTGACCCGTCACGCGGCGGACCGCGACCTTCCCACCATCCACCTGACCACTTCGGTCGCCGACGCGCGTCGGGATGGCGCGCTGATCAGCCTCCCCCGAGCGCCAGGCGACGATGGGCTCAATGCAGGCAGGGCCGGTCGGGCTGCCCGAGTGATCATCGCCGAAACCGACATCGGCCAGTCGGTGGAGGACGCCCTGAAGGCGGCGGAGAGAATGAAGGCCGCATCCGGAGGAGCCTCGACGGTGGCCGTGCATCTGGACGACCCGGCCATCGCCGAGCGCATTCACCACGCCGAAGGCGGGATCGATCTGTTCGCCTTTTCCGAAGCCCACGCGGCGGGGCGCTCGGTGATGGTGCGTCACCCCCCATTCCTGCTCGCCCATCGGCTGGGCGCCGCGGCGATCCACATTCTGATCATCGGGTTCAACGAACTGGGTCAGGAGTTGGCGCGCGACTTGGTGCTCAACAGCCTGGGCATGAATCTCGGCCGGCCCTGGATCACCGTTATCGATCCCGACGCCGCCACGGCGCGGCGTGATTTCCTGCACCGACATCCCGAATTCCCGCACCTGTGCACGCTCGAAGTCTTCGCCCATCTGGAAGAGGCCAGGTTCGACGCCGCGCCCCGAAGCCGTGACGACCCGACAATCTGCGCGGCCTATGTCTGTCTACGCGACTCCGCCACGGCCTTGGCCGCGGCGATCGGCCTGCGCGAAAGCGCCATCCGGCACGACAGGATCGAGGGGCCGAGATTCGCGCGGCTGCGTTCGGGGGGCCTGATGCGCGCCGCGGGCGGGATCGCCGGTCTTCAACCGCTACAGCTTTACGGTTTCGGCGATCTGACAGCCTCCGCGGTGGCGTCCCGGGCGCTATCGCCCGATCCCGACGCCATGGCCAAGGCGGTACATGAAGGCTATTCGCGCGCCGGCGGCGGCAGCGCGGGTCCATGGAGAGATTCGCCGGAGGAAATGCGGGTCAGCAATCGCCGCGTGGTCAGCCACATACCGGCCAAGCTGGCCAGCCTGGGCTTCGATCTGGAACCCTGGCTGGCGACTCCGGACGCCGACCGTCCGTGGCCCCCGCCCCTGTCGCCCGGAGCGATCCTGTTCCGCGACGACGTCGAGCGGACCCGCATGGCGGCGCTCGAACACGAGCGCTGGATGGCCGACCGACGACTTAACGGCTGGCGCCAGGGACACAAGCGAGACAATGCCCGGAAATTGCACACCGATTTGGTGGCGTTCGATGAGCTGTCGGAAGCGGTCAAATCCTATGACTATCAGGTCGTGGACTGGATGGACTCGTTCCTGCCGAGACGGCCCGGCGGATTGCAGCGGCGATAGGGCCGAGACGAACCAGTCCCGCCTAGCCAGCCTGCTCAATCGTCCCGGTGCACCCGTTCCCGCCGTTCGTGCCGTTCCTGCGCCTCGAGGCCCAAGGTGGCGATGGGGCGGGCCATCAAGCGGGCGAGGCCGATCGGCTCACCGGTTTCCTCGCAATAGCCGTAGTCGCGCTCATCGATTCGACGCAGGGCCGCGTCGATCTTGGAGATCAGTTTGCGTTGGCGATCACGGGTGCGGAGTTCCAGAGCCCTATCCGTCTCGGATGAGGCTCGATCAGCCAGATCGGGATGGTTTTCGGTTTCCGTCTGCAGATGACCAACAGTCTCGCGGGTTTCACGGAGAATGTCATTCTTCAATTCGAGCAATTTATTCTTAAAGAATATCAATTGCCGTTCATTCATGAACGGTTCGTTGTCCGACGGAACGTAGTCGGCTTCCTGTAAATCCGTGGAAGTCTCCTGCATCGACGCCTCACACCCCATACCCACGAGGACCCAGCCGGTCGCGAGAGCCGCGCTTATAACAAAGCTGACAGCGGGGCAATGCGCCAAGAGGGCGCCAGCTGATTTGGGCTCCATGTCGGAACATTTTGCGAGCCTTCGCCCGGGATGCTAGCTGGCTCGACGCCAGTGGGGCGCGGGCCAGTGGGGCGTGGGACAATGAACATGAAGCTTTGGGCGCGGGCTCTTTTGGCAAGCGTGGCCGTCACGGCGATGGCTGGCGGAATCGCGACGGCGGGCGATTCGCCGATGTTGGGCTTCTCACCCGCCTCGGCGGGAGCCGAACGGGGATTGGAGAGCCGCTTCGACGCCAATCTGTCGGCCGGGGCGATTCGCGACCGCCTCAAGCTGATGTCGGCCGAGCCGAATCAGGTGGGCTCGCCGCATGACAAGGCCAACGCCGACTCCACTCTGGCGCAGTTCAAGGCCTGGGGCTGGGACGCCCATATCGAGGTGTTCAGCGTGCTCTATCCGACACCCAAGGCGGAGCTGCTCGAATTGGCTGGGGCCAACGGGTTCAAGGCCACCCTGACCGAGCCGCCGGTTCCGGGAGATGACAGTTCGGCCCACCAGACTGGCGGGTTGCCGGCCTATGTGGCCTATGGCGGCGACGGCGATGTCACCGCGCCGCTGATCTATGTGAACTACGGCATGCCAGCCGACTATGAGGCGCTGCGGCGCCTGGGCCTGGATGTGAAGGGCAAGATCGTCATCGCCCGCTATGGCGCCGGGTGGCGCGGCCTGAAACCCAAACTGGCCCAGGAGCATGGCGCCGCCGGCTGCATCATCTATTCCGACCCGGCCGATGACGGCTATGGGGCCGGCGACGCCTATCCGGCCGGCGCCTACCGCCCCGAACGCGGCCTGCAGCGCGGATCGGTGCAAGATCTGCCGGTCGAGCCCGGCGATCCCCTGACCCCAGGCTACGGCGCGGTGGAGGGCGCGCCGCGTATTGCGATCAGCGAAGCCAAGACGATCCTGCGCATCCCCACCCTGCCGATTTCCTGGGGAGACGCCCAGCACTTCCTGTCGGCGCTCGGCGGCCCGGTGGCGCCGCGGGGTTGGCGGGGCGCGCTGCCGATGACCTATCACGTCGGCGGCGGCGGAGGGGTGTCGGTCCACATCGTGGTGCAGTCAAGCTGGGACCAAAAACCGCTGTATGACGTCATCGCGGTGATGAAGGGCGCGCGAGAACCCGACCAATGGGTGATTCGCGGCAACCACCGCGACGGCTGGGTGTTCGGGGCCGAGGACCCTCTATCGGGCCAGACCGCACTGATGGAAGAAGCCAAGTCTCTAGGCGCGATGGCCAGGGCCGGCTGGCGGCCGGCGCGAACCCTGGTCTACGCCAGCTGGGACGGTGAGGAGCCGGGCCTGCTGGGCTCGACGGAATGGGCCGAAACCCACGCCGCCGAACTGCAGTCCAAGGCTGTGGTCTATATCAACACCGACGGCAACAACCGGGGCGTACTGAGCGCCGAGACCAGCTATTCCCTGCGCCGGTTGTTCGATCAGGCGGCGGCGTCGGTGGTCGATCCGGAGACCGGGGTCAGCGTTCGCGACCGGGCGATGGCGGAGATCCAGGTCCGGGCCCTGGCCTCCGACGCCAGCCCCGAACTCAAGGCGCGCGCCAAGGACGCGGCGGGCGGCGGCGACTTGCCGGTGGGCGACCTGGGGTCCGGGTCGGACTACACGCCGTTCGTACAGCATCTGGGCATAGCGTCGATCAACTTTGGTTTCGACGGCGAGGGCCAGTCCGGCGGCGTCTATCATTCGGCCTATGACACCTTCGAGCACTACGACAGGTTCGGCGATCCGGGCTTCGCCTACAGTGTCGCCCTGGCCAAGACCGCCGGGCGGCTCGTCCTGCGGGCCGCCAACGCCGATCTGGCGCCGTTCCAGTTCGGCGACCTGGCGGCGACGGTGGCGGAACAGGTCGAGGCCTTGAAGAAACTGGCGACCACGCAACGCGAGCACGCAGTCACCGTGAACCGACTGCTGGATGAAAAGGCCTTCGCCCTTTCCGACGATCCGACAATCACTTCGGGTCCGCCTGAGCGGGAGACGGTGGCGACGGATCTGGACTTCGCGCCGCTCGATGCCGCCCTGAGCCGGTTGAAGGCCAGCGCCAAGGCCTATGACGATGCGGCCGCCGCCCCGGCGGATCCCAGGCACTCAGCGAGGGCGGACACCATCCTGCAGGGGGTGGAGCAGGCGTTGATCGATTCGCGGGGGCTGCCCGGACGGCCCTGGTACCGGCATCTGATCTATGCCCCGGGCCTGCTGACCGGTTACGGCGCCAAGACGCTGCCCGGCGTGCGCGAGGCGATCGAGAGTCGGCGCTGGGGCGAGGCAAGCGACTACATCGGCAGGACGGCCGCGGTGCTGAACGCGGCCGGCGTGAAGCTGGATGAGGCGACCGGCGCCCTGGCGAAATAAGCTTGCGGTCGCGCGGGCGGCCTTTCCGCGCTAAGTGCGCGCCATGATCCGCCATCGCCGCACCCGTATCGTCGCCACCCTCGGCCCCGCCAGTCGGGGGGCGGATATGGTGCTCGAACTGGCGATGCTCGGGGTCGATGTCTTTCGCTTGAATTTCAGTCATGGCGCTCACCAAGACCACGCTTCGGCGCTCGCCGACGTGCGGGCGGCCGAGGATCGGATTGGTCGCCCCCTGGCGGCGTTGGCCGACCTGCAGGGTCCGAAATTCCGGCTGGGCCGGTTCGCCGATGGTGGAATCCCCATAGGACCCGGCCACCCGCTGAGACTGGATCTGGACCCGGCCCTGGGGAATGACCGGCGCGTCCAGCTGCCGCATCCCGAGGTGATGAGCGTTCTGCATCGCGGCGCCATGTTGGTGCTGGACGACGGCAAGACCCGTCTGGTGGTCAATGCGGTCGGCGACGGCTTCGCCGACTGCGCGGTCGTCGCTGGGGCGCGGCTGTCCGACCATAAGGGCCTGGCGGTTCCGGGTGTGACCATCCCGGTCCCGGCGCTGACCGACAAGGACCGGGGCGACCTGGAGTTCGCCCTGCGCCTGGGGGTGGACTGGATCGCCCTTTCGTTCGTGCAGCAGGCCCAGGACATGGCGGACCTGCGCCGGCTGGTCGGCGGCCGGGCCGCGATCCTGGCCAAGATCGAGAAACCGGCCGCGCTGCTCAATCTCGACGCAATTCTCGACGTCAGCGACGGGCTGATGGTGGCGCGGGGAGACCTTGGGGTAGAACTTGCGCCCGAGGACGTGCCGGTGGCGCAGAAGACCATCGTGCGCGCGGCGCGGCGGCGCGGCGTGCCGGTGATCATCGCCACCCAGATGCTGGAATCGATGACCACCAGCCCTTCACCAACCCGGGCCGAGGCCTCCGACGTGGCGGGGGGCGTCTATGAGGGCGCCGACGCTCTGATGCTATCGGCCGAATCCGCCGCCGGCGCGTGGCCGCGGGAGGCGGTGAGCATGATGGACGCCATCATTCGCCGGGTGGAGGCCGATCCCAACTGGCCCGATCTGATGCGCGCCGAACATGGCCTGGACGCCGACGAGGACGCCGATGTCCTGATCGAGGCCGCCACGATGGCCGCCCGGGCGCGGTCGACCGCCTGCCTGGTAGCCTACACCAACAGCGGCGGAACCGCGCGGCGGGTCGCCCGCGAGCGGCCGGCGCACCCCATTCTGGCCATCACCGACGACCTGCGGGTGGCGCGTTCGCTCGGCTTGGTATGGGGGCTGGAGCCCCGCGTGGCGGCGCAGCCGCCCGACATAGAAACTATGACCAATGAAGCCGCCAGGATGGCGGCGGACCTGGGATTGGCGGACCCCGGCGCGCGGGTGTTGATCGTGGCGGGACCGCCGAAGGGCGCCCCAGGCGCCGCCAATCTGCTGCGCGTAGCCCATGCGCCGAGCACGCACCGCCCATAGTGATCCGATTGGACGTTGAGATTGGTTGTTCCGCCCGGCTCTGATACGGTGGGAAGAGGTAAGGGGCGCCCCGGCGGGTGGCTTGTCGGGGCTTGGGCTGGATATCGACCACAGATGCCGCAGGCCGCCGATTTCCGCGTTGAAAACACCGAGAGCGGCGCCACGGCCATTCTGACCGGCGACTGGACCGCCGTGGAGATGGGCCGGGCCTCGGAACGCCTGACGACGGCGTTGCGGAAAACCAAGGGCGCGACTATCGATCTGACCCAGGTCAGCCGCTGCGACACCTCCGGCGCCTATGGTGTTCTGCGCGCCGCGCGGCGGGCGGGCCATGACGATCGTATCGTCGCCTCGCCCGAGGTCGACAAACTGCTGAAGATGGTTGAAGCCGCCAGCCGGGGGGCGCCAACAGCCAAGCCACCTCGGGGCGCGTTGTATGACGCATTCGACCGCATCGGCCGCGCGGTCACCGACATCGGCCTTAACATCGTCGATACCAATGTATTCAACGGCCATCTGCTGGTGGCGACCGGCCGCGCGATCGCCAATCCGAGGCGAGTCCGCTGGGCGGCGGTGTTCTCCCTCGCCGAGCGGGCCGGGCTGGATGCGATCCCGATTGTAGCGATGACCACGTTTTTTATTGGCGCGGTGGTCGGCCTGCTGGGCGCCAATCTGCTGCGTCAGTTCGGGGCGCAGGTGTTCGCTGTGGAGTTGATTGGCATATCAGTCCTGCGCGAGTTCAACGTCCTGATCACCGCCCTGTTGCTGGCGGGCCGGTCGGCCTCGGCGTTCGCCGCCGAAATCGGTTCGATGAAAATGAACCAAGAGATCGACGCCATGCAGGTCCTGGGGATCGATCCATTCGACGCGCTGGTGTTCCCAAGGTTTATGGCGCTGCTGTTCACTATTCCCTTGCTGGTGTTCGTAGCCACACTGGCCGGTCTGGCCGGTGGCCTAGTGGTGACCACTACGGTCCTGGACCTCAGTCCAACGATCTTCTTTCAGCGTCTGATCGACAATGTCGGCATCACCCATTTCTGGGTCGGCATGTCCAAGGCGCCGGTGATGGCCGTCGTGATCGCGGGGATCGGCTGCCGGCAGGGGCTGGAGGTCGGCGGCGACGTGGAGTCGCTGGGACGGCGCGTGACATCCGCGGTGGTCCAGGCGATCTTCGCCGCGATCCTGATCGATGCGATTTTCGCGCTGATCTATATGAAGCTCAACGTATGAGCGTCGAACCGGAAGCCTCCCTGGACACCAACGCGGCGCCTATCGAGGTGCGCGATCTGATGTCGGCTTATGGCGACCATGTCATCCATGACGGCTTGAACCTGACCATTCCGCGCGGCCAGGTCGTTGGCGTGGTGGGCGGGTCCGGCGCCGGCAAATCGGTGCTGCTCAACACCATCATAGGCCTTCGCGAACCCCAGGGTGGTTCGGTGAAGGTGTTCGGCCAGGACATCCGCTATGCCAAGCGCCGCCAGTGGACGGCGATCGAGCGCCGTTGGGGCGTGCTGTTCCAGCAGGGCGCGCTGTGGTCCAACCTGACGGTCAAGGAGAATGTAGCTGCCCCGATGCTGGAGCACACCAGATTGAGCAGGGGTGAGATCGGCGAACTGGCGGATCTCAAGATCGCCCTCGCCGGCCTGCCGCCGGATACCGGAGCCCTGAAGCCCTCCGAACTGTCCGGTGGCATGATCAAGCGCGCCAGCCTGGCGCGCGCCCTGGCGCTTGATCCGGAGCTGTTGTTTCTTGATGAGCCGACGTCGGGCCTTGATCCGATCAGCGCCGCGGCCTTCGACACCCTGATCGACGAACTTTCCGACGGACTCAAATTGACGGTCTTCATGATTACCCACGACCTGGACAGCCTCTATAGGATCACCGACCAGGTGGCGGTGATCGCCGACAAGAAGGTGGTGGCGATGGCCCCGGTGCGGGAACTGGAGACCTTCGATCACCCTTGGATTCAGAGCTACTTCCATGGGGTGCGCGGCCGGGCCGCCGCGGGTACGCTCGAAGCCGAAATCGCTGGGAAGGCGGCCTGATGGAACGCAATGCCAACTACGCCCTGGTCGGGTTGGCCTCGACGGTCCTGCTGGTGGCCCTGGTGGTGTTCGCCGTGCTGCTGGCCGGCCGCAAGTTCAGCCGCGACTACGACGTCTATGACATTGTGTTCCAGGGACCGGTCCGGGGCCTCGCTCAAGGCGGCGAGGTCCATTTCAACGGCATCAAGGTCGGCGACGTCAGCCGCATATCGCTGGATCCCCAGGACCCCCGACTGGTGGTGGCCAGATCCCGCGTCACCACGGATGTGCCTATCCGCGCCGACTCCTACGCCACCCTTGAGCCGCTCGGCATCACCGGCGTCAACTACATCCAGATCACCGCCGGGACGGCGTCCAAGCCGCTGTTGAAGGACACCGTGGCCGAAGGGCACATTCCGAGACTGGCCAGCCAGCGCGACGCCTTGTCCGACCTTTTGGCGGGCGGCGGCTTTATCGTGCAGCGGACCGTCGAGGCCCTGGACCGGGTCAACCGGGTGTTCTCGGACGAGAACATCAAGACCCTGAGCGCGACCATGAGTGACGTTCAGGCGGTGACGGCGGAACTTAGGGAACGCAAATCGATCATCGACGACGCCCAGAAGACCCTTCAGGACGCCGATGACGCATCAAAGCAGATCGCGGCCCTGGCCAAATCCAGCCAATCGCTGGTGGAAGGCGATGGTCGCAAGACCATGGTCAAGCTGAGCGACGCGGCCGGCGAGATTCAGGTCGCGGCCAAGGAACTTCGCGGGACGCTTACCAAGCTCCAGGGTCCCGCCCAGGACTTCGCCACCACTGGACTGCCACAGCTTACGGCGACCATCGCCAGCCTGCAGCGGGCCACCGATCACCTCGACCAGGTGCTGGGCGAAGTGCAGACCGACCCCCGGGGCCTGATCGGCAAAGCCCCGGCCAAGGAGATCAAGGTCAAGCCATGAGGATTCCTTTTTCCCGCGGCGCGGTCCCCGCCGGCGTCGCCGTTCTGATCGCCATTTCCCTGTCGGGATGCATTTCCCTGTTGCCGAAGACGACTCCCGCCCAGCTCTACCGGTTTGGCGCGGACTCGGCCGCCGTGGCGCCGACGCCGACGACGGGACCGCGATTCACCATCCGGCCGGCCTTCATCAGCTTCGAACACGCCGCCGCCGGCGACCGGATTCTGACCATCACCGGCGATCAGGCCGCCTATGTCGGCGGAGCCCGATGGGTCGGTCCCGCTGGATCGCTGTTCGAGGCGGCCCTGACGCGAGCGTTCGATGTCCACGCCGGTCCGGCCCGGTTGCTGGCCGCCGGTGAGCCGGCGCCGGGTGATTATGTGCTGAAGGTCGATGTTCGCGCCTTCGAGGCTCGCTATGACAAGGGGCCGGACGCCGCCCCCCGCGCCGTGGTTGAGGTCTATGCGGCCCTCTCCGACCGCAAGGATTCGCGGATTGAGAGCAGCCGCCTGTTCCAGGTGACCACGCCCGCTGGGTCGAATTCAGTGCACGCCATCGCCGCGGCCTTCGACGACGCCGTTCTGAAAGTGCTGACTCAGCTGGTGGCGTGGGTGGACACAAAGGGCCAAGCCTAGCGCAAACACTTGGCGCACTCGCTCATCGCCAAACCAGCGCCCACTTTGGCGGCGAGTGCGCTAGGGGCGCAACCGCCCAGACTTTGCGTCATTCGGCGATGGCGTTTTCAAGGATCAAGTCTTCGGCGGCCTCTGGCGATTCAGTGGCGGCGGTCGCCACGTCGCCGCCCCCCGCGCGGGCCGATTTCGCGAACCGTTTGATCAGGCGCGTCAGGCCAGGTTCGTTGACAGCCGTCGCGGCGGCGTCCCAAGCGAACCATTGAGAGCTGCGCTGGTCCTGTTCGCGCCAACTGTCGTGCTGGGTGTTCACCTGCAACGCGTAGACCGTCACGCGGCAGGCTTGGCTCTGGCCTGAACGCAGGATTTTTTGATAGTTGTAGGCGCCCAGGGACTTCCTCACGATCTTTCCCTCGACACCCGCCTCTTCGAGAGCCTCCAGCGCCGCCACCTCCCGGCGCGTTTTGGACTTCATCGTCCAGCCCTTGGGTATCACCCACCGCCCGGTTTCACGCGAGGTGACCAGCAGAACTTCGAGACCGGACGCCAGCCGATAGGGCAAAGCCGCGCATTGTGGACGAGGCTTGGGCCGGGCCACGGTCTTGCGTCCCGCGCCGGTCCGGCGCGCCGCATCGACGGGGGCGTTCATTGCCTGTCCCGATCGAGGCCGGTCTGGCGCCTGGCCGCCGTCAGGGTGTTTTGCAACAGGCAGGCGACGGTCATCGGCCCGACGCCACCGGGAACGGGCGTCAGCCAACCGGCGACGCGGCGGGCCTCCCTGAACGCGACATCGCCGACCAGGCGGGTGCGCCCCAGCGCCGCCTGTTCCGGGTCGCGGAACGGCACTCGGTTGACGCCTACGTCGATCACCGCCGCGCCCGGCTTGATCCAGCCACCCCGGACCATTTCCGGTCGGCCCACCGCCGCCACCAGGATGTCAGCCTCCCCGCAGAGCCCGGGAAGGTCCCGCGACCGCGAGTGGGCGATGGTGACAGTGCAGTTTTCGGCCAGGAGCAGCGCCGCCACCGGACGACCCACCAGCACCGAGCGGCCCAGGACCAGCGCGTTGAGACCCGACAAATCCCCAAGCGCTTCCCGTAAAAGGATCAGACAGCCCAGAGGTGTGCAGGGCGTCAAGGCTTCCAGGCCGCTGGCCAGGCGACCGGCGCTGACCACCGTCAGGCCGTCTACGTCCTTGTCGGGGTTCAGGCGCGCCAGCACCGCGCCGGCGTCCAGGTGGGGCGGCAAAGGCAATTGAACGAGGACGCCGTGGATGGCGGGGTCCTGATTCAGGTTTTCGACGAGGGCGATCAACGCGTCCTGAGTGGTGTCGGCCGCGAGGCGGTGAGTTACCGAATGCATGCCGATGGCCAGGCTCTGCTCACCCTTGGACCGCACATAGACCTGGCTGGCCGCGTCGTCGCCGACCAGCACCACCGCCAGGCCCGGCTGAACACCGTGCTCGGCCTTGAGGCGCATCACTTGATCAGCCACGCTGGTCCGCAAGGCTTCGGCGCGGGTCTTGCCGTCAATCAGCACACACTCGGCCATATCTATCCTTCCAGCGTCGCCGCCTATCAGTCGGCTCCATAGAGCGAGTCGTACGGATCGACCTTACCGGCCTCCACATCGGCGACACCGACCGCCGGCCAACCGACCTTACTCGTGGCGCTGGCATGCCAAGCATCTAGGACCAGATCGCGCATAGCCGAGGCCCCCGCCGCCAGACGCGCGGCCGCGAATTCTCGGCCACGCGGATCACCGGGCAGGAAACCGCCAGTCTTCTGAAGTCGATAGAACGGGATGACCTGGCGGTTTGTCGATTGCAGATAGGCGGCCGTCCAGGCTGCGATGGCGCACCGGCAGTCGGCATAGGGAGTCATGGCCATCCGAACCGCGGCGGCGTCGATATGCAGGCGAACAAACTCACCCTCGAAAAAGGCGTGAACTCGCCCCTGAGTGTATTGATCAGGATTGGGCCAGGGACCCCAGCCGCTGAAGTGCACGGTGACGTGCAGGGGCTGACTTCCATCGCCGACATAGTGCGCCAGCACGCCAAGATCCCTGAGAACCAGGGTCTCCCGCCGCGCCCGGTCGGCGAGAAGCCAGACGCGGTGGCTGCGGTCGGAGACGCTCGCCGCCGCCGCGGTGTCGACGCGCCAATAAGCGAAGTCCGTGGTCAACTGCTGCCAGCCATCGACGATCGCATAGGGCAGATACCCCGCCTTCCAGCTGTCGACGCCCACCGCGCGCAGGGCGGTGTCATAGACCGCGCGGGTCTCGGACAAAGCGTTAAGAGACGGCCCACCCAAAATGCGCCCATCATCGCCCAGGTTCAGGAAGTGCGCCGGATCACGGTCGGAGTCATGGGTCTTTCCCGAATCCTTCCACCTGTCCGGCTCGCGCGCCAGTTCGCCGACCGCGTCGATCGCGAAGGGCGCGCGGACAAATGCCGGCGCCTCTGGTGGCAGGGCCGCCAGCGCCTCGCGGCCGATCAGCCGATGGCCCGACGAGCCCCAGGCCAGGGCCTGCCCGCAGGCGAGGCAAACACAGACGTAAACGGCGACAAATCGCGCAATCGCAAATGGCTTTGGCATGGTCCCGTCTTTCCGACAGGGCCGTGGATCGGTCAAGCTAAGCGCTTTGGATCGGCTTGGAGCCCCAAACAAGTTCTTGAGGCGCGCCACGCACCTTATGTATTCATTGCCGTCCTATGAAATGATTTTTCGAGCGATATAGTTCATTTTAATTCACTTTTAATGACCTCATCCGGCCCAGAATACTGTCTAGGTTGTTTTCAATTGATAAACGCTGCGTCCACAGGGTCGTTCACCGACAGACTGATCGCGGCATGAAAATCCGCCTGACCTTGGGGTTGCCTGACCTGTCGGAAGTGGCTAACCCTCTTTCAGGAAGCCGTACGGCGCTATGGAACCATGGATTTGAAACCCCTGCTGGCCTGCCTCGTCGCCGCGACTCTCGCCTTGCCGCTCAGCGGGGCCAGGGCCGATACACCCGACCCGATCGGCGATCTGATTGGACAGGTCGCGGCCAAGGTCGGGCCATTCCTGGAGACGATGGGCCTCAAGGCCACGCTTTACCATCTGGGTTCTCGCGGAACTCATGACCGCGACTCGCTCGGCTGCAAGGTGGTCCCCATGCGCACCGCGGCGGTCGACGGGGTCGACGTCAAACGCCACAGCCTTTTGTTCATCAAGGAAACTGTCGGCCTGCCGATGCCGGATGGCCGCTTGCACGACGGCTATTGGTTCGCGAGCGATGTTGGCGGGGGTATTCACAGGGGCCGCATCGACTTGTTCACGGGCAAGGGGTCTTCCTCGATGCTGCCAATGATGCATCTGAACCTGGTGACCCTAACCGTGGCGAAGGTAGGCGAATTCGTAGGCTGCCCCAACGACTAGCTAGGGTCAGCGGACCATGGCGGCGACATTGCCGCCATCGACGGTGATCACGGCGCCGGTGGTTCGGCGCATCAGGGCGGCGAATACGAAAGCCTGGGCCACATCATCCGCCGTGACCTCCTGTCCCAATAGATTGCCAGCCATCTAGGTAGCGGGGTCGGTCCCCCGGGCGGCGGAACGCGGCGCGATCATCCAGTCTGTCAGCAGGCCGACCTATCGTAGGCCCGTTCTTCCTTTGAAAAACAGCATGGCGTCCGTTCTGAAAAACCCGGGCGTCCGGATGGCCAATCGCAATTCCGACGTCAACCCAGGATGATGGTCGGAAATTCGCAAAAATTCAAACCGATAGGTTGGTCGCCGCCCTGTTCCCAAACAGCCTTTTCGGCTAAGTTGGCACTGGGGATCAAGGTTCACGTAACGGCCGACGTCCCGCGGCCGGAAAGGCGCGATGACTGACCGTTTGGATGGCGGACTTCTCGATCTGATCTACGGCGCCGCCGTGGACCCGACGCTTTGGTCCGCCGCGCTTGAAGCCTATGCGGACAGGTTGGGTGGGACCAGCGCATGGCTGTCGCAATTGAGCGTCGAGGATGGGTCGGGGGGGAACCTGAACGATCCGATGGCGCGCATCGACCCGCAATGGCCGCGGCGATACGCCGAGCATTTCGCCGACCGAAACCCTCTGCATCTCGTGGACGATCCGACCGGCTATCTGAAGCAATGGAAACCCATCGTCCTCACCGACGAAGACTGGATGCCCAAGGCCGAGCTGATCAAAAGCGAATTCTATAACGATTTCCTTCGACCGCAGGATGTCGGGTCCACCGTGATGATCCGCCTGGCGGCTCGCGGCGCGGACATCGCCGTGCTTAACATCAACCGCTCAACTCGCGCCGAGCGGTTCAGTCTCGCTGACAAGCGCCTGGCGGCCCGTTTCCAGCCGCATATGATCCGTTCGTTCAGTCTGAGCCAGAAACTGAACGCGACGCTGCGCGTCACCGGCGAGCTGGCCAGCGTCCTCGACCTGTCGCCTTACGGCCTGATCCTGCTCGACTCGGAGGGCCGCGTCCGACACGTCAATCGGACGGCCGAGTCACTGATGCGCGAACCCGGGGGCCTGACCGTATCCGGCGGCCGGCTGAGCGCACGTACGCCAGAGGCGGCGCGGCGCCTGGGCGCCTTGATCCAGGCCGCCGCGTCCCAGGACGTTGGGTATTGCTCTGGTGGCTCTATGGCTCTGACGGCAGCCGGTCGCCGGTTGCCGCTATCACTGACAGTCGCCCCTATCCGCTCGCGGCGGCTGTTTTCCCTCGGTGAAGGCCCTTCGGTTCTGATCTGCGTCACCGATCTTGAGGCGCGCGTCTCCCTTCCCGAGCAAAAGCTTCGCGGGCTGTTCGGTCTGACAGCGGCGGAAACGCGGCTGGCCCTGGCGATCTTCGAGGGCGCCACGCCGCGCGAGGCCGCCGCCACACTCGGCATAAGCGCCAACACAGCCAAGGTTCACCTGACCCACGTATTCGAAAAGACCGGCGTCAACCGGCAGAGCGAACTGGTGGCGCTGATGATGCGGGCCGTCGGCGTGCACCTGGACTGACGCCGCCGCCCCCTCCTTGGGCCACTCGGATAAATTGGCGACCTAATACGTTTGGGTGACGCGCGCCACGGGTTCACCCGCTAGGGTGAAGGTCCAACGTCGGCAATATAGCGGATTGGATTGCGGCAACAGTGCCGGTGGACAAGCATTCGGCCCGCGCTAATTTCGCCTGTACGGCGCACATGTCGTTTTCCAAACTATGTCGAGAATTAATCGGTTTCAGAATCGTCTTTTGACAATTGTTAATTTGTCCCTGGTTTGTGGGATCGGCCACAGTCACGCGGCTTCGGACCCGATAGACTTGAATTGAATATGCATAAACATGGCGGATCGCCGCATAGGCGACGGCCGCAGCCTACAGGAGACGAACATGGCTACGATCAGTTGGGCCGCCGCGGTAAGCGACCTCTTCTCCACCGCTCTTCGCTGGACTGGCGGAGTGGTGCCGGGCGCCGGCGACGACACGGTGCTGGGCGTCCTCGGCGGCGGCGCCTACACGGTCACGTCTCAGAACCAGACCGTCAACAGCCTGACGACGGCCGCCAACGCTACCCTGGCGCTGGCAGCCAACACCAACTTCGTGATGACTAACGGCACCGGCGCCGGGGCCAACGCCGGTCAAATCACCGTCGCCAACAATGATTTTCTCTACATCGGCGGCACGGTCAACAACACCAGCGTGGTCGCCGGCGGCGGCCTCGTGCTGAACGGAACGGCCAACGCCACCGAAATCCGTCTTCTAGGCGCGACGACAACGTTCACCGGCGCCGGCAAGGTGGTGCTCGGGACCGGCGGCAACAACTACGTGCTAGGAAACGCCGGCGCCACCAACACGCTGCTCAATGTCAACAACACCTTCTCGGGCGTCGGCAACATCGGCAATGGCAGCCTCACCCTCGTTAACCAGACCGCCGGGATCGTCAACGCCAACCAAACCGGCGTCTTGACTCTCCAGGTCAACGGCGGCGTGACCAACACCGGCCTACTCGAAGCGACCAACACCGGTGGCCTGTTCGTTCTGAACACGACGATCGACAACAGCGGCAACGCCAACGCCGGCAAGATCACCGCGACGGGGGCCGGCGCCCATGTGGATCTGCAGAACTCCTATATCCTCGGCGGCGCCCTCACCTCTGGAGTTGGGGCGCAAATTGATGTAGTCGCCGGACAAGTGGCCTATTTCGACGGCTCGCAACCTGGCGCTCCCGTCAACATCACTGCCGGCACAAACATTAACGTAAACAATAATTCTTTCCTTTATCTTTATGGTGCGATCAACAACGTCGGCGCGATCAACCTGCTTGGTACGATCAATACAACAGAGTTGCGGCTGGTGACGCCGGTGACTACCCTGACAGGCGCGGGACAGGTCGTGCTGGGTGGTGGCACCAACTACATCACCGCCAACGGCGGCGCGCTCAACGAACTGGACAACGTCGACAACACCATTTCCGGCGCCGGCAATATCGGCGCCGGCAACATGACCCTGGTCAATGAGACCGCGGGGGTGATCAACGCAAACCAGACCGGGCAATTGACGATCCAGGTCAATGGCGGGGTGACCAACACCGGCCTTATCGAAGCCACCAATACCGGCGGCCTGTTCATTCTCAACAGCGGCATCGACAATACCTACAATGCCGGGGCCGGCAAGATCAGCGCCATAGGCGCCGGGGCCCACGTTGATCTGCAGAACAGCCAAATCTATGGCGGCACCCTGACCACCAGCGGCGCCGGCGCCGTGATCGACGTGGTCGGCGGTCAGACGTCGACTTTGGACGGAAGCTACAGCCTGGCGCCGATCAAGATCGTCGCCGGCAGCACGATCATGGTCAACAACAACAGCTTCCTCTATCTGAAAGGTACAATCAACAACGCCGGGTCTATCAACCTCGGCGTCGACGCCGAACCGAACACCACCGAAATCCGATTGACGGGACCGTCGGTGACCCTGACCGGCGCCGGCGTGGTCAACCTGTCCAATAGCAGCAACAACTATATTACGTCCAACGACAACTACAGCGAGACGCTCAATAACGTCGACAACACCATCCAGGGTTCGGGTAATATCGGCGCCGGTTCGATGACCCTGATCAACGGCAAGCTGGGCGTGATCAAAGCGAACCAGGCGCCTGGCATCGCTGGTTCTGGCAAGCCGGGGCAGCTGGTCCTGCAGGTCAACGGCGGAGTGATAAACAACGGTCTGATCGAGAGCGCTGTGCAGGTCGGCGGGCCCGGGGGTGAAAATCTGTTCGTTCTGAACACCAGCATTGATCAGACTGGGGGCGGCAAGCTCGAGGCTCTCGGCCTGACGGTGGGAGCCACGAAATACGGCAGCAGCATCAGTCTGCAAAACTCCATCATCCATGGCGGGACCCTGATTTCCACCGCCAACAATCCAAGCAAGATCGAGATCGTGAGCGGCCAAACCGCGTCATTGGACGGCTCGACGAAGATCGTCACCGTTTCGGCGGTATTCAACGTCAATAACAACTCGACCCTGAATCTTTATGGCGCCATCAGCACCAAGAGCGGTTCACTCAACTTGCTCGGCGCCGCCAACTCGACAATCTTGAACATCGCCGCTTCGTCCGTGACGCTGAGCGGGACGGGGAAAGTCAATCTCTCCAATAGCGGCACCAATGTCATTCAATCCAACGGCGGCTATCAGACGCTCTACAACGTGGATAATACGATCTCGGGCGCCGGCAATATCGGCAACGGAACGCAGCTCGCGTTGGTCAACGAGACGAGCGGTGTCGTCAATGCCAACCAGACCACGGCCCTGACGCTTCAGGTCGCCCGGTCGGTCCTCAACTACGGCCTGATCGAATCCAACACCAGCGTCGTCGGGGCGGGCGGGCTGTTCATCGTCAACAGCGTCATCGACAACACGGTGGCCAACGCCACCAATGTGCTCAACACCGGCAAGATCACCGCCGCGGGCGCGACCGGCCACGTGGACCTGCAGAACAGCAACATCTACGGCGGCACGCTGACGAGTTCGGGAACCGCCTTTATCGACGTGGTGTCCGGTCAGGCGGCCGGCCTAAACGGCACGATCTTGAACCAGGCGGTGAACCTGGCCGCCGGAACTCAGTTCACGGTGAACAACAACTCGACGCTCTATCTATACGGCGCCATCAACAATGCCGGCACGATCACGCTGAGCGGCGGCGCCAATGCCACCCAGGTCCTGCTGAACAGCTCTGTCGTCACCCTTACAGGCGGCGGCCAGGTGCTGTTGGCCGGCGGCACCAACGTCGATCGGATCGCGGAAAACCAGTCGAACGCCAAGCTCGACAACGTCAACAACACCATCCTGGGCGCCGGGCGGCTTGGTGACGGTGGCCAGATGTATTTGACCAACGAGGCGGGGGGCACGATCAACGCCACCCTGGCCGGCGGCATCGCCATCAATCTCGGCGGTGTCACCACGATCAACGCAGGGATCCTCGAAGCCACCGGCAGCAACCTGTCAGTGACCAATTCGGTCTACAATACCGGGTCGATCGTCGCCAACGGCGGCGCCGTCACCATCGGCGGCAACGTCGGCGGCGCCGGGACCGAGACGCTTTCGGGATCGTCCAGTCTGGAAATCGGCAGCTCGGTGGGGCCGACAGCCGCCCAGACGGTGACCTTCTCGGCGGGCGCGACCGGCGTCTTCAAGATCGACACCGCCCAGAGCTTCACCGGCACGGTCGCCGGGCTGTCGACAGGCAAAACAATAGATCTGGGCAACCTGGTGATCGGGACCGCGACCCTGACCTACGCCGGCAGCATGACCAACGGGGTCCTGACCGTCACCGACGGCACGATCGTTTCGACGATCAAACTAACCGGTCACTACACTCAGGCGAACTTCCACCTGGCCAATGACGGCGGCGGTCACACCAATGTAACCTACACCGGCACCGGCCTGGCCCCCTCCCCGGCCGCCAATAGCGCGGTCAATCAGATGGTCTCGGCCATGGCCAGTCTCGGGGTGGGTTCGTCGGCCGCCTCCATGTCCTCCAGCGCCGCTCACAGCGCAGGCGGCGTGCTCCTGGCCTTGCCACACGCGGCTTAACAACTCCGGGGGCGGACCCGATGGTCCGCGCCCCCTTGCTCCGTTTGCGGAATTCGACAACCCAGGGCTTCGGCCCTGGGTTTTCTACTATTCGGTGAAGGCCAACACGCCGCTCAGGTGAGCCAGCCCATGGACAGGCCGACCAACAGGCCGACGCCCAGCAGGCCCCGATAGACGACGAATGGCCAGGCCGAGAAGCGCTCCAGGATCCGCATCAATCCCCAGATCGCCACGAAGGCCGAGATCGAGGCGACCACCAGACCGACCGCCAGGACCGACCAGCCGTGGGCGTCGAGATGAGCCTTATGCAGCTCCCACATCTCCTTGAAGCCCGCCAGGGCGATGGCCGGCAGGCCCAGCAGAAAGGAAAACCGCGCGGCTTCCTCGCGCTTGAACCCTAGACCCAGGGCGGCGGTCAGCGTCGATCCTGATCGTGATACGCCGGGGATCAAGGCTCCGACCTGGGCGACGCCGACAATCAGCGCGTCGATCAAGGTCACGTCGGCGATGGAGCGGCGGTGACGCGCGCCCAGCTCGGCGAGGGCCAGCAGGATGGCCATGCCAATACAGGCCCAACCGATCACGCCCAGCCCACGCATCGGCGAGCCGCATTGATTAAGGATCGGCGACAAAGCCAAGCCCGCGATCGCGATCGGGATGGTGGCGAGGCCAATCCACACCACCAGGCGCAATGACGGGTCATTGAACCGTCGCCGGCCTAGCGCCACGACGCTCTGCCCCGCCAGCCGGCTGACGTCGGTCCAGAAATAGCTGATCACCGCGGCCAGCGCGGCCAGCTGCATGGCGGCGGAAAACGCGGACCCCGGATCCCGCCAGCCCAGCAGGGCAGGCACGACGCGCATGTGCGCGGTCGAGGAAATCGGCATGAGTTCGGTTATGCCCTGGATCACGCCGAGAAACGCGACCTTGGCATAGCCCAGAGCCACGAAGCCGGTGTCGACACCCTGGGCGCAAGCATCGGTCATCTTGGAACAGCCTCGTCGAGATGGTGATGAGGAGCGCAAATCGCACGGATCAGACCCGCCCGCCACCCAGTTCGCCCCGGCCGCCGAGATCGGCTAGAATCTCTGATCAATTGGACACGGCGTGACACGGGAGAGAGATACGATGCCCCAAACGACAGCTGAAAAACGACGAACCTTCCGAGCGCTGCACCAGTCAGGATGCTTCGTCATACCCAACCCGTGGGATGTCGGGTCGGCGGTCGCCTTGCAGAGCCTGGGCTTCACAGCCCTGGCGACGACCAGCGCCGGCATGGCGTGGTCAATGGGTAAGCCGGACAACAAGGTTTCCCTGGAAGAGGTGCTGGCCCACCTGACCGCCCTGGCGGGACGGGTCGATATTCCGCTCAACGCCGATTTCGAAAACGCCTTCGCCGACATGCCGGACGAGGTGGCCGCGAATGTCTCCCGCGCGGTGGGTACCGGCATCGCAGGCCTTTCGGTGGAGGACAGCACCGGAAACGCATCGGCCCCGCTCTATGACTTCGATTTGGCGGTGGCCCGGATAGCGGCCGCCCGCGCGGCGATCGACGCGGCCGACCCCACGGTGATGCTCACCGCCCGTTCGGAAGGGTTCATCGCCGGCAGACCCGATCTGGCGGAAACCCTGAAACGCCTGACCGCCTACGCCGAGGCCGGCGCGGACTGTCTCTACGCGCCCGGCCTGCGCGTGGAAGGCCAGATTGGCGAGGTGGTCAGGGCGGTAAACCCCAAGCCGGTGAATGTGCTGACTCCCGGACTGCCGGTGGCGACGCTGGCCGCCCTTGGGGTAAGACGGATCAGCGTTGGAGGGTCGCTGGCTCGAACCGCCTGGGGGGAATTTTTGAGGTCAGCCCGGGAAATCGCCCTCGAAGGAACCTTCAGCGCCTTCACCCGTGGCGCGCCCGGCGGCGAGCTCAATCGATTGTTCCAGGCCTCGACTGGGGACGACTGAACTTCAGCTGAGTTCCGTTGGCGAGAGCGGGTTCATGGGCAGGGGACCGGCCTTGATAATATCATCGTGCTCCCGCCGACGCACGGCCTCGGAAATGTTCAGCCGCGTAAACAGGCCGTCGGCGCCGTGTTCGCGGACGGCGCGATCCCAATCCAGGGCCGCGCCGGTCAGCAAATTTTGCGCCTCTCCGGCGTGTACTGTCACCGAACCGCCCGCCTCCTCGCGTGCGTAGATATAATTGCCCCCCATGGCCGACAGGGGATTTCCGTCCCGAAAGCGGGTGAACCGGTAGACGGCGCCGGAGGCGCCCTTCACGTCGATAATATCTCTCATGGACTGTCCTTAAACTGTCGCGGGGGGCGCGTCGCCACGAAGCTGTGCGCGGCGCGCGGTGATCCAGGCCGCGGCCTCATGATATCCCACGACGGGCAAAAGCGCGAAATGATGAAATAGATAACCGAACCGTTCATCGCGCAGCGTGGCGGACAGGTCGGGTATAACGGGGCGATCATGCAGCGGCTTCACGACCACGACGCCATGATCGATGGCCAGCATCCTGAACTCAACGTCCGGGGAGGCCAGCAACTCGAATGCCACTTTCCATCCATCGCCCGTCCAGCCCCGGGTGCGAATCTGCGGCACGTGCTCCTCAAGCCAATCCCTGGGCAACATGTCGTGAATCGCGATCCAGCCCCCAGGCTTCAGGACGCGCAAGGCTCCGTCCAAATCTCGCCGCACCTGTTGATAGAGATGCAATCCATCGATGAACACCACATCGAACGCCTCGCCGTCATAGGTTGAAAAAAAGGCATCGCTGGTCATGCGATGGGTGCCGCCGCGACGGGGGTCGACACCTATTTTTTCATCCGCCATGACCGCATCGAACAGATCGTTCCCCGCGCAGCCGATCTCCAGGTATCTTGTACTCCGTTTTTCGGTCAGCAAAAGACTGGTAACCGTCACTCGATTATAATGTATACTATCCCACTCATAATCGAATTTTGCCGGGAATTCGTTCAATTTATATCGATTTACGAGAAACCACTCTCGAACAATCGTATTTAGACTTATTTTTTTCTTTTTGATTGCCATGAGGACTCCGATTTATGGCACGCTCTTCGATGTCACCGAGGCGGTTGAATGATCAGGGAACCGTTTTAGGGCAAGCGGCGTTAGGCGCTAAGCCCCCACTGGGCGATATGACGCGGCCTCGCCGAGGGGCATCGTTGAGACTGTTAAAAAAAAGCCGCATCTCGCCTTTAAGAACACAATTCATCGTCGATCGAATGATCGGCGACCTGGGGATCTGGACGACGTGAACACAATTTACGATTTGCTGACGATGGTGATATTCGCGGGTCTGGTCGTGTTGTTCCTGCAACGTTCCACCGCCGCCGAGCCCCGGGACCATATGTATCAGTACGCTCCGCCCGCAATTGGCTGCGCCGTTGCGAACTGGGTAGGCAATCCGACTCCAAAGGGACTCGGACTGGATTGGTTGGCTATTGTGATCATTCTCGCGGTCGTAGGTTACGTTTTGTATGTCTTGAAGCCTTTCAATCAGACCCTATAGGGGTGTCGCGGCCTCACCGCGCCCAGGATTGAACACTTCGTTAGCTCGCGCCGCCGGCGCATTTTAGGGAAAACCATGAGCTGGATCGACGGACTTCTATCCTGGGGCAAACCCACGCGCGCGCGAACGGCAAGCGAAGAAAAATATTTGTATCACACCGCGAGCGTATCACTGGCGGACAGGTCGCAAGACAACGGCGAGGCCTTCCCGCGCTTCCAGGCCACTGCGGGCGACCAGCTTGACCCCAAGCGCGCCGATCGATTCGCACTGATCAGATCCAGGCTGCGCAACGCCTACACACCGGCCCAACCGGTCACCGACCGCCGGATGTTCGCCGGTAGAACCAAGCTGATGACTACCCTGATCCGTTCGATCGAGGATCAGCGGCTACACACGGTAATCTATGGCGAGCGGGGTATCGGCAAGACCTCCCTGCTCCAGGTTCTGGCCAAATCGGCCGAGGAAGCCCGTTATCTGGTCGTCTATGTCACCTGCGGGGCCCGGTCCGAATTCGATGAGACCTTTCGCGCCATCGCCGCGCGAATCCCACTGATGTTTCACAGCGGCTATGGCCCCACCAGCCGGGAAGGCGAGCGGGGCGACACCCTGCTGAGCCTGCTGGGTCCCGAGCCGGTGGGCGTCCGCAACGCCAGCGACGCCCTGGCGCGGATCGAAGGGACCCGGGTTCTGGTCATCCTCGACGAGTTTGATCGCGCCGAATCCGAGGACTTCCGGCGCAGCATCGCCGAGCTGTTGAAAACCCTGTCCGACCAGTCGGTTCGGGTTCAGATGCTGATCGCCGGCGTCGCCGCCAATCTGACCGAGCTGATCGCCAATGTGCCGTCTATCCAGCGCAACGTGTTCGCCCTACGGGTCCCGAAGATGACGCCGTCGGAGGTTCGCAGTATCGTCAAGAACGGCGAAACGATCAGCGACCTTCATTTCGAAGAACCCGCCATCCAGGCGATCATCGCGCGATGCATGGGCTTTCCCTATCTGGCGACCCTGCTGAGTCACCGCTCGGCTCTGGTGGCCGTCGATGACGGTCGGCTGACCGTCAATGGCGATGACGTCGGCATAGCCACCGAAGAGGCGGTCGAGGAATTCAAGGGTCGTATCTCGCGGCGCTCGCAGCTTCAGATCGATGGCTTGGTCAGACGGGGGCAACTGGCCGTACTCGGCGCCCTCGCGGGCGCCGCGCAAAGCACTGGCGGCTGGTTCAATGTCGAGGACATCACCTCGGTACATGCAGAGGCGTCCTCGATCCACGACGCCCAGGCCACTGTTGAAAGCCTGGCCAACAACCATGTGCTGATCGAGGTCGGCGACGACGGCTTCGGGCAGGGCTACCGGTTCCTCGAAGCGACGGTTCCGGTCTATCTGTGGCTCCTGGCGGCGCGGGGTCAGTATTTCGACCATCAGCATCCCGCTCTGGAATCCGTCGCGGGCTGATTTCGCCCACCGGCGATCCGCTCACGGCCCGCGCGTCGCCGTGACCCCATTGCAAAGGTTGAGATCGTGGCCCCAGTAAAGCTGATAAGCCCACGCCGGTTCGGCGATGACCGGGGCTGGTTCGTCGAGACCTATAACCGTGAGAAATACGCCCAGCTGGGCGTGAGCGTCCAATTTCAGCAGGATAATCACTCTCTGTCACGCAGCCCCTGGGTTTTGCGCGGGCTCCACTTCCAGACCCCGCCCCGCGGTCAGGACAAGCTTGTCCGATGCGTCCGGGGCCGGATTTGGGACGTGGCCGTGGATGTTCGCAAGCAGTCCCCTACCTTTGGCCAATGGGTGGCCGCCGAACTGAGCGCCGAAAACGGCCACCAACTGTTCGTGCCGGTAGGGTTCGCTCATGGCTTCCTGACCCTCGAGCCCGACACCGAGGTGGAATACAAGGTCAGCGATCTTTACGCGCCGGAGTGTGACGGCGGCCTGATCTGGAACGACCCGACCCTGGCCATCGCATGGCCGCTGGACGGCGCGGCCCCGGTATTGTCCGAAAAAGACGGCCGCCTGTCGGCTCTGGCGGATTTCGATAGCCCGTTCATCTATGACGGCGATCCGCTGTCTCCCCTCCCGTCAGAGCCTCCGACTCCCTGAACATGACCCAAACCAGCAAGCGAATCCTCGTCACCGGCGGGGCCGGGTTCATCGGTTCGGCCCTGGTGCGGCACCTGGTCGAAAACACCGAGCACCAGGTGCTGAACGTCGACAAGGTAACCTACGCGGGCAACCTCGCCTCACTGCATGGCGTGGCGACGAGCAACCGCTACGCATTCCTGGAGGCCGATATCTGCGACGCCGGCGCCATGAGGGCGGCGATCACGGACTTCCGCCCCGAAGTGGTGACCCATTTGGCGGCCGAATCACATGTGGACCGGTCGATCGACGGGCCGGCGGCGTTTATCGAAACCAATATCGTCGGCACCTTCGTGCTGCTCTCGGCGGTGCTGGACTATTGGAAGGGATTGGAAGGCGCCGCGCGCGAAGGCTTTCGTTTCCATCATATCTCGACCGACGAGGTGTTCGGCTCGCTCGGCGCGGAAGGCTTTTTCACCGAGACCACGCCCTACTCGCCCCGCTCCCCCTATTCGGCATCCAAGGCGTCGTCCGACCACCTAGTGCGGGCGTGGCAGGAAACCTACGGCCTGCCGACCCTGATCACCAACTGCTCCAACAACTACGGTCCCTATCATTTCCCCGAAAAGCTGATCCCGCTGATCATCATCAAGGGTCTGGCCGGCGAGCCGCTGCCGATCTACGGCAAGGGCGACAACATCCGCGACTGGCTGTTCGTCGAGGACCACGTCCGGGCCCTGACCCGGGTGTTCGAGACGGGGACGCCGGGGGAAAGCTACATCATCGGTGGCCGGGCCGAACGGACCAACCTGGAGGTGGTCCAGCGCATCTGCGCCACCCTCGATCGGCTGCGCCCGCGCGCCGACGGCAAGGCTTATGAAAGCCAGATCACCTATGTGACCGACCGGCCGGGGCACGACCACCGCTATGCGATCGACCCGACCAAGCTGGAGCGGGAGCTTGGCTGGGCGGCCCAGGTGACGTTCGACGAGGGTATCGAGGCGACTACACGCTGGTATCTGGACAACGAGTGGTGGTGGCGGCCGATCCTCGCCGGAACCTATTCCGGCGAGCGCCTGGGCGTGAAGACAGCCTAGTCCATGCACATTTGGGGGATTTCTCGGCGATGAAGGGCATAATTCTAGCCGGGGGTTCGGGTACGCGCCTGCATCCGGCAACCTTGGCGATCAATAAGCAGCTACTGCCGATCTACGACAAACCCATGATCTATTATCCGATGTCGGTGCTGATGCTGGCCGGAATCCGGGAAATCCTGATCATCTCGTCGCCCGAGGCCATCGACAACTACCGGCGCCTGTTCGGCTCGGGCGAACAGTTCGGGCTCAGCGTCGCATATGCGGTGCAACCCAGCCCAGATGGCCTGGCCCAGGCGTTCCTGATCGGCGAGGACTTCCTGAACGGTGATCCCGCCGCGCTTGTGCTCGGCGACAACATCTTCTTCGGCGCCGGCATGAGCGCCCTGCTCCAGCGCGCGGCCTCCCGAACCAGGGGCGCGACGGTGTTCTCCTATCACGTGGACGATCCCACCGCCTACGGCGTCGTCGAACTGGACCCGGACGGGAAGGCGATCAGCCTTGAGGAAAAGCCGGCCCATCCAAAATCAAGCCAGGCCGTGACCGGGCTGTATTTCTACGACGAAAGGGTGGTCGCCTTCGCCAAAAAGGTGAAACCCTCGGCGCGCGGGGAGCTGGAGATCACCGATCTCAACCGCATGTATATGGAGGCTGGCGACCTCTATGTGGAGCCGATGTCCCGAGGCTACGCATGGCTCGACACCGGCACCCACGACAGCCTGCTGGAGGCTTCGGAATTCGTGCGGACGCTGCAGAAACGCCAGGGGGTCTATATCGCCAGCCTGGAAGAAATCGCCTTCACCCATGGCTTCATCGACCGCGACCAGCTGCGAGCGGCCGGCCAGCGGTTCGCCAAAACCGACTACGGCCGCTATCTGCTACGCATCGCCGATGGCGGGTAGCGCTACGGTAAACGTGGTTACACCGCCCGCCATGCCGCAGGTCGCGCCGCCGCCATGGCGTTGCGCGATCTGACGCACCAGGGAAAGGCCTAGGCCCCAGCTGCCGGCCTCTTCGCTCCAGCCGTCGGGGCGGAAGAACGGCTCGAAGACGCGGGTCCGGAGGCCGGCCGGAATGCCTGGTCCATGGTCATGGACGGCGATGACGACGGTCGGCGCCCGGCCCGGCGACCAGTTGTGCGACACCTCGATCTCGACGGGCGCCGCGCCATGCTTCAAGGCGTTTTCGATCAGGTTGCGGATCATCCGGCGCAAAAGGCGAGGCGCGCCTTGAACCTCGAAGGCGGCGCCGCCTGGCGCCACATCACGGACTGTCACACCCGCGCGCGCCGCCTCTTCCGCCGCCAGGGCCAAGCAGTCCACCAACTCACGCCCACCCATATCAGCCCCGTGGTCCAGGCGACTAGCCAGCAGGATTTCTTCGACCAGGCTATCCAGTTCGGCAATCTCCCGGCGGACCTTCGGCACAAACTCGCCACCGGCCGCCCCCACCAGCATCTCCACGGCCAGCGACAGACGGGTGAGCGGCGAACGCAGTTCGTGGCTGGCGTGGGACAGCAGGGCCTTGTGAGCCGACAGTAGTGTATCGGCCCGATCAGCCGCAGCGTTGAAGCTGGCGGCCACGGCGGCGATCTCATCGCCTCCCTCCACGGCGGCGCGGCGGCCAAGGTCACCGCCGCCCCAGGCCTCGACGCTCAGCCTGAGGGCTTCGAGCCGGCGGGTGATCCTGCCGACCACCGGATAGGCGGCGACGCCGACCACGGCGGCGACGGTCAGCAACATCCCCAGGCTGTGCATGCGAAAACGCCTGGCCGCGTGTATCGCCGAGCCCGGCCCAGGACCCATCGACACGCCCCCGAACAGATGCCAGGCGAGCGCGCCCAGAACCGCCACCAGAACCAGGCTGATGAGAAGGGTTGGATAGACCTGCCAGAACAGGCCGCGGCGCGGGCCAGGCGGCGCCTCAGGCATGGTCCTGGACGCGGGCGAACACATACCCGGCGCCGCGCACCGTGATGATGCGGCGGGGATGAGCGGGCTCATCCTCCAGCACGGCGCGCAGCCTTGAGATATGCACGTCAATCGAACGATCGAACGCCTCCAGCTCCTCGCCTCGGGTGAGATCCATCAGCCGTTCCCGCGACAGCACGCGACCGGCGTTCCGGGCCATGGCGAGTAGCAGGTCGAACTGATAGGACGTCAGGGATCGCGCGACGCCGTCGATCCGCGCCGATCTCGATCCACCGTCGATCTCCAGCCTGCCGAACCGCAGCGTGCCGGACGCGGCGCCACCCGGATCGTGTCGGCGCCGCAGGATCGCCTTGACCCGGGCCAGCAGTTCGCGGGGATTGAACGGCTTGGGCAGATAGTCGTCGGCCCCCAGTTCCAGACCGACGATCCGGTCGGTATCCTCGCCCCGGGCGGTCAACATCAGGATCGGAACGTCGCCGTGGGCGCGAATCTGGCGGCACACCTCGAGACCGTCGAGGTCCGGCAGCATGATATCCAGGATCACCGCGTCATAGGATGCGCCACCGAGAGCGGGGCGGATGACAGCCTCGACCCCGGCGCGGCCGGTCAATCGCGCCTCCACCTGGAACCCGGCCCCGGACAGATACTGGCGCAGCATGTCCGAGAGCCGGATGTCATCGTCGATGATCAGCAGGGTGTCGGCCATGGCTCCTCGCCCCATGAACCGCCGGCCAACCGATAGCAAGGCGGTGACCCCGGCAAGCCGCGCCGATCACGATGGGCTGTGATGCTCGGCCACCAGCGTCGCCAGTTTCGCACGCTGCGCGGGGGTCAGCACATCGCCAGCGTCGGCCAGGGCCGTGGTCATGGTCCGGCTGGCTTGGTCGAGCTTGGCGATTTCGCCAGCCCTGACCTGCTCGAGCGCGGCGCGATCGATGGTCGGGGCCGAGAAAATCGCATGCAGGCTGGCATGGGTCTGGCGCATTTCTTCGTGGACACCGGCTATCGGCGCGAAGCCCGTCCGCAGGATCGCCTGGATGCGGGTCTTCTGGTCGGCGCTGGCGCCCACCTGATCCAGCATCTTGGAGACGTGCTCCATCGCCTTGGCGTGCATGGCGCTCTCGCCGCCGGCGCCCATCATATGGTGCATGGCCATGCCCTGAGCGGCGGCGGCCAAGCCACCCATGGTGACACCGCCGGCGACAAACGCCGCTGCCAGGGCGACGCCCGCCATCCACTTGCGGCGGGGCTTTATGGAGCGGCCGGAGTGCGCCTGATTTTCGGTCTGATCGGTCATGTCGCGGTTCCACAATCACCTGCCCGACCCGAAACGCGCGATGCGTCGGCGGTGGCGAGACCTGGACCTTCAACGCCCCGTGTTTCAGTCGTTCGGGCGTTTTGTTGAGATATGTAAAGTTGGGGCGCGCTGGATCACCCGACGCCTAGACCGCCGCCTCGACCGCCGCGGTGATCGCCGGGTCGAGGGGTTCGGTGCGGGGGCCGAAGGCGGCGATGGCTTCGCCCTTTGGGCCGATTAGGATCTTGTGGAAATTCCACACCGGCACCGCACCGTCGCCCAGGGCGTCCTGAGCCCAGGCATAGAACGGGTGGCGGGTGGCGTCCTTGACGTCGGTCTTGGCGGTCAACGGGAAATCGACTTTGAAGTTGGTGGCACAGAAGGCGCCGATTTCGGCCTCCGTGCCCGGCTCCTGGCCGGCGAACTGGTTGCAGGGCACGCCCAGCACCACCAGGCCCTTGTCTTTATACTGGGTATAGAGCGTCTCCAGGCCCTCATATTGCGGGGTCAGGCCGCAGCGCGAGGCGGTGTTGACCACCAGTACGGCTTTGCCGTCGAAGTTCGACAGCGGCAGCGGATCGCCGGCGAGGCTGGTGAATGAGAAGTCATGGGCGGTGGTCATCGGTAGCTCCAACCTGATCGTCTGGGTTTTGTGCGAAACGCTTCGACGGGATCATTCACCCAGCGCCTGTTGAACCGCAAGCGCCAGATCGAGGGCCCGCGCGCCATCGGCGGCATCGGCCAGGGGGCGCGGGACCTCGCCCCGCACAGCGCGAAGGAATTCCATCAGGCTGGCCCCCAGGCGGTCGCGGCCGGCGGGCGTCGAGCCGAAATCCGGGTCCAAGGCGAAGGGCGTGGTATTTTCGAACAGGCCGTTCAGGAAGTCGATACGCAGCTCGCCTGATGGGTAGACGATTCGCATGGTCCGTTGCGGCGCGGCGGCGACGCGAGAGGCGCTGAAGCGCGCGATCAGACCGTCGTCGAACACAACCTCCGCCTCGGCCCGGTCGGTTTGATCGTGGACCACGCACGCGCCATCAGCCTCTACCGCGAACGGCTGTCCCCGCCCCAGGGCCAGCGCGAGATCAAGGTCGTGGATCATCAGATCGAGCACCACCGAGACGTCTAGATTACGCGGCGAGGCGACGCCCAGCCGCACCGCCTCCAGAAACAACGGCGCCTGCGGAGCTTCAAACAGGCCCATGGCGCGGAAGGCGGCCCGCTCGAGAAACCCGCAGGCCACGACCAGACCGCGCCGGGCCGCCTCACCCGCGATCGCGTCAGCTTTGGCAAGATCGGTGGCCAGAGGCTTTTCAACATAGATGGGCTTACCGGCCTTGAGCGCCGCCAGAGCCCAGTCGGCGTGGGTGTGGGCCGGCGAGGCGATGGAAACCAGATCGACGGCCTCAAAGAACGCTCCAGCCTCTTCCACGGCGACCGCGCCGTGTCGCTCGGCCAGGGCATGGGCGCGATCGGGGTGGGAGTCGTGAACAGCGGCCAGGGTCACGCCATCGAATCCGGCCCACTTTGCCGCGTGATAGCCGCCGAACACGCCCGCGCCGATTACGCCGGCTCTCAAGGGTAGGGTCATGAACCGAGCGCTAACACGCACTGGCGTGGTTTGCCCACTGGAGGTGACGGCCCCGCCACGCTAAACGATGTTCACCAAAAGAAGATCAGGGAGAGCGACCATGACCGTTTCAAGAGAAATCCGCCTGAAGAGCCGCCCGGTGGGCCTGCCGACAGCCGACAATTTCGAACTGGCCTCGGTCACCCTGCCGGCGCCAGGACCCGGTCAGGTGCAGGTCCGCAACAGCTGGATGACCGTCGACCCCTACATGCGCGGACGCATGAACGATGTGCAGAGCTATACGCCACCGTTCCAGATCGGCGAGGCGCTTCAGGGCGGCGCCGTCGGCGAAGTGATCGCCTCCAACGACTCGTCGTTCGCCGTCGGTGACACCGTTCAGAGTTTCTTCGGCTGGCGCGAGGCGTTCAATGCTCCGGCGGCCGCCATCCAAAAACTCGAAACCCACGGCTTGCCGATCCAGGCGTTCCTGGGCGTTGCCGGCATGCCCGGCATGACCGCCTATGCCGGTCTGCTCAGGATCGCGGCCCTGAAAGACGGCGACGTGGTGTTCGTGTCCGGCGCCGCCGGCGCGGTCGGCCAGATCGTGGCCCAGATCGCCAAGCTGAAGGGCCACACCGTGATCGCCTCGGCCGGCGGGGCCGACAAGATGGCTTATCTGAAGAGCCTCGGCATCGACCATGTGATAGACTACAAGGCCGAAAGCGACTTGGCTGCGGCGCTGATGCGGGCGGCGCCCGGTGGCATCGACGTCTATTTCGACAACGTCGGCGGCGCTCACCTCGAAGCGGCCCTGATGGCCGCCAAGCCCTTCGGCCGGTTCGCCCTGTGCGGGGCGATCTCGCAGTACAACGCCACCGACGGCGGCCCTGGAATCCGCGGCCTGATCATGGCGGTGGGCAAGCAGCTGCGGCTCGAAGGCTTCATCGTCTCGACCCATACCGACATGCAGCCGGCATTCATCGCCGACATGACCAAGTGGATCGGCGAAGGTAAGGTGCAATGGCGCGAGACCGTGGAAGATGGCGTGCAGAACGCTCCGACCGCCTTTCTCAAGCTGTTCAGCGGCGAGAACCTCGGCAAGATGCTCGTGCGGTTGAGCTGATCTTCCACTTGGGACTTGATTGATAACCTCACGAGGGCCAGAGAGCGCGGCCTCCGTCAAAAGGAGCCGACGTGGCCCGCTTGTTCAACGCCTATGTCGCCGTGCATTGGAGCACGGCGACCAAACCCACCACCGGCCCGGACTCCGTCTGGATCGGCGTGCTCAAGCGCGACGTGCGGTTTCGCTTCGCCTTCGAAGCGCACAACCCGGCCACGCGCGGCCAGGCCGAGGCGTTGCTGAATGAAATCCTGACCGATCGCGCCAAGCGGCGTGAGCGGGCGTTGGTCACCGTGGACTTCCCGCTGGGGTTTCCGCGCGGCCTGGCGACGGGGCTGAAGCTGCCGGGCGACGCGCCTTGGCGCGCGGTCTGGGATCAGCTGACCAAGATGGTCAGGGATCGTCCGGACAACGTCAACAACCGCTTCGGCGTCGGCAGCGAGATCAACCGCCGGCTGACCGGCGGGCCGTTCCCGTTCTGGGGCTGCCCGCCGCGCGACACCCTGACCACACTGCAACCCAAGCGCGGCCGCGACCATGGCCCGGACGACATTCCGGAGTTCCGCCGGGTCGAGGCTGGGGTGAAGGGCGCGATGCCGATCTGGAAGCTGTACTACAACGGCGCGGTGGGCGGCCAGGCGATCCTGGGCATCCCCATGGTGTCGCGACTCAAACAGGCGCGGGGCGAGGCGATGAAGGTGTGGCCGTTCGAGACCGGCTGGAAAGCCCTGACCGAAAACGAGCTGGCCGGCGTGGATGTGGTGGCGGCCGAGACGGCGGGCGCCATGGCCCCGGCGGCGGCTCCGGCGGCGGGCGAAGCCAAGGAAGCGGCCATCGTGCGCGCCATGGTCGAGCATCTGGCCCGGCTGGATGAGGCGGGCAAGCTGGCCGCGATGTTCGGCCCGGAGAAGGACACGCCGCCCGACGTCATCGAAACCGCCCAGACCCAGGAGGGCTGGACGCTAGGGGTTTAGGAGCCCCCTACTCCGCCGCTACCCGAGGCGCTGCCTGCCGCTCGGCCTTGAGCTTTTCCGCCACCAGGAAGGCCAGTTCCAGCGCCTGCTCGCCGTTGAGACGCGGGTCGCAGTGGGTGTCATAGCGCTCCGACAGTTCGCCCTCGCGTAGGGCGCGGGCGCCGCCGATGCATTCGGTGACGTTCTGGCCAGTCATTTCCAGATGCACGCCGCCGGGATGCACGCCCTCGGATTCGGCGATCTCGATGAAACTCCGCACCTCCGACAGTATCCGGTCGAAGGGTCGGGTCTTGTAGCCGTTGGCGGCTTTGAGGGTGTTGCCGTGCATCGGATCGGTGGCCCAGACCACCTGCCGGCCGCCCCGGCGCGTGGCCTCCATCAGGCGCGGCAGGCGCGCCGCGATCTTGTCCGAGCCGAAGCGGCCATACAGGGTCAGCCGTCCGGCCTCGTCTTCGGGGTTGAGGGCGTCGATCAGGGCCAGCAGATCATCGGGTTCGACCGTGGGGCCGATCTTCAGGCCGATCGGATTCTTGACGCCCTTCATGAAGTGGACGTGGGCGCCGTCGAGCTGGCGGGTGCGCTCGCCGATCCACAGAAGGTGGGCAGACGTATCGTACCAGTCGCCCGAAGTGGAATCGACCCGGGTCATGGCTTCCTCGAAGCCGAGCAGCAGAGCTTCATGGCTGGTGAAGAACTCCACCCGCGCCAGGCCCGGATGGCTCTCCGGCGTCACGCCGATGGCGTTCATGAAGGTCAGGGATTCGGAGATCTTGTCGCTGAGTTCGCGGTAGCGGGCGCCCAGCGGGCTGCCATCGACAAAACCGAGCGTCCAACGATGGATATTGTGTAGATCGGCGTAACCGCCGCCGGCGAAGGCGCGCAGCAGGTTCAGGGTCGACGCCGATTGGCTGTAGGCCTTCAGCAGGCGATCCGGGTCCGGCGCCCGCGACGCCGCGTCGAATTCCATGCCGTTGATATTGTCGCCGCGATAGGACGGCAGGGTGACGCCATCGACTGTCTCGATCGGCTCGGAGCGGGGCTTGGCGAACTGGCCGGCGATGCGGCCGACCTTCACCACCGGCCGGCCGCCCGCGAAGGTCAGCACCACGGCCATCTGCAGGATCAGGCGAAACGTGTCGCGGATATTGTCGGCGGTGAATTCCTTGAAGCTCTCGGCGCAGTCGCCGCCCTGCAGCAGGAACGCCTTACCCGCCGACACATCGCCCAGAAGGGTCTTCAGCCGGCGCGCCTCGCCGGCGAACACCAGCGGCGGCATCCGGCGCAGTTCGGCCTCCACCCGCGTCACCTCGGCGGGATTGGGATAGTCGGCGGGGATATGTCTGGCCGGGCGCTCTCTCCAAGACGCCGGGCTCCACCTTTGGGTCATGGACGAGCCTCGTTTCAAGGGGGCCGCTCTTAGCGCATGCGAGCGGCGAAGGCAAAAACCCGCGGGGCCCGCGCCAGCCCCCTCTTCACCCCTGCGACATACCAGCCGCCACATAGGGCGAGCGCATGGTGACCAGTTCCTCGGCGGCGGTGGGGTGGACGGCGCAGGTGGAGTCCCACTGGGCCTTGGTGACCCCCAGCTTGATGGCGATGGCAGCCATTTGGATGATTTCCGGGGAGTCGGGGCCGACCACATGGCAGCCGAGCACCCGGCCGGTTTGATGATCGACCACCAGCTTCATCAGCGTGCGCTCCTCCGACCCGTAGAAGGTAGCCTTCATCGGGCGGAATACCGAGCGATAGATGTCGATCTTGCGCCCGCCGTGGCGCGCCTCGGCCTCGGTCAGCCCAACGGCGCCGATCGGCGGCTGAGAGAACACCGCGCTGGCGACGTGCTCGTGATCGAAGCTCTGTGGGTTGTCGTTGAAGGCGGTCTCGACGAAAGCGGCGGCCTCGCGGATGGCCACCGGCGTCAGGTTGATGCGGTTGGTGACATCGCCGACGGCCCAGATATTGGCGACGGTGGTGCGGGAGAAGTCGTCGACCACCACGGCGCCCGCCTCGTCGACCGCCACGCCGGCGGCCTCCAGGCCGATGCCCTTGGTGTTGGGCGCCCGGCCGGTGGCGAACATCACCGCGTCGGTTTCCACCGTGTGGCCGCTGGTCAGGTGGCTGGCGAGTCCCGCCGCCGTTTTTTCGATGCTGGTGTGGTGACAGCCGAGGATGACGGTGACGCCTCGCCGCTCCAGTTCATCGGCCAGATGGGCGCGAACGTCGTTGTCGAACCCGCGCAGGATGTTGGGTCCGCGATAGAGCAGCGTGGTCTGCACGCCCAGGCCATTGAAGATGCCGGCGAACTCCACGGCGATATAGCCGCCGCCGACCACCAGCACGCGCTTGGGCAGTTCCGGCAGGTGGAAGGCCTCATTGGAGCTGATGGCGTGTTCGACCCCTGGCAGATCGCCCGGCAGGGTCGGCCAGCCGCCGGTGGCGATCAGGATCTTGTCGGCGGTGACCGTCCTTTCCTCACCCACCAGCCGGACGGTGTGGGCGTCGACCAGTTCGGCCCGGCCATGGGTCAGTTCAGCGCCGGCGTTTTCCAGGTTGCTGACATAGATGCCCGACAGCCGGGCGATCTCGATGTCCTTGGCTTCCAGAAACTTAGGCCAGTCGAAGCTGGTCTCGCCGACCGTCCAGCCATAGCCACGCGCGGCTTTGAAACTCTGTGAGAATTCAGAGGCATAGACCATGAATTTCTTGGGAATGCAGCCGCGCACCACGCAGGTGCCCCCGACCCGGTATTCCTCGGCCACCATCACCCGGGCGCCGCCCATGGCCGCCAGCCGCGCGGCGCGCACGCCGCCGGAGCCGGCGCCGATGACGAACAGATCATAGTCGAATTGAGGCAAGGGTCGGCTCCGTCAGGGGTAGAGAGTGAGGAGCCCATCGGGGGTTCCAATCAGGGCGCGTTCGGCGAGACCCAGGAATAGGCCATGTTCCACGACCCCGGTCAGGCTCTTCAGGGCCTTGGCCAGGGCGGCCGGATCGTCGATAGCGCCGCACGCGGCGTCGTAAATAAGGTTGCCGCCGTCGGTTCGCACCGGCCCGGCGTCGCTTTGGCGCAGAACCCCTCGGGCGGCGATACCCAGATCGGACAGAACCCCGTCGATGCGCGCCGCAGTGGTCTGGTGCCCAAAGGCCACGACTTCGATCGGCAGGGGGAAGCGGCCGAACCGGCCCGGCGTCTTGGCCGCGTCGGCGATCACCACCCGGCGCGCGGAAGCCTCCCAGACCAGCTTTTCGCGCAGCAGGGCCGCGCCGCCGCCCTTGATCAGGGCAAGGCCAGGGCCGATCTCGTCCGCCCCGTCGACGGTCAGGTCGATCCGCCCAGCGTCATCCAGTCCGACCAGGGTCATGCCTAGGGATATCGCCAACGCCGCGGTGGCCTCGGAGGTGGCGACGTTCCGGATCGCCAGGCCCCGGGCGGCCAGGGCCTCGACGAACAGCGCCGCGGTGGACCCGCTGCCCAGGCCGATGGTCATGCCCACCTCAACCATTTCGGCGGCGGCCCGACCGGCCGCGCGCTTTTGATCCTGTGCTGTCACGCCAACCCCTTGGCGCGGCGCTTGCGTTCGCGGAAGGCCGCCGCCCAGCCGGGTTTTTCCGCCTGTGGCCCGCGCTCCACCGCCAGGGCGTCGGCCAGCACAGGCCGGGTGATCACCGAGCCGGAACCCGTATAGGCGCCCTTGCCGATGCTGACCGGCGCCACCAAGGCACAGTTGGAGCCGATGAACGCGCCCTCGCCGACATGGGTCTCGAACTTGTCGAAACCGTCGAAATTACAAAAAATCGTGCCGGCCCCGATATTGGCCCCCGCCCCGACCGAGCCGTCGCCCAAATATGAAAGGTGATTGGCCTTGGCCCCGGGCCCGACCTTGACCTTCTTGACCTCGACGAAATTGCCGATGTGGGCGCCCTCGCCGATGTCCGCGCCCGGCCGTAGCCGGGCATAAGGCCCGATCACCGCGCCCGATTGCACCACCGCGCCTTCGAGATGGCTAAATGCCCGGATCACGGCGCCGGACGCCACCCGGACGCCCGGGCCGAACACCACGTAGGGCTCGATCGCGGCCCCGCCCTCGATGTGGGTGTCCCAGGCGAAATGGACGGTGGCCGGCGCTGTCATGGTGACGCCCTCGGCCATCAGGGCGGCGCGGCGGCGGTCCTGGAACGACGCCTCCGCGGCGGCCAGTTCGGACTGGGAATTGACGCCGGCGACGTCGGTCTCCTCGGCGAAGGCGACCCGCACCGAGCGCCCGGCTTCAGTGGCCAGGCCGACGACGTCGGTCAGGTAGTATTCCGCCTTGGCGTTGTGGTTTCCGACCTTGGCCAGCAGGCCGAACAGCAGTCCAGCATCGGCGGCCAGCACCCCGGAGTTGCAGGCGGTGATGGCCAGCTCGCCCGGGTCGGCGTCCTTGGCCTCGACGATCCGGGTGAGGACGCCGTCGGCCGCCAGCACGAGGCGGCCATAAGCGCCGGGCCGGGCGGCGTCAAAGCCCAGAACGGCCACATCCGCCCCGGCGGCGCGCAGGGCGAAAAGCGGCTCCACGTCGGCAGCGGTCAACAGGGGCGTGTCGGCGTAGCTGACCAGCACATCGCCCTCGAAACCCTTCAGCGCCGCCTTGGCGGCCAGGACCGCGTGGCCGGTGCCCAGGGGCGGGTCCTGGATGGCGATCGCCCCCTCACCCAGGCGCTCGGCCACGTGAACCCTCACGCCTTGCGAATGGGAGCCGACCACCACCACGATCCGCGCGCAACCCACGGCCTGGGCCGCGTCGATGGCGTGATCAAGCATCGTGCGCCCCCCGACCCGGTGCAGCACCTTGGGGGTATGGGACTTCATCCGCTGGCCCTGGCCCGCGGCGAGGATCACGGCGGCTCTGGGTGTCGAGACCGTGGCTCCGGCGGCTTTGGTAGTCATGGGTCGGTCCTGGACGAGTTTCTCAAGCGGCGGCGACCTTGCCACGGCCCCCAGGTCCGGGGCAAACACAACCCAAATGGAGCTCCCGCCTTTGTCATCAATGTCCTCATCGCCCGTCTCTGGCCCCATTGGCCCCGGCGCCCTCGACGGCGCGACCATCGTCTTCGACCTCGATGGCACCCTGATCGAAACCGCCCCCGACCTGGTCGGGACCCTGAACGTTCTGCTGGCGCGCGAGGGCATCGCCGCCCTGCCCCTGGAACAGGCGCGAATGATGATCGGCCAGGGGGCCAAGGCGCTGATCGCCCGGGGTTTCGCCGCCGCAGGCGCGCCGCTGGAGGAACCCCGGCTGTCGGCGCTGTTCGATGATTTCATCGTCCACTACCTGGCCCACATCGCCGACGAGAGCCGGCCGTTTCCGGGTCTTCTGGCGGCCATGGATACTCTGGAGGCGGCGGGCGCGCGGCTCGCGGTCTGCACCAACAAGCGCACCGACCTCAGCGTCGCGCTGCTGGATGAACTGAAGCTGTCGCACCGGTTCGCGGCCATCGTCGGCGGCGACGCGGTGCCGGCCCAGAAGCCTGACGCCGGCCACCTGATCGCCACTATCGAGCGTTCGGGCGGCGATCGGAAACGCGCGGTGATGATCGGCGATTCCGTTTCTGACGCCAAGGCGGCGCGGGGGGCCGGTGTGCCCCTGGTGCTGGTCAGTTTCGGCTATACCGACACGCCGGCCCGCGATCTGGGTCCGGACATACTGATCGATCATTTCGACGAACTCGTCGGGGCGTGTGAGAGGCTGTTGAGCTAGACGGCGCAAGCGGCTATAGCCCCGACCCTTCTGTTCTGGTCCAAGGATGCGTAGCTCAGCGGGAGAGCACCTCGTTCACACCGAGGGGGTCACAGGTTCAATCCCTGTCGCATCCACCAGGCAGTCCGCCGACAATTGGCGTGCAGTAATTTCTCCGGCAAAACAGGCGTGACTTCCGCTGGTTGGCGCCTATGGAGACGGCCAGTTGTGTCTCCGTTCGGTGGAATTCATTCAAATCAGACCCGAATCTCGGGCCTTTTCTCTGAGCCGACACAGAAGTATGCTTTTCGCCGAATAGCAGGTGGAATCGGTTCCCCTCAGTCATTTGTCGTTTTTTGACTCAGCGGATACTCTGGATGAGCGTCCTTCGGGGCGACGGGCGTGGACTCGCTGATTCCGAAGAGGACCAAGTCCCATAAGTTCGGGCGCAAAGGGGGAGCGGGCGTGGAGAGTCGGGGGAGCGTTCGGGGAGATTTCGGGGCGCTTTTGGGGCGCTGTCGGGGATCTATCAGGGCGTCCGCTGGGCGTCCCTGGGGAGGTATTTGGCGTCTTGTCTTCGTGACGGCCAATACATAGTGTTGAATTCGTGTAGTTTTTTGTGAGAAACCGATTGCGTGGGAACCTTGAGGGCCCTTCGCAGGGGCGTCGACGACCTGACGGCGCCGCCGAACGCGACGCACCACCGTTCGCACGACTTCGCTGCACTAGGGCTCACGATGGCAAAGAACGAAACTCTTCCCGAGTTTGCATTATGAAGAGTCCAAAGTCAAGCGTCATCGAGAGGGTCTGTCGAGTGAACCGTCCCGCGTTTGTGTAGCGCCCCGCCGAAGAGCGTGGCCCCTGCGAAAGACGGCTTGACGACATTCAATAAAATTTTTTTGTCACTATGATGGGCGGGTAAATACGATGGCAATCGGCGAAAACGCTGGAGGCGAGGGAGGCTCTGGCGGCTCGGCGCGTCGTTATATGACAATATTGTTCGCCGACCTTTCCAATTCCACCGGGATCAATGAGACAATCGCGGAAGAAGACTACGACCGGCTGCTCGATTCACTGCAGCTGAGCTACGCACGCGCCGCGGACAAATACGGCGGGGAAGTCGTTCGTATCGACGGCGACAACGTCGTGATCGTGTTCGGATATCGAGATGCGCACGAGGATGAGGGGCGTCGGGCGGTGGAAACGGCATTGGATATCCGCGACGCCGCTGCCGCCCTGCGTCCCTGGCCGCATCGCGACGAAGGGGCCCAGTTGCACAGCGGTATCCATTCAGGCCGCGTGAACGTTCGCCCCGGCGACATCATTCGTGGCAAGCTGGTGCTCTCCGGTCATGCCACCAACATCGCCTCAAGGCTTGCGAACGCAGCCGGCCCGGGCGAGATCTTGGTCAGCGAATGGACGCTCGCGGGGGACCGTCGGCTGTTTGAGGTGGGCGAGCGGCGCTGGCTGAAGATTCGGGGCAAGGAAGAACCGGTCGCCGCGCGCGCCGTTTCCGGCCGAGGCAAGCGAACAACCGAGAACCTGCTGCGCGGTGAACCTGGCCAAACTCCATTTGTTGGCCGCACGGCTGAGTTGGCTCAGTTGCGAGATTGGATGCGCAAAGCAACCAGCGGGCCTAACCAAATTGGCGTCGTGCGGGCCGTCGCCGGGTTGGGCAAAACCCGCCTGATCAGGCATTTCCTAACAGAGGCGGCACACGCCGGCGTGCGCATTGCTTCAGGTTTCTGCCGACCCGACCTTGCCGGCGCGCCCCTGCATCCATTTATGCGGCTTGGTGAGGACCTTAACGGCGAGACGTTCGGGCCGGATGGATTGAACTCCACCGCGCTGGGCCAGATCATAGTCAGGATTGGACGGTCCGACCCGATCATCATCTTCATCGACGACTGGCAATGGGCCGACGACCTGAGCCGTCACACCCTCGAACACCTTCGCACCATCACCGATGACGGGGTGCTCTTCATCCTCGCAACGCGCGAGATGAGCGACCTCGACGTCCATCTTGTCGGCGCATCCGTGCTCGATCTGCAGCCTTTTGGCGTCATTGATCAACGGGCTCTCGTCGAGGCGATGCTGCCTGGGTCCGAGCCCTTCGCGCGCGAAAAATTGATCGCGGAAAGCGATGGCAACGTGTTGCTGCTGGAGGAACTCTGTCGTGCGCACGCGGCGGTGGCGGGGCGAGAGCACAACAGGAGCGTGCAGGCGTGGGTCGATGTCCTGGCCGGCGCCCGTCTTGCCGGGCTGACGGAGCAGGCGCAGGACGCGCTTAAGGCCGCATCAGTCCTGGGTCACGCGTTTTCGCCGGGCTTGTTCGAAACGATTACGGGTGTTTCCGTGGATTCTCCGCTGTTGGCCGTCCTGCAAACCGAGGGTCTCCTGCTGCATGACGCGGCCCAAGGTGTGGTGCGATTCAAGCATGGTCTAGTGCGAGACGCCGTATACGGACTTGTCGGCTTGCAGGACCGAAGACACCTGCACGGCAAGGTCGTGGACCTGTTGAGAGGCGAAGCAGACGCGTTCCATCTGGAGGCGCTGGCCTTCCACTGCACTCAAGCCGGCCGCCACCAGGAAGCCGCTGACCTGTCCGAACGGGCGGGCGACAAGTGGGTGCGTCTGGGCTCGCTCGATCGTGCTCAATCCTTCTACCGGGAGGAGATGGAGGCGCTGGATCAGTTGCCTCGCGATCGCGAACGATTTGCCCAACGAGACCGCGCGGCGCGCAAATATGGCGCGGCCGCCGCGGTCGATCCCGCGCGCGAACACCTCCCCGTGCTTAGGGCCGCTGTGCTTGCGGCGGAGGCGCAACGCGACGATGCGGCGCTTGGCTGGGCCCTTCTCTGGCTTGGACAGGCCCGTTACGGAGTCGGGGACGGTCTCAAAGCGATCGATGATTGTCGCGGCGCTCTTGCGAAGGCCGTCGACCTCGGTGACGCGCGATTGTTGGTCCAGGCGGAGGCGACGCTGGGCCAAGCCTGCATGCTGACCTGTCGCTACGACGAATCCGAGCGGCGCTTGCGCCGCGCTGTCGCCAAAATGGATGACCTGGGTCGAGGACGAGGCGCCGCTACGGCGCGCGCCTATTCACTCGGTTGCCTCGCTTTTATCCGCGCCGACAGGTGTGACTTTGAGGAATCCGAACTTCTATTCGAGGCCGCCACGGCGGCGATCAGCAATCCCGGCTTGGCCGTGAACGCCTCAATCCGTACCCTCTGGGCCGGGGCCTGCTTTTGGGGTGATCGATATGCGGAAGGTGTGACCCACGCGGAACGGGCCCTGGCCATCGCGGAGGCAACGCACGCTCGGTTCTTATATTGCAATTCGACGGCTCTGATCGGGTTCGGCAGATGGAAACTTGAACGTTCGGACTCTGCGTTGCAAGCGCTCGTCCGGGCGACCGGCTGGCTGTCGACGACGGACAACCAGCACTTTCAATCGTTGAATCAAGGTTGGCTGGCCGAAGCCCTGGTCGACGCCGATCGTCAGGCAGAGGCGATTCCCTATGCTCGGCGCGCTCTGGCGCGGGCCGACGAGGGTGAGCGGTTCGGCGAGGCCATGGCCTGCCGCGCATTGGCTCATATCGCCGCGCGGGGATTGATCGACAATTCCCCGGCCGACCTCCTCGCCCGGGCGTATCGGTCCCAGCGCATTCGCGGTGCGGATCACGAGCGGCCACGAAACGACGCCTGCGGCCAAGCGCTGGACAAGGTAGGTGACTAGGCGGGGTAAACTCGGAGTCTAAGCGGTCCCGGAAGCGCCTCTAACCGGCCGGCTTGAAGAAGGCCGACGACCACGCCCATGATCGTCCCCATCGCCAAGTTATAGGCCGGGCAAGCGTGTACCGGCCAATCCGCGCCTTCGCGCAGCCCGCCAAACACGGCCGAAACGTCGCTCCACTCTTGTTGCTCGTATCGTTCCTGCATGGCCGAACCGACGCTGATCACGACCTTTTCGCCGGCCTTCACCTCCATCCCGCCAATCGTCGTGTCCTCTGTCGCCGTCCGATACATGAGGTCAGGGACCGGGCGCTTCTGCATTGCCTTGGTCACCAGCGGCAACACATATTTGGAAGTCCAATCATACAAGGATTGGGCGCCCTGCTGTGCCAAAATTGTACCGGTGACGGGTCCTCGATTAAACAGCGCTTCCTGGACGCGCCACAGGGTCTTGTTCTCGATCCAGTCAAAAAGGATATTCTCCAGATTGCCCTGTAAAGTCGGCACGCCGCCCAGCATGATTCCACTGAGGTTTCGGGCCAACAAATCGTTGTCGGCGATCAGGGCGTTCAGTTGCTCGCCGACGATGCCCAAGGGGGGCGGGTTGGGCGGGGGCGGGGTGGTGGCAGCCCCACCCGGCCCCGGCGGTGGCCGGCGCCAATCGATGTAGGCCTTGGCCGCCGCGCGCACGCCTTGGCCATGCCTCTGACCGTACTGCGTCACCGCGGGCGTCGGGTCGGGGAAAAAGCTGTAGCGCGACGGTGCGATGAAGTCGCCGGGACACACCGGCGTCCGCTTTGGATCGGCGAGCCAATTCCAGGTCATAGAGGCGAAAAAAGGAGGAGTGGGCAATGTATAGGGAGGGGGAGGAGCAGGATAGAGTGGCGGAAGCTTGGACGCCTGATCATCTGGTATGCCGAACACTTCGTAACAATAGAGAGACAAAAACAAATCAACAAAATCTCGCTTCAGATCAAGCTCCGCATATCCCAATTGCTTTACAAGCGGGCTACCAAATATGATGGAAAACATTCCAGATACTATATTGATTCCGATAGAGAAACCGTCCCTCTGGTTAAGATTCGATAACACATAGTTCGCCGCCTGCGATTCTTCGTTGTACAACTCCCCCGGATCATCTCCGACAAATATCGGACCCATGGATTGATTGAGCCGTCGCCCCTGCTCCGAAACCGAGAAGCGCTTCGCGTCTCGCAACACCTCAATTTCGAGCTCGTTGTTCGCCACCACGACTTGGTTCGCCATCCGCATGACGCCCTCGTAGTTTTTGCGAATTGCGGCCCAGACATCAGGCGTGTCCGACCTTTGGGTAAATTCCTTGGTAGTGAAATCCTGCATGTAGATCTGCCACGCCTGGGCCTGATCAGCGGGGGTTAACTGTGAGATCTCTTTAATGATCTTCTCGCCATTGTTGGGATCGCCCAGCGTTTGCTTCACGATGGCGGCGAAATCACAGATGGACTCAAGTGTCTTTTTCGAGGGCACGAATAGGTAGAGGCCCCATTGCAGCGCGACGAACGGCTTTTCGATATCGACACGTACGACGTCGGCCTCTCTCGCGAAACGGAAGGTCTTACCGCCCTGGGCGGGAAAGACGCCGATGACGGGGTCATTTTGACTTGATGAGACGCCGGTGCTGTTGCCGCCGTTGATCCAGCGCTGGATGACTTCGTACTGTTCCGCGAGACTAGCGTTAAAGGCCATGAACATGGCGCCCCGTTCCTGACCGTCGTCTCGGATCCGGCTTCCGTAGGACATGCTCCGGCGCACGATCCGCGGCGTCGGCGGATTGACCTTGCCGGGGTATGGGTTGGCTTGAGCAATACGCGGGTTGGCCCGGCGGATGTGCGCCTGAAGCGGGCACTGTATGCCATCAGGGTCCTTGAGGTAGTCGAAGGCACTGCCACCTGGCGTGCCCGTCGGATCCGCAAGTGCAACGCCATCCCTGGTTCGCCCGAACATCTTGGCCAGCAGGTCATCGCCCTTCATCGCGGCTGGCGCGCCGTTGCTTTGCGGGTTATTCAGAAACGCATCGAGCGCACCAACATCCTGGCTCATCTTGCGAATGACCTGGAACGTGCCGTTGCGCATGAAGTCGTTGGCGGCCTTGGTGCGCGGATCGTCCGGCGGCGCCGGATCGCCCCGGTCGTTGGCATAGCCGCGGACCACTTCGCCAAGACTGACCTGATCTCCCGTCACCGTCTGCACGCCGGCGCTCGCTTTGCGCCCTAGGGGGACGGGCTGACTGATATCATCGCGATGGCCGAAGATTTCCCGCTTGACCAGCGGCCCACCGGTTTGGCTCGTGACGTCGCGCCAAAGCGTTTCGATGGCCAGCAGCCTGACCCCCGCATCCTCCACGGTGTGGGTCTGATTTAGCTCGTGCAACACTTTGGCCAACGGATTCTTTGAGGCCGCCAGCGCGTCCCAGGTATTCCCGATAGGTTCGTCGATGTCTTGCGGCGTTCCTGGCACACGCAGTTGCAGGATGAAGTCAACCTCGTTCAAATTGATCCGATTTTCATCGAGGAAACCAAATCTCGGAGGGGGGGTCCACCGCCGCGGATGATTAAGCTGCTCGTCGCCCAATAAAGGCGCGCGCGATTCACAGCCTTCTCGAAATTCCTTGGGCAGGTTTTTGGTCACCGTGTCCGACAACAGCAGGTTTCGCAGGCCCTGGTAGGTGAACCCGACGTTGATGAAGGCGAAGCCCGGAATCGACTGATTGCCGACATCGATCGACCTGGGCGCTTGGTCCCCGTCCCAACTGACAGCATTCGCGAACCTGGCGATATATTGCCGCGCGGCGGTGGCGTCGAAGACGCCGAACATCAGCAGGTAGCCGCGCGCGATGGGGTCTCGATCGGCGATATCGTCAAGCGACGTTCGAATACCCGCTTGAATCTCGGTGAAGTCAGTAGGCGGGTCCGCGGGAACAACCGGCGATGGCGGAACATATCCCTTGTACCATTCGAAGATCTCCTTGTATGGCTCGCGAACATATGAAGGCGCTGCGGTCGCATCCCACCCCTGCAACAGATCGTGGGCCGCCCGGATCAGGTAGCGATGCTCGCCATTGGGTCGGTCTGGCGGGTAGAGATCCGTGAGACGATGAAGCGCCGTGAGCGCTTCCAGGGCCAAGGTGTAGAATTCCCGTGGGTCTGTTGCTCCTGCAACTGCGTCATCCAGGACCTCCTTTGCAAGCTTCACCGGGTCATCGGCGACTATCGTAGCGAGCGCATGATCGTCCCCACTTATTCCACCCTTCCTCTGCAGCTGTTCCATTTTTACCAGATATGACTGATCGGTCAGCGTCACCGGCAACACCTGATCGAACAGCACGCTATCGACCTGATGTTCGCGGATCCATCGAATATATTGATCGTAAGTATTATCCCCTGCCGGGACATACCCCTCGCAATTACACAACAATACATCCAGGAAATTCCCCAAGGTGCTCCATACCAGCCGCATGTACTCTTCCCACGATCGATCGAAGGTGACCGACAGGTAGAAGGTGCGCTTCGGAAAGGTGTCGACGATACCGATTCGGTAGGCCGTCAGAGATTGGATGCGTTCCGCGACATCCGAGAAGGGGGATGTCAGAGCGTATTCACGAGCAACCTTCCGGGCCTGATAAAAGGCGTCGCCCGCGAGCCGAAGCCTGCTTTCGAAGGTGACGGTTTCGAAGGCGTCGATGAAGCCGAGTTTAATTGGAGCGGCAACGATCAGATCTACAGCCCCTTCCATCGTCAAGCTGGTCACTTCGAGCGCCATTTTCAGCTCCTATGCTGACAGGTTTCGTTGAAAGCCTTGGAGACCACCGTAGTCAGGTCGTGGCCGTTCGCGTCTCTGAGTTTGGGCGCCTGCCAGTTCAAGGCGTCGCTGGGATCGGAAAAAGCGATAACTTGACGGCGGCGGCAATCAGCGTTCGCCGTACCAAGTAATGATTGGTCCACCACTAGCGACAACGTGTTTTGCAAGCGGTAATTGTCACGGGAACTATCCAATCGGCAGCCTCTGTGCGACCAAATTGGTCGGATCGAGGAGGCGAGCGTAGAGCACCGCCGAATGGTTCTTTGGTACATCCCAAAAAGCTGGAACGTAGGGCTGGCCACCTGGGCGTAGCGTCATCACATTGTGAAGCGGCCCCGCCGGCAGAAGCGCCGAAAAGCCCTCGATCTCAAACGGTAGTTTCGGCACCAGGTCGTTCTCGTAGTTGACGAGGTTGTAAAAAGGAACCCTTTGGAGGTAGTTCCGCACGTTAGGCACGGTGCCAGTTTTGGGCGAGGCGAAGAAGTATGGCATGACACGGCTGGCTTGACGCCCAAGCGACTGCACGAAATCGTAGGTTAGATATGTGCCAAGCGCCCCGCCAAGACTGTGACCGACGACATAGAGCGCCGCGTCCGCTTCGATAAAACCTGAAATCGTTCTGACGGCATCGCTCTTAGATGTATTTGAGAGGTTAGCGAACGTCAGAGACTGGTAGATCCTCCAGAATCCGCTGGCGACGTCGCCGGGCGTATTCGGGGCGCCTCGCATCTGGAATACGGACGCGGCGTTATCAAGCCATTCTCCTAGATCCGACGTCCCCTTTATGGCCACCAGCACGTCGCCAGCCCTGAATGGGCCGGACGGATTAATACACTTCATTACCATGCCGAAGTAGGTTTCGTCAGTGTTCATTACAATATTAGCGTCAGCGCGCAGCTGGCCGAGGGCTGTCCAGGTGCCGGTGTCGTGCAGATAGGCAAACCCGCTCGGGTCCCTGGGCGGAAAGGTTGGATTGCCGCCGGGGTCTGTTCCCTTAAACTCGCCAAAGAAAGATGTAGCGTCCTGAGCGCAAAGAACCGCTACGGCGTAGGTGTCTAGCCCAGTGGCTGTAAAGTTCGGCTGCCTGACAGTCATGACTACCCCCGAATTTCTGGCCAGCATAGCTGGCTTGCCCAGTCCTCGGTATCGCAGCTCCGGGAGCCGCAATGTGCGTTTTCTCACCGCCGAGCCGTATCTTTTGTCACGCTAGCGGCCTTCATCGACGTCTAGCACGCTTTTGAATACGTCGGTGGCGCGGCCGGACTCGTCATGATTCATTCTCTTTCGAGGTGGTCAGGAGGGGCGGATGCAGAGTTCGGACTGGCGTTCAGGGCCGTTATTTCCGTAGGTGGATATCGAGGCCAAGGTCTGTGTCACACAGATCCTACTTATAGCGCCGATTGATTCCGGCGATGGACCGAAATCGCGTTGTTGTTCAGGCGTCGGGCACGCGTGGGCCGGACGACCGCCCGACCGCTAAATTTTCGCTAAATCACCCGCCCGACCAATTCGCTTCGATCGCGCCGCCCGGAGCACTGCCGCATCCCGGGCGCGGGCTACAAACCGCGTATGGACGGATCGCCGCCCAGTCCTGGAAGGGTCTTCCCCAGGCCGGGGAGAAGCCCCCCCGCGCCTTGGGTGGCGTTGGCGCCGGCAGCGACGGCCACCTGGCGGGCCACATAAGGTACGAAGCAGCCCATCAACGACACCATCACCGGCCACATGCCCGCGATGTTGGGCAATGCCTTCCCGGTCAGGCCGGCTAAGATCACCAGCTCGGCGCAGCTGATGATCAAGCACAGGGTTACGGCCGTGCCCAGCAACGCGATCAGCCGGCTCGAACTGGCCATCATCTTCACGACCATCTGTCCGCCCCTTGTGCTGTCGACCGAGACGGTCTGCGGCTCGGAAAGGGCGTCGGTGAGGGACCATCGTCCTAACCCGAGGATTACTGCGACAAGGGCGAACAACGTCACAACGACAATATTAAAGGACAACACCCAGTTCTTTGCGATCGCCGATTGCGCCTCCGTCGACCTCGATGGCGATTGAGCCGGGGGCCCGGGCGTGATGCTGGAGGCAGCCGAGTGCTGCTGCACTTGGATCGGAGAGCCCGGGGGGCCCAATGGCGTCGATTTGACGGTGGCCGCGATGGCGTTGACGGGCTGGGAGAATATGGCGAGGCAGGCGGCGAGCATCGTAGCCTTCAGAAGTCGGTTCATCTCAGCCTCCCGCTAAGTTCGTCGAACAACTGGTCATCTATGCGCCGAGCCCTGTTGTATTGAGCCGTACCCAGGCTGTGGATGCCGATCACATAACGCCGGTCATCACGCCTCACGATGATGGGCGAGCCACTCATGCCGTTGTAAGTATCTAACTGGTGGTAGAGGAAATCCTGATCATAGGAGGAGAGCCTTCCGCCGTCGTAGTATTGGCCGAAGGGAGTCTCATTGGCGGGATAACCCGAGATGTTCACCAGCAGGTTGGGAAGGCTGGAGTCCGGCGGAGCCGCCAGACCAAACCAACCGACCGTATCTCCGACGCCTGCGTCGGAGAGGTACCCCAGCGCATAGTCAAAGCGGGAATCTGGCGCGCCGGCCTCGACGCTCGACCTCCATTCCGGTGGAACGAACACCGATGTAACGGCATGACTCTGGAACGGTTCGGTCTGACCGTCATAGCCGGGCACGACAGAAACCGATGTTACGGCAACCTTTTGTTCCGCGTCGAAAAAGCAGTGGCCGGCTGTGATCACAGTGTTGGCGGCCGCGAACCACCCCGTCGCGAAGCCGGTCTGGCCGTTCTCGAAAGTGAGAGCCAGGTAGGCGACACTGCGCCATGGAATGGCGGTGGTGTCGGTCACTCGCGCGATCGGGTCGCCACCGCCGAGAAACGTCTCGAACCGACCGGTTGGCGCGATGTGGCGCACACGCGGAGGGACCTGTGTCGCATAAGGTAGCCCACCCAGCCGGGCGCGCGCCTTGACGAAGCCCGGCACATCCTCAAGCGTACCGCCGCCATGGGCGTCGCTCATGCTGGGCTGACGGATTCGCACTTCGTCACCACGTCGGTCGAAGAACACACCCCGCGCGGGTTGGACGGCGGCGGCAGGTGGTGCGAGCTTCCACTCGTCCGTGGGCAGGTTTTGAGCTGAATTCGGCATCATATCCCCTTTCGCTCAGTGCTTGGGCGGCGGCTTGGCGCCCGCGCCTGGATTGCCTGCCGCCTCTTTGCCAAGATCCGGCTTCTCGGCCTCCACGGGCAACGCCAGTGAAGGCGGCGGTCCACCACCCGGCAGGACAACCGTGAACAACACCACGCCTTTGTCGAAGACCGCTTCCGCCTGCGGGACCAACTCCGACTCACTATGAGGGGCAAGCGGGTTTGGAGGGGTGTTCGCCGTTGGCGGGGCTTTGGCGGTAGCAATGTCGGTCTTCGCCTTGTGGAAGTTGGTAACGTCCGTCGCGCCTTTGACCACTCCACCGACGAACGCGCCGATCACACTGCCGGGCAAGGCGGTGATCGCGGGCAATTCAGCCCCTTTCTGGAACGTAAATTTCGTCGGCAAACCGTTTTCGAGCTTCACTTCAGTCGTCGCCTTGGTGAACGCCACCCGCCGCAAAGGGATTGGGACTGGCGCGGATCCATTGGGCAACCGTGTCTCCCAAACATCCGTGGTCCGGCCGCCGTTGAGGCTGAACTCGGCCAAGTTTTCGTTGCGGGTGCAGATGCCCACCGCGCAGTCGCCACCTCCGGCGCCGCCTCTATAGGGTGTGTAGTCGATAGCGAGTTTGACGACCGGAGTGACGACACCTGGCTTCAACGCGCCACCATCAGTGCAGTAGAGGGATCGGGAAAAAACCGTCAGGAACGGACTATCTTTGTCGCCGCACCCCTCGATTTCAATTGTTTGCTTAATCATCCTGTTTAGATTTTCATTCAAAGTAGCTAGATCAGATTTTGCTGCGTCAGCATCCATGCTTGAATTAGGCCAATATTTAAATTGAATTTTTTGGTACAGGTGAAATTTATTTTGCACACTGCCTTCCCAAGCCGCGAACACCCGCCCAGCCGAGTCAGCGGCGTTGGTGGCCACATCGGCGGCCTTGCTGTCGGCGTCAGCCTTGATGGATGTCAACAGTTCCGTTTTCGGGTCTACGGCGACGTCGAACATGTCGGCCGAAGTGCTGTCGGGATTGTATCGCAGCACATACGCCGCGCTGTCGTCCCCTTCGTAGTGCGCGTCATAGACCGCGACGAACAGGCCCGCGGTGGAAGAGCCGACGGTCGCGGTCATCGTCTTCAAGGGTAGCTTATACGGCGTTCCTGAAGCCGTGCGGGCGAGCGGGGAATTGGCATCGACGCTACTGCCCACTGAAGCGCAACCCGTGAGCAGAAGCCCCCCGAGCATCAGAGATGATGCGGCAGCGGACCCGATTCCGGGGCGCCAGGAAGTCGGCCAACGATTTCTCCGATAGTGTCGCATCGTTCGTCTCCTGATGGGTTGTCGATGCCACTGACCACCCACCCCCCCACCATGACTTGCACGGCAGAGTGGTAGGCGGCGCGGACAGCGCACGGCCGGATAAGTCGCAATCCGGGAGGTCTCGTCGGTTAGTTTGAAAACACCGATTTGGTTAGATTTCTCACGTTCAGCTGCGTCGCGGCGTGCAAGACTGAAGACCTGCGTTACGTGGGCCTGTTAGCTTAGGGGGATCGCAGATGGCGGGAGACGCCACCAGCAAGGCGATCCAGGTTACATCCGATCTGGTCATCATCGCCCCAATCACTTCGGGTCAGCCCTTGACGCCGACCTCCGTCAACCAACAATGATGCCTGAGGTTTCTTGGCATATCGGTGCGACTGGGTGCGCGGTGAACCGCCCTGTCAGAGCGCCGGAGGGGGCAACAATGTCGGACGCGCTCGTGCGCTTTCCAATGGCCTTCAGCGGTTTGCCCCGAGACCTTGCGCATACGTTGCGGCCCTACGCCACTGTCGTTAAGGCGAAGGCTGGCAGAACTCTCGTGTCGCCAGACTCGCGCTCAATGGATGTCTATTGGGTGGCTCAGGGGCGCGTGCAAGTCGCGTTGCTTTCCCCGGCCGGCCATGAGGTGATCCTTCGCGATCAGGCCGCCGGCGACATGTTTGGCGAGATGGCGCCGATCGATCACCAACCTCGTTCGGCGACCATCATCGCGTTGGACGATTGCATATTGATCAGCGTGCCCGGGGGTGTTTTTTGCCGGTCAGTTTACGCAATGCCAGAAGCAGCGGAATGGCTGGCTAAAATCCTGACGCATCGAATCCGCGACCTGACGGCAAAAGTGTTCGAACTCAATGCGCTCCGTGTTCCCAGCCGGCTTCACTGCGAACTCCTGCGGCTCTGCGGCGGCGATGCGGGCGAGGCCGATTCAGCGGTCATCGAGCCATCTCCGACCCACGCCGAACTCGCCATGCGAATTGGCACCCATCGGGAGGCGGTAACCCGCGAAATGGGATTCCTGGTGGAAAACGGCATCATCCTCCAGGCTCGCCGGCGGCTGACGGTGATCAACGTCCCAGGACTGGTCAAGCTGGTTCGGCTGGCGGCGGGGCACACCGGAGCCGGTGAGGCGATCTCGGCCTGACAATCATGGCTAGCGGCGGCTCTGTTGGGGCAACCCGCGGAGGGCGCACTTCCTTCGTCGTCGGCGCGCCCGTCGCGGTAGATGGGCGGCATGAAGAAGGCGCCTGACCCGTTCCGCTTGTTCGATTACTCGCCTGGGGTGATCCGCCTGGCCGTGCTCATGTCCGTCCGATTTCCTCGGTCGCTCCGACGCGCGTTGAGGAGCTGCCGTTCGAGTGCTGGATCGACCTCAGCCACGAGACCGTGTGGTAGTGGACGAGACGTTCGTGAAGGTGAATAGCCAACGGCGTTATCTCCGGCGCGCCGTCGACCACGAGGATGACGTGCTGGAATCCTAGGCGACCGAAACCCGGGACAAGGCGGCCGCGCTGAAATTCCCGAAGAAAGCGCTGAAGCGGCGTAGTCGACCGAGGGAGATCGCTCGCTTCCGCCGCATGAAGACCCGCCAGAAGTTCGCTGCGGTCCATGCCTCCGTCCATAACCAATTCGCCCAGGGGAGCCACCTCGTCAGCCGCACCATCTGCAAGGAACGACGCTTCGCCGCCCTGGCGGAGTGACGGCTGGTCATGGCATGAGGGCCGATGCACTCGGCCCGAGTTGCGCGATTATGGAGACGAGTTAACGTCGGACTGACAGCACCCGTTCAGACGATGTCCGGTGAAAGTCGGCTCAGCTGAATTGCGGCGGGGCCGCGAGGGATGCCGACGCAGCATGGCTGGTGGTCGAGAGGCTCAAAAGCGGCGACCCGCCGCGCGCGCCTAAACCGGCCATCGAGTGAGCGAAGTGGATCGTCCCGGCCCTATTGCCGGTTGCAGGTGGGTCGCCGACGATGATGCCGACGTAGAAGCCGCTTCCTGGCGTCGAGGTCGTCACCTTCAGCGTGGCCTGGAGGCTGAGCGTGCCGCAGGACAGCGCACCAGACGCCAGCGAACCTATCGATCGCGTTGTTGTTGAAGGACCCCGCCGCCGCAGCGGCGAAGGTCCGGTGCGTGATATCGACGCCGTCGGTCCAAACATCGAAAGCCAGGATATCAAAGCCCGACCCGACAGCCTTGCCACCGCCGCACCTGTCACTGGTTCCGCCGGCTCCGCCGATCGCGCTTTGGTAATCGTCGACGTTCGCGCGAGAATCGACGAGAGGATGGCTGGAGGACGGACAACGCGCCCACCGTCACATACCGTGGCCATGGCGGACGTTCTCCAATACCCTCGCGTCAGGAAAGCAGGTGACCCCGTGACCGACCTTGTGCATCTGATCTACGCATCGCGACCGTTCGGCTTCGACGACGGTACGCTGAACAGCATCCTGATAGGCGCGCGCCGCAACAACGTCCGGGATGACATCACAGGGGCGCTGATCTGCCGGGCCGATATCTATCTGCAGCTCATCGAAGGGCCGGAGGCCGCCATCGAGGCTGCGTTCTCGCGGATAGCTCGCGACAACCGCCATGACGAGGTGCGGCGGTGCGTGAAGGCGCCGATCGCGGAGCGGCTATTCCCCGCCTGGGCGATGCGGGACGATCCCGCCCGGTCGTGGATGTGGACGATGGCCGAGATCGATGACGGCGCGCTCACGCGGGCGACGCCCGAGGATTTCATCGCGGTGTTCGCGCGGCTGGCCGCTGAGCCGGATTAGAGCCAACCTCCGTCAGAAACGTCCGAAACGGTAAGGCCGTCACATGCAGATGAATGAACTGGGTTTCTACACCCTGGCCGGGCAGCCCAAATCCCCCGCCGACCTGATCGGCGAGGTGCGCGACGCCGAGGCGCAAGGCATCGGCGCCTGCTTCATCTCCGAGCGCTTCAACATCAAGGAGGCGGCCACCATCTGCGGGGCGGTCGGGGCGGTTTCCACCAGGATCGGAATCGCCACCGCGGCGACCAACCACAACACCCGGCATCCGATGGTTACCGCCGCGCATGCCATGACCATGAGCAAGCTCACCGGCAATCGCTATTCCCTGGGCCTGGGGCGCGGCATCGACGCGGCGTTCCGCGCCTACGGCCTGCCCTCGATCACCACGGCCCAGCTCGAGGACTTCGCCGGGCTGATGCGCCGCCTGTGGCGTGGAGAGGCGGTGATCGGCCACGACGGACCATGCGGGCGCTATCCGGCTCTGTCCCTCGGGGCCGACTACACGGCCGACATCCCTATTACCTTCGTCGCCTTCGGCCCGAACTCGCTGGCGCTGGGCGGGCGGGCGATGGACGCGGTGGTGCTGCACACCTTCTTCACCGACGAGACCACCGCGCGCTGTGTCCGGGCGGTCAAGCAGGCGGCCGAGGCCGCCGGCCGCGACCCGGCGAAGGTGCGGGTCTGGTCCTGCTTCGCCACGATCGGCGACCATCTGCCGGAGCCGGTAAGGTTGAAGAAGACGGTCGGGCGGATGGCCACCTATCTGCAGGCCTATGGCGACCTGATGGTGCGGACCAACAACTGGGATCCGGCCGTCCTTGCCAGGTTCCGCGCCGACCCTCTGGTCGCGAATTTTCAGAGCGCGATCGACGCGCGCGCGACGACCGAACAACTCGAGCGGATCGCCCCGCTAATACCCGAAGCGTGGCTCGCGCCCGCGGCGGGCGGCAGCGCGGCTCAGTGCGTCGAGAAGATCCGCGGCCAGTTCGACCTGGGCTGCGACGGCGTCATCCTTCACGGCGCCAGCCCCGCCGACCTCGCGCCCATCGTTGCGGAATACAAGCGCACCCGCCCGGTCGGCAAGTTCGACCACCTGTCCGCCAATCCAGGTGGATAAGCTTCGCCAGGTGAAGAGTCGCCGTTGAACTGACGGCTCCCTTTGCCCTAAATCAGATAAAAATCGCTCGAACGCATCCAGGAGAAAACGACCATGATGACCGGCGAGCAGTATAGGCAGTCCTTGAGCGACGGCAGGCGCGTGTTCCTCGAGGGCGAACTCATCGAGGACATGGCCAACCATCCGGTGTTCAAGGTTCCCGTAGACGCCTCAGCCAGGCTGTATGATCACGGCTACGACCCGGCGCCGGGGGCGGTGCGCGACACCATGCGGACCATGAGCACAGCCGAGGATCTGCGCCATCACGCCAGCGGCTCCGGAGACCATGACATGCTGCTGGCGGTCACCAGCGCCTCGATGATGACCCTGCTGACCGCCGCCGACCGGATCGAGGCCAAGCTGCCCGAAAACGCCGCGCGCATCCGCGCCTGGGTCAAGGACGCCCAGGAACGCGATATCCGTATCGTCCAGTGCATCACCGACGCCAAGGGCGACCGCTCGAAGCGCCCCAGCCAGCAGGAAGACCCCGACGCCTATGTGCGCGTCGTCGAGCGCCGGGCCGACGGCGTCGTCATCCGCGGGGCGAAGCTGCACATCACGGCCGCGTCGCTCGCCCACGAATTGATGACCATCCCGACCAAGGCGATGAAAGCCGGCGAGGACGACTACTCTATCGCCTGCATGGTGCCGCTCAACGCGCCCGGCGTGAAGATCGTCGACGTGGACTACGCGCCCCGCCATAAGGACCAGCGCCGGTTCCCGATTTCCAGCCGCACGCACACCCCCGACAGCTTCGTGATCTTCGACAACGTGTTTGTTCCGAACGAGCGCGTGTTTCTCGACGGCCACCCCGAACTGGCGGCGACCTTCGCCCACTCCCTGGGTCTCTGGGAGCGGCTCGGCGGCCTGGCCGGCATGGCCAACACCTTCGACCGGCTGGTCGGCTTCGCCCAGCTGATCGCCGAGGCCAATGGCCTGGAGAAGGTCCCACACATCAAGGAGAAGATCTCCGGCATGATGATCAACGCCACCATGGTGCGCGCCTGCCTGGATGCGGCGATCGACCAGTGCAGCTACACGGACGACGGCCAGGCGGTTCCCCACGAGCTCTATACCAACGCCGGCAAGTATTTCGGCGCGGCGAACTATCCAATCATGGTGCGTGACCTGCACGACATCTCCGGCGGATCGGTGCAGACCGCGCCTTCGGTCGCCGACCTCGAGAACGCGGAGGTGGGGCACCTAGTGCGCAAATACATGGGCACCAAGCAGTCGGTTGACGGCGACTACCGGACCAAGCTGTTCCACGCCATCTATGACTATACCGGCGGCGCGGGCGGAACCTGGGCGGCGATCGCCAATCTGCAGTCGGGCGGCGGCCTCTACGCCCAGCGTATCGTCACCGCCAGCCGCTACGACGTCGAAGAGGCAAAGCGCCTGGCGCTCAAGACCGCTCATATCGAACAGCCGGCCTGATCCAGGCCAGGTTGATCGTATCTGCTAGGCGAATAGGTCGAGCTTCGGCTTCAGCTCCTTCTCGAAGAAGTCGAGAAAGCCGGCCTGATCGGGTCCGACCGCCGTCAGGCAGAGGTGGTCGAAGCCGGCGTCGATGTACTTACGGATCGCGGCCAAGTGCTTTTCCGGGTCCGGGCCGGCGCCGACGGTATCCGCCATGTCCTCGGGCCGCACGAACTCCGAGGCGCCCTCGAACCCCTCCACGGTGGGAATCTCGCTCATCGCCGGCCAGCCCAACGCGCCGAACCGAAAGCGGTCACGGGCCATCTTCAGCGCCGCCGCCTCGTCGGGTCCATGGGCCAGGGTGACCTCGCAATAGCGCGGCTTGTCGCCGGCGTTCTCGCGAAAGCCTTCCGCCAGCGCCTTGTCGGGCTGGGTGGCCATCACCCCGTCGGCCTTCTCAACGGCGAGCGCCAAGCCGCGCGGGCCGCTGACTCCCAGCAAGATCGGGATTGACCCCGGCGCCTGTTCATAGAGGCGCGCGTGGTCGACCGTGAAGTGCTTGCCGCGGATCGTGTGGACCCCGCCGGCCCAAAGAGTGCGGAAGATGTCGATCGCCTCCCCCAGCATCTCCTGGCGCTCCGGGACCGAGGGCCAGCGGGCGCCGGTGACGTGCTCGTTGAGACGCTCGCCCGCGCCGATGGCGAGACTGAAACGGCCCTCGCTCATCACCGCGACGGTGGCTGCCGCCTGGGCGATGATGGCCGGATGGTAGCGTATGATCGGGCAGGTCAGCCCGGTGGTGATGGCGATGCGCGAGGTGGTCTCGGCGATCGCGCCCAGCACGCTCCAGGCGAACGGCGCATGGCCCTGGATCTCCAGCCAGGGGTGGAAATGGTCCGAGATCGACACGAAATCGAATCCCACCGCTTCCGCGCGGCGCGCGTTCTGCACCAGTGTCCTCGGACCATGCTCTTCGGTCATCAGCTTGTAGCCGAACTTCATCTCATCGCTCCGTTTGGTCGCGACTCAATGCGCCAAGGCGCGGAAGGTTCGGCGCCAATTTCTGTCGGCGGCCCCGCGCGGGCGGTTGTCGGGACCGGCTTTAGCCCGTTGGATGAACCAAACCCCAAGGTCGGCGCTTGTATATCAAATAGCCGCTTTCGATTGGCGAGAGCGCTTAGGCAAGCGGAGCACCGATTTTCATGCGCAGGACTCTTGGACTGATTGCCGCTGCCTCGGTGGGGGCGTTGGGCGCGGCGCAAGTGCCGGCTCAATCCCCCGAGCAGGATTCGATGGCGAGCCAGACCCCGGGCGGAAGGAATGGCCTATTCATCCGCGACATCGCACTCGACGAGTATATGAACTCGATCAAGTCGATGGACGGGGCGACGATGGCGGCCAAGGGACCCACGCCCGACGCAACCTATGCTCGCAAGATGATCGCCTATCGCCAGGGCGCCATCGCCTTGGCGCGTATTGAGTTGAAGCACGGCCTGGACGTTGAGGTCAGACGCCTCGCGCATCGGACCATTGATGAAAACACCAGGGAGATCGCCCAGCTGGAAGCCTTCCTTCGCCAACACGGCGGTTGACGCGAACTTGACCTGAAAATTGAACGCCTCACAGTCAGTTCACGGATCGGCTGAATCGAGGAGACAAACGGCATGGCCATCAAGAACGTGTTCGCGGACACCGAGGCGCTGAAGGCCAGGATCAGCAATCTGGCGGTCGAGGATCTACGGGCCGAGCACGCCGCGATAGCCGCCGGCGAGACCCTGCTGATCGATCTCCGGGAACTCCAGGAATTGCTCGAGCTGGGCACGATCACCGGCGCCAGGCATGTGCCGCGCGGGATGCTGGAATTCTGGGCCGATCCGGCCAGCCCGTATTTCCGCGACTATTTCGCGGAGGATAAAAAGATCATCCTGTTCTGCGCTGGCGGCGGGCGGTCGGTCTATGCGACCCTGGCCCTGCAGGACATGGGCTTCAAGGACGTCGGGCACCTTGAGGTCGGATTCAATGGCTGGAAGCAGGCCGGTGGCGAGGTCAAGGACATCAGCGCCATCAGCAAATGGGTTCGCCGAACCTGACGAATACCGTGTCCAGATCGAAGCTGTTGCTCGCGCTTGGCGCCGTTGTCGCCTTCGTCGCGATCGCCGCCGGCTGCCAGTTGATCATGTCCCGTTCGCAGGCGATCTTGTCGGCTCGCCACGCCCTGCCGCCCAGCCGCGTCGTGGCGGCGCGCACCCCCGATGCGGAAGCCCGGGGCGCTCGGCTGATCGCGGTCTCCGCCTGCTCGGGGTGCCACGGGTTGGATCTGAGCGGTGGGCCGCTGCACATGTTCGCAACCCAGGTTTTCACACCCAACCTCACCATCCAGCCCAAATCGCTGTCGGACGCGGATATCGACCGAGCTCTCCGCGCCGGGCTGCGCCCGGATGGAACCAGCGAGATGGCGATGCCGGCCCACGCCTATCGCGCCTTCACCGACGACGAGATCGCCGCGATCATCGCCCGCCTGCGCGCCCTTCCCCCGCGGGGCATCGCGCTGCCCAAGCCCAACCCGGGCCTGTTGCTGCGCGCGGCGCTGGTGATCGGCGCGTTCAAGACCGAAACGGAGATGCTCGCCACCGCTCGTCCGCCGCTCGACGCCGGGGCGCGCTTCGAGACCGGGCGGCGCCTTGCCGCGTTCGCGTGCGGTCGCTGCCACGGCTCCGACCTCGGCGGGGCCGGGGGCATCGGACCGGACATGACCGTCCGCGGCTACTACAGCCGCGAGCAGTTCCACGGCCTGATCCAGAAGGGCGATGCGATCGGCGAGGGCAACATGGCGCTGATGATCGAGACGGCCAAGGCCAATTTCAGCCACTTCACCAACCCCGAGGTCGACGCGATCTACGACTATCTCGACGCTCGCGACCGCATCCTCGTGGCAAAGGCGGCGGCGGCGAAACGGCGCTGATCCCTCGCGCCGTCAACGGGTAGATGGCGAGGGCGACAAGCGCTTGGTAGGAGGGGATTCATACGCGCCGGACCGTGCTTGGAGGGTCATCGGATGGCTGTTCCAGACGGCGGAGAATCAGCCCGCGCCTTCCTTCCCGCTCGGGATTTCGAGGCGAGCAAAGCCTTCTACGAAACGCTCGGCTTCGAGAAGCTGCTCGACAGCGATGTCGCCATCTTCGGCGTCGGCGCGAGCGCTTTCATTCTGCAGCGCTACTACCGGCAAGAGTGGGAACCGCCTGACGTCGGCGGTCATCGCACCCATCCGAGGTCCACCGGGCTGGAGCAATCAGGCTTCGCCTGTCCCGGCCGCCACAATCAGGACCACCGCGCCGACCCCGGAGTGACTGTTGGCGGCGCGGCTTCAAGGTGCGTGACGGCCCTGGTGGCGCGCCCCAACGATCGGCTGGAGGTGTGTCGCCGTTCAGGCGAGCGAGGCGTGGGGACTCACCAGGCTCATCAAGACCTGAGGCGCGCCATGACCGTTCGCCGCGCTCGCGATCCACCCCGCGTTCGCCGCGCCGAAGCCGGCCATGGCGTCGGTGAAGCGTTGCGGCGACGCCGCGGACGCGGCCTTGGGCGGATCGCCGATGATTAGATCGCCGTAGAAGCCGGAGCCGGGCGAGGTGGAGGCGACCGTCAGAACCGCGTGCAGGGTGAGCGTATTGCCGCTGGCCAGGGACGCCACGTCGGCCGCCATGTTGGTGAACCAGGCCTGGGCGGTTGCGCCCGATCCGGCCCCCGTGACGCTCTTGCTGTAGACGTCGACGCCGTTGGCATAGAGATCGAAGTAGACCCCGGTTACGCCCGAGCCAAAGATGGCGCCGTTGTAGAGGCCAACGACGAGATCCTGACGCACCGCGAGTTGGGTGAGGTCGATGGTCTCGCTGAGCTCGCTGGTCACCAACTGGCCCGACGCGCCCGTGCTGGAATGGCCGCCGCCCAGTTCGGCGATGGCGAAGATGCTGGGCGAGGCGCCGAAGGCGGTGGCGATGGCCTTGTTGGCTTTGAAGACGGCGTTGACGCTGCCCGCGCTCGGCGCGCCGGTGAGGATGGCGACGCCCTGGTCCGTGGTCAGGAAGGCGGGCGCGGTTCCGGAAATACCGGCGCGCGCCTCGCCAATGCTCTTGCCTGCCACGGCGCCGCTGGTGTCCGCCGACACGTTCTGGACCAGTTGGCCAGCCGCCAGCCCGGTGGTGGCGGTGGCGCTGAACGTTCCGCTGGCGCCGGTGGCCGTGACCGTCGCCAAGCCGACGCCGGCGACCGCGCCGCCCCCGCCCCCGTGGGCCGTCGCCGCCGCCGTTACGGCGCCGCCGGCCGTGGCGATCAGCGTAGCCGTGGCTGCGCCGCCCGCCGTGCCCGCTCCCACGCCGCCATTGCCGCCCACGGCGGTCGCGCTGGTGTTGACCGCCTGGGCGCCGCTGAGCGTCAGCGACGCCTTGGCCGCCCCGCCGGCGCCGCTCGCGCCGCCACTGCCGTAGCCGTAGCCTCCCGCCCCGCCGCCGGCGGTGACGGAGCCGTTCAGTACCGCGCTGGTGGTGTCGTTCAAGGTCAGGCTCGAAGACGCCGCGCCCCCCGTCCCAGCGGCGGCGCCGGCGCTCTGACCACCGTTGCCGCCGTAGGCCGACTGGGTGAGAATGAGGGTCCCGCCGCTGTTGGATCCGCTGACCGCATTGGTGGCGGTGCTGGCCGCGCCGGCGCCGCCTTTGGCGCCATTGGTCCCGATGCCGCCATCTCCACCGCGCTGGTTGATGGAGGCGTTGGCCTCGCCGGACCCGGTGCTGGTCGCGGTGGCGTGCGCCGAGGCCGCGCCGCCGGTAGCGCCGACGTGCCCGGCCCCGTCTGACCCGCCGCCGCCGCCGCCGGCGGCCGAGGCCGATGACGCGGCGCCGGCGCCCGTGCTGGTGGCGGTGGCGGTGGCCCTGCCACCCAACGCGCCGGCCCCGGCATTCTGCGCGGCGCCGCCCGCGCCGCCGCCGGCCCCGACCGTGGACTGGGCGGCTCCGGTGCTTGAACCGACTCCGGTGGCCGTGGCCGCCCCGCCGACGCCGCCCGTTCCACCGGCAACACCTCCATCCGCGATCCCGCCGCCGCCGCCAGACGCCGAAACGCCCACAAACACGCTCTGGGCGTTCTGCAGCGTGAGCGATGCGGACGCGGCGCCGCCGGCCGCCCCGTCGGCTACGTTGCTTCCGTATCCGCCCGACCCGCCGACCGCCGTGGCGGCGCCTTGGACATAGGCGCTTTTGGTGACGCTTTTGGCGTCGTCGAAGGTCAGTTTGGAGGTCGCGGCGCCACCGGCGCCGGCCTTTGAGCCTTGGCTGCTCCCCCCGCTTCCGCCGATGGCGGTTTGGGTCAGATAGAGCGCGCCGGCATTGGTCGAGCCGGTCACGCCATTGGTCAGGCTGCTGGCGGCGCCGGCGCCGCCGTTGGCGAAATTGACTCCGAGCCCGCCCGACCCGCCCATCTGCGAGGCGGTGACATGCGCCTGTGTGCCGCTCGCGGCGCCCGTCGCCGACGCCTTGGCGGTTGCGCCGGCCCCGCCGGCGTGGCCCGCGCCCTCGCCCTGCGCGCCACCGCCGCCATTGGCCACGGCGGTGATGTCCAGCGACGTGGCCACCCCGGACGCGCTCGATGTCGCGGTCGCGCCCATCGCGCCGGACGCGCCGGTGAGCGAGGATCCTCCGTTTCCGCCGCCGGCGGTCGCCGTTACGCCGACATACTCGGCGCCCGTCAGGGAAACCGCGACCTTGGCGGCTCCGCCGACCACGCCGCTGCTGCCGTTTTCACCAAAGCCACCCGATCCGCCAACGGCAAGGATATTGGCGGTGACCGAGGCACTGGTGGTGTCCTTGAGGGTCAGATTCGAGGTTGCGGCCCCCGCGGCCCCGGCCACGCCGCCGTCGCTGAAGCCGCCGGTTCCTCCCGTTGCGGCCTGATGGAGCGTCAAGGCGCCGCCGTTGGTCGAGCCGCTCACACGATTGATCGAGGTGCTGGTCGCGCCGGCGCCACCATTGGCGCCGCCGGCGCCGGTCCCGCCGTAACCGCCGATCTGGTTGGTCCCGGCGCTCGCCGAAGCTCCCAGCGCGGTGCTCACCGCGCTGGCGCTGACGGCCGCCACGCCACCGACACCACCGATGTGGCCGGGGCTGATCGCCGTGCCGCCTCCCCCGCCACCGGCCTGGGCGAAGTCCGTGGCGCCGCCACCGGCGTTGGTGACGCTGGCCGAAGCGGTGGCCGCCGCGCCGGCGCCGCCGTTGCTTCCAACGCCGGGTGGCCCCAGGGGCGAGCCGGAGCTGCCGCCGATGCCGCCCGTGGCGTTGGCGTTGGCGCTGGTTGTGCTGGCCGACCTGACGGTGGTGGTGGCCGTGGCCGTGCCCGCGCCGCCGGCCCCGCCAGCGCCACCATTGCCCGCCCCGCCGCCGCTGTTGCCGCCGTTACCACCGCCGCCGCCCTGGGCCGTGGCGTTGTTGGTCAGATCGGCCGGAGCGTTCGCGGTCGCGGTCGCCGCGCCGCCGGGGCCGCCGTCGGTTCCCGATTGTCCGGACATCGTGCCGCTTACGCCCTGAGCGCCCGTCGCGCCGTACATGGTGACATCCATCGCCGTTCTCCAAGATCGCCGTTTGACGGGCGCAGCCGCCAGAATGGCGTTCGGCCCTATGTCGATAAAGGCGTCATGCGGCCGGAAACACGGTCACATGCGTTGGAAAATAATTTTACGGCCCGTGGCGCGGTGAGAACTCCGCCACCAGATCGTAGCGGTCGCCGGGGAAGACCTGGCGGACGTAGGTGACGGGATCGGCCTGGCGCCAGGTCCAGCGCTCGACCTGCAGGCAGGCCGTGGCGCGGGTAGCGCCCAGCGCCGTCGCCAGGTCGCCGGCCTGCCTGGCCGTGATGCGGTGACGGGCCACAGTCCAGGGAACATTGTCCAGCAGCCAGGAGCCTGGCGAGCGCTCGCCGAAATCCGCGTCGGCCGCCCCTGGCGCGGCGTCCAGGCTGATCAGGCGATGCTCGTGGGCGAAGGGCCGGTCCGAGGCGATGTGGACACCGTCGATGGCGAGGCGGTCGCCGGTGTCGCTGAACCGGGCATCCAGGTCCTCGTCGGCGGCGAGACGGCGGCACGCGATCAGTTCGAAGCGATAGGTCTCGCCTCGCGCCAGGATGACGGCGGCGATATCGGGAATTTCCAGCACCGCGGTGCGTACCTGAGGACGGGCGACGAAAGAGCCGGCCTTCTTGCGCCGTTCGATCAGGCCCTCGGACACCAGCGCCCCGATCGCCTTGCCCACCGTCATGCGGGCACAGTGATACTGCTCCATCAGCTCGCGCTCGGTCGGGATCCGTCGCCCCGGCGCCCAGTCGCCTGACCGGATACGACTCTCCAGGTCGCTGCGGATCCTCTGGTCGAGGGTGACGGTCACCCGGCCAGCAGCTCGCTGATCGCCCGGCGATAGCGGCGCGCCACGACCTCGGCGGCCCGATGCCGGCCGCGTTCCACGACCTTGCTTCCGAACCGCCAGACAGTATCGACCATGCCGGCCCCGCCGGCGAAGATCCAGCCGTCGAGCAGCGCGTCGCCCGACCGCCCGACCAGCGACGGGTGGTCCAGATCGAGGGTGACGATGTCGGCCGCCGCGCCGATTTGCAGGCCGCCGGTCTCGACGCCAAGCGCCTGAGACCCGCCCGTGGCCGCGCCGCGGAACAACTCGCCGCCCACCGAGCCACCCTCGCGCATCGCTAGCACATTGCGGCTTCGGCGGGTCAGCCGCTGGGCGTATTCCAGCAGTTTCAGCTCGCCCGCGGCGTCGATGGCGACGTTGGAATCGGTGCCGACGCCGAAGCATCCGCCCCGGCCCAAATAGTTGCGCGTTCGAAAGACGCCATCGCCCAGGTTTGCCTCGGTGATCGGGCAAAGCCCCGCCACGGCGCCGGATTTAGCCAGGGCCGCGACTTCGCCATCGTCGAGGTGGGTGGCATGCACCAGGCACCAGCGACGATCGACGGCGTGGTGGCTCATCAGCCACTCGACCGGGCGGTCGCCGGACCAGGCGACGCACGCATCGACCTCCTTGACCTGTTCGGCGATGTGGATGTGAACCGGCCCCCCCGCGGCCAGGCGCAACACCCGCTGAAGTTCGTCCGGCGTCACGGCGCGCAGGCTATGCGGCGCGACGCCCAGGCTGGCGTCCGGCAGCGCAGAGATCGCCTCGCGGCTGGCCTCGACGAGGGCCCCGAAAGCGTGGATGTCGTTGAGGAATCGCCGCTGACCCGGCCGGGGATCGGCGCCGCCGAAGTCGCCATGGGCGTAGAACACCGGCAGCAGGGTCAGGCCGATTCCCGTGGCCTCGGCGGCGGTCACGATCCGCTCCGCCAACTCGGCCGGATTGTCGTAGGGCCGGCCGTCGGGCGCGTTGTGCAGGTAGTGGAACTCTCCGACCCGCGTGAAGCCCTGTTGCAGCATCTCGACATAGGCCTGGGCGGCGATCACCTCGACCTGATCCGGCGTCAGACGATCGAGGAACCGGTACATGACCTCGCGCCAGGTCCAGAAATCGTCGTCGGCGGGGCCGCGTACTTCGGCCAGCCCCGCCATGCCGCGTTGGAACGCGTGGCTGTGGACGTTGCAAAGGCCCGGGAGCGCGACGCCGTGACGTTCGTCATCGAAGATCGCCTCCACGCCGGTTTCGATACGGGCGATGCGCCCAGCCGCGATCTCCAGACGCACCGCCGCCGCCCAGCCATCTGGCAGCAAGGCTTGGGTGAACCAGAGGCTGTGGGTCGGGCCGGTGCTCATGGCCGCATTGTGGACCGGAATGCTTTTATGTCTAGACATTATATTCGAGAGGTTTATCCCCAGCCGCCAAGGAGGCGCCCATGCGCTGCGATCGACTCTGGCGAAACGCCCGCCTCGCCACCATGACCGGCCCCGGCCTCGGCATTGTGGAAAATGGCGCGGTCGCGAGCCTGGATGGGCGGATCGTGTTCGCCGGGGCCGCGAGCGACCTGCCGGCAACGATGGATCCGATCGAGACCATAGATTGCCAAGGGCGCTGGATCACCCCTGGCCTGATCGACCCCCACACCCACTTGGTCCACGGCGGCGACCGCGCCCATGAGTTCCAACTGCGGCTGGCCGGCGCCGGTTATGAGGAGATCGCCCGGGCCGGCGGTGGCATCGTCTCGACCATGGCGGCCACCCGGGCCGCCAGCCTGGATGGCCTGGTGACAAGCGCCCTGCCCCGCCTCGACGCCCTGATCGCCGAGGGCGTCACCACGGTGGAAATCAAGTCGGGCTACGGCCTCAGCCTCGAACACGAGATCAAGTCCCTCCGCGCCGCGCGGCGGCTGGGCGAAGTCCGCGATGTGCGGGTGCGCGCCACGTTCCTCGGCGCCCATGCCCTGCCGCCGGAGTTCGCCGGCGACGCGGACGGCTATATCGACCGGGTGTGCGGCGAGATGATCCCCGCCGTCGCCGCCGAGGGCCTGGCCGACGCGGTCGATGCGTTCTGCGAGGGTATCGGCTTCACACAAGCCCAGACCCAACGGGTGTTCGAGGCCGCGCGTGACCACGGCCTGCCGGTCAAGATTCACGCGGAACAACTCTCCAACCTGCAAGGCGCGGCTTTGGCGGCCGGGTTCGGCGCGCTGTCGGCCGATCATCTCGAACATCTGGACGAGGACGGAGTCGTGGCGATGGCGCGGGCCGGAACGGTGGCCACCCTGCTGCCAGGCGCCTACTACTTCGTGCGCGAAACCCAAAAGCCGCCGATCGAGGCGTTCCGCGCCCATGGCGTGCCGATCGCCCTGGCCACCGACTGCAATCCCGGCACCTCGCCGCTGACCTCGCCGCTGCTGGTGATGAACATGGCCGCCACCCTGTTCCGCCTGACGGTCGAGGAGTGCCTGGCCGGGGTGACGCGGGAAGCGGCGCGCGCCCTGGGTCTGGCCCATGAGATCGGGACCCTGGAGGCGGGCAAGCGCTGCGACCTGGCGATCTGGGACATCGAACGACCCGCCGAGCTGGTCTATCGCATGGGCTTCAACCCCCTTCACGCGCGCGTCTTTGGAGGCCGGGCATGACGCCGATCATGCTGCGGCCGGGCGATGTCGACTTGGCGACCTGGAACCAGGTCTATCGCGGCGCGCCAATCCGTTTGGACCCGGCCTCGGCCCCGGCCATCGCCAGGAGCGCCGAAGCGGTGGGGCGCATTCTGGCCAGGGGCGAGCCGGTTTATGGCATCAATACCGGCTTTGGAAAGCTGGCCGGCGTCAGGATCGAGGCGGGGGACCTGGCCACCCTGCAGCGCAACATCGTGCTGTCGCACGCCGCCGGTGTCGGCGAGCCCTCGCCGATCCCGGTCGTCCGGCTGATGCTGGCCTTGAAACTGGCCAGCCTGGCCCAGGGCGCGTCGGGCGTCGCGCCACAAACCATCGCCCTGCTGGAAGCGATGCTGGCCCGGGGCCTGACCCCCGTCGTGCCGGTGAAAGGCTCGGTCGGCGCCTCGGGCGACCTCGCGCCCCTGGCCCATATGGCCGCGACCATGATCGGCGTGGGCGAGACGTTGGTCGGTCAGGCGCGCATGCCGGCCGCCGAGGCGCTCAAATCAGCGGGCCTCTCCGCCCTGACCCTCGGTCCCAAGGAGGGCCTGGCGCTGTTGAACGGCACCCAGTTCTCCACCGCCAACGCCCTGGTCGCCCTGTTCGAGGCCGAAGTGCTGTTCCGCTCGGCGCTGGTGACCGGCGCTCTCTCCACCGAGGCGGCCAAGGGATCGGACGCGCCTTTCGACCACCGGATACACACCCTGCGCCGGCAGCCCGGCCAGATCGCGGTGGCCGACGCGCTGCGCGACCTGATGGCCGGCTCGGCGATCCGCAAATCGCACCTGATCGGCGACGAGCGGGTGCAGGACCCGTATTGCCTGCGCTGCCAGCCGCAGGTGATGGGCGCGGCCCTGGATATCCTGCGCCAGGCCGCCGCGACCCTGGGCTTCGAGGCCAACGGGGTTTCCGACAATCCGCTGATCTTCCCGGACACCGACGAGGCGCTGTCCGGCGGCAACTTCCACGCCGAGCCGGTGGCGTTCGCCGCCGACATCATCGCCCTGGCGGTGTGCGAGATCGGCTCCCTTGCGGAACGGCGGATCGCCATGCTGGTCGATCCGGCGCTGTCGGGGCTGCCGGCGTTCCTGACCCCCCGGCCTGGTCTCAACTCCGGCTTCATGATCCCGCAGGTGACGGCCGCCGCCCTGGTCTCGGAAAACAAACAGAAGGCCTATCCGGCCAGCGTCGATTCCATCCCCACCTCCGCCAACCAGGAGGATCACGTCTCGATGGCCGCTCACGGCGCGCGGCGGCTGCTGGAGATGGTCGAAAACGCCAAGGCGGTGGTCGCCATCGAGCTGCTGGCCGCCGCTCAGGGCTGCGATTTCCACGCGCCGCTGCTGTCGAGCCCGACCCTGGAGGGCGTGCGAGGGCGGCTCCGCGCCGAGGTGCCGCACCTGTACGACGACCGGCACTTCCATCCCGACATCGCCGCCGCCATCCGCCTGGTGGACTCGGGCGCGGTGATCGAGGCGGCCTCGGCGATCGCCCTGCCCGGGTTCGCGCCATGAGCCGGGAATGGCTGGAAATCCGCCAGGGCGCGGCGCCCCTGGTGGTCAGCTTTCCGCACACGGGAACCGACATTCCGTTGGAGCTGGAAGACCGCTTCGTCTCGCCCTGGCTGGCCCGCAAGGACGCCGACTGGTGGATCGATCGGCTGTATGACTTCGCCGGCGACCTCGGCGCGACCACCGTGCGCACCCGGGTTTCGCGCAGCGTGATCGATGTGAACCGGGACCCGTCCGGCGCCTCGCTCTATCCGGGCCAGGCGACCACCGAACTTTGCCCGACCACCCGCTTCGACGGCGAGCCGCTGTATCGCGCCGGCCAAGAGCCCGACCAGGCCGAGATCGACCGCAGGCGGGAAACCTGGTTCGCGCCCTACCACGCCGCCCTTGACCATGAACTGGCGAGACTGCGCGCCGCGCATGGCCGGGTGGTGCTCTACGAGGCCCATTCGATCCGCTCGATGATCCCGCGCCTGTTCGAGGGCGAGCTGCCGCAATTCAACCTGGGGACCAACAGCGGCGCCAGCTGCGATCCGGCCCTGACCCGCGCGGTCGAGGCCGCCTGCGACACGACCGGTTGGAGCCGCGCGACCAACGGCCGGTTCAAGGGCGGCTGGACCACCCGCCGATGCGGCCGCCCGGCCGAGGGCGTGCACGCGATCCAGATGGAGCTGGCCTGCCGGGGATACATGGATGAGCCGCGCGAACCTCCGTCGCCCGAAACCTGGCCCACGCCCTACCGCCCCGAACGCGCCGCGCCGATGCGCGCCGTTCTCACCGATGTCCTGAAGGCCTGCATGGCCTTCTCCGAAACCGCCCAAGTCGCCAGAGACTGAAACCGCCCATGACCCGCCTCGACACCTCCCGCGTCATCCGCGCCGCCACCGGCACGGAGCGCACCGCCAAGAGCTGGCTGACCGAGGCGCCGCTGCGCATGCTGATGAACAACCTGCACCCCGACGTGGCCGAGCGGCCGGAGGAACTGGTGGTCTATGGCGGCATCGGCCGCGCCGCGCGCGACTGGGAGAGCTATGACAGGATCGTCGAGACCCTGCGCCGGCTGGAGGACGACGAGACCCTGCTGGTGCAGTCTGGCAAGCCGGTCGGGGTGTTCCGCACCCACGCCGACGCGCCCCGGGTGCTGATCGCCAATTCCAATCTGGTGCCCCGATGGGCGACCTGGGAGCATTTCAACGAACTCGATCGCAAGGGCCTGGCCATGTACGGCCAGATGACCGCCGGGTCGTGGATCTATATCGGCGCCCAGGGCATCGTGCAGGGCACCTATGAGACCTTCGTCGAGATGGGCCGCCAGCACTATGGCGGCGACCTGGCCGGCCGCTGGTTGCTGACCGCGGGCCTGGGCGGCATGGGCGGCGCCCAGCCGCTGGCGGCGGTGATGGCCGGCGCCTCCTGCCTGGCGATCGAGTGCCAGCCGAGCCGGATCGAGATGCGCCTGCGAACCGGCTATCTGGACCGCCAAGCGGAGAGCCTGGACGAAGCCCTGGGGATCATCGAACAATCGTGTCGCGACAAAACCCCGGTCTCCGTCGGCCTGCTGGGCAACGTCGCCGAGCTTTTGCCCCAGATGTTCCGGCGCGGCGTGCGCCCCGACCTGCTCACCGACCAGACCTCGGCCCACGATCCGGTCAACGGCTATCTGCCCAAGGGCTGGAGCCTCGAGCGCTGGGCCGCCATGCGCGACCAGGACCCCACGCAGGTCGCCGAGGCCGCCAAGGCGTCGATGGCCGAACATGTCCAGGCGATGCTCGACTTCCAGGCGGCCGGCGTGCCGACCGTCGACTACGGCAACAACATCCGCCAGATGGCCAAGGAGGCCGGAGTCGCCAACGCCTTCGATTTCCCCGGCTTCGTGCCGGCCTATATCCGCCCGCTGTTCTGCCGCGGTATCGGGCCGTTCCGATGGGTCGCCCTCTCAGGTGATCCCGAGGACATCGCCAGGACCGACGCCAAGGTCAAGGAACTGATCCCCGAAAACCCGCATCTGCACAACTGGCTGGACATGGCGGCGCGGAAGATCAGGTTCCAGGGCCTGCCGGCGCGGATCTGCTGGGTCGGCCTCGGAGACCGCCATCGCCTGGGCCTGGCGTTCAACGAGATGGTCGCCTCGGGCGAACTGAAGGCCCCGATCGTCATCGGCCGCGACCACCTGGACAGCGGCTCGGTCGCCTCCCCGAACCGCGAAACGGAGGCGATGCGGGACGGTTCCGACGCGGTTTCCGATTGGCCGCTGCTCAACGCCCTGCTGAACACGGCGTCAGGGGCGACCTGGGTGTCGCTGCACCACGGCGGGGGCGTGGGGATGGGTTTCTCGCAGCACTCCGGCATGGTGATCGTCTGCGACGGCACCGAGGCGGCGGCGAAGCGGATCGAGCGGGTGCTGTGGAACGACCCGGCCACGGGCGTGATGCGGCATGCCGATGCGGGGTACGAGATCGCGGTGGCGGTGGCGCGGGAGAAGGGGTTGGATCTGCCGGGGATTTTGGGCTGAGGGACAAGCAGCGGCGCGTACAGCAGCAAATAACCACAGGACAGACGTCTGAACATGTTCAACCGTCCCGGCCCGCACACGAAATTCCTGACAGTCCCCAGGCCTCGGCCATGCGCCGCTCGGTCTTGTCAGGCGCCAGCGTCAGGGGGCGGGCCTCGCCCTCCCGCGGCGGGCGTTTACGGCCAGGGCGCTTGGGGACCTTTCTGCCACGGCCAAACCCATCCTTCGAGGGCGGGATCGACGAGTTCTTCGACGTCTTGCGCGGCTTGCCCACCAGCGCCCCCAGCTCGCCGATCCGAGCCACCAGTCGCTCGATCATCTCCGCCTACTGGGCCAGCAGGACGTCTTTCCCGGCGTCGCTCAGATCGTAACGTGGAGGCTGAGTCACCCAGAGGGTGAATCAAATCCCCAGTCCCGCCGCAAGCCCCCTTCGCCAACCCCGTGAGCATTTACGTTTAATCGACACGTCGGAGACGTATACTCAGCAAGCTTACAGCACAGTCAATTTTTTCAACACCTCCAACGCTGCCAACACTTCCGTACCTGAGCCTGCCATTTGGATTGAGACACTATGTGGCCTCGGCTGTCTGGGCGTGTTGATGCGCTCCGGCGAAGGTGTCTCGCGAACACTTAGGGCACGGACTTGGCAAGTTAACCGGCGCAGACCAACGAACGCCGCCCCCCTCACCCGGGATCAGGCGGCAGCGACCGCCCAAGCCTCTTGAGCCGCGGCCCTAGATAGGCGGAGCGTGGGTCTGCGGATCAGGTGGGGTTGAAGGTGGAAGGTGTTGTAGACGGCGGCGTGGCTGGAAAGGAACCTCTGGGAGGTACTGACAAGTTAACCCGGCCAAGACGGAAAACTTCCCCCTTGGCTCCGATTTCAGGCGGTTTGCGTGGCAGCCGCCCACGCTACCTCCGCCCGGGCTCGCAAGGTGCAAAGCCCGGCTCTGGAGATCAAGAGGGGCTGGAGGTTGAAGGTATTGTAGATGGTGCCGTGGCTGGATAGGAAACGCTGGCCCTGAGATTTGAACTTCTGCTGCTTTCGCTCTCGTCGTCGGATAACCAAGTGTGGGTTCTCCGCCCGATTGTTCTCCCGCATACCGCCCGTAATTGCTCACGGGGGTGGTTTTTTGGCTGGTCAAGCGACGACGAAGTTTCCGTCGATGAGGTCTCGGATGGGCGCGAAGGCGGGCTGGCCCTTGAGGCGTGCCGTGCCGGTGACGGATCGATATCCGGCGTGGATCTGAGCGCCCCAGTCTGACCGGAAACCGTTGGTGACCTTTCGGAACACGACGGAAGGTCGGATTTCCCGCTCGGATATGTTGTTGGTGGGCGGCTCGTCGCGATTGACCATGAAGACGAAGAACTTGGTGCGCCAGGCTTTGATCTGCTTGAGCAGGACCTGCCGGCGGTGTGCGCGACCGGGGCGCGGATATCATGACGCGCGACAGCCTCCATAAGATTCTCCGCCCCGCGCATCGAGGCCAGCGCCCTACGCGTATTCTGAGGCCGCCGTCGTCTCTTGCCCCCTACCTGACCGACATCATCGAGTCGATCGAACACCACCCCGCAAAGCGGGGATAGCTTTTTGGGCATTTATGGGTGATTTGTCGGAGGCTCGCCCGCCGACTTGAGCCTCAACTCCAATGACGTTATATATGACGTCATGTTTGTCCTGGACACGAATGTGCTCGTCGCGGGCCTGTTCTCCCGGCGCGGGGCGTCGTTCTGGCTGCTGGAGCGGGCCGTGGACGGTCGATTGCCGATCGCGGTTTCAGTCGCCTTGGCCTTGGAATACGAGGATGTGCTGTTGAGACCCGCCATGCTGGCGCAGGGTTGGGCGAGCGCGGAACAGGTATCGACCGTGCTGGACGCCATCCTCGCGCAGGCTACCCTCGTCCAGCCGATACGGGTTCGCCGTCGCCCTGCCCTGCCCGATCCTGGGGACGATCTGATGCTCGAGTGCGCGTTGGAGGCGCGCGCCGGCGCCATCGTCACCATGAATGTCCGCGATTTCGCTGGGGCGAGTGAGGCCTATGGCTTGAGGATACTGAAACCGGGCGGTCTCGTCGCCGAACTTCGCAAGGAGGAACAATGAGCAACTATCCGCTTCGCTTGCCGGAAACCCTGATGGAGGACGCCCGCGGCATGGCCAGGGCGCAGGGCGTTTCGGTCAATCAATTCCTGGCCACTGTGATCGCCGAACGGGTCGGTGAACTGAAAGGGCTCAATCATGTCAGATCGCGGATCACGCGCGCCGACCCGAGCCAAGCGCAGGCGGTGCTGGCGCTCGTGCCCGACCGGGCTCCGATGGAAGGCGATGAATTGCCCGGCTGATGGACACACTGGAGCCACCAGGACGAAAGCATCGCGCTCGCATTCACCAGCCATTCCCAGGTTTCGTCGGCATTGCCGACGTCGTCGGGACCGAATGAGCCCACGCCCTAACCCGCTCCGGTGCGCAGCCGCCCCTCGTAGTCCCGCTTGCCGATCGGCACTCCCCTGGTCCGCAGGATGGCGTAGGCGGTGGCGGCGTGGAAATGGAAGTTGGGCAGCGAGAAGGAGAGGAAGAAGGTCTCCGCCGTGAAAGCCAGCCTGCGCGGGCCGATCTGGAAATCCAGGTCCTTGCCCGCCCAGCCATTGTCCTCGCCCGGGGTGAACGACTTCAACGCCACATCGGCTTGCTATTTCGCGGCAGTTCGGGGTCACGAATTGATGCGCCCACGTCCACAGTCTGGTAAATTGGCCGCATGGATCGCGACCACGCTATAGCCAAGCTCAAGGAACACGAGGTCGAGGCGATCGAACATATCCGCGAAAAAGCGGGAGCGACGCCGCTCGACGCGAAGGGTTGCGCAGCGGTGATGCGCCCGCCATTGTTGCTCGGGAATTGAGCGCCCGTGGCCATCGATCCGAAGAATTTCACAAGCGCCGATACCTGGGAGGAAACATCATGCGCGACGTTCTGTTCGCTGCTCTCGCCTGCACGATCCTAGGGCTCGCCGCGCCGGCGTTCGCGGGCGACAAGGACGCCATCCAGGCTCTCGACGACCAGTTCTCCGCCGCCGCCAATCGCGGCGACGCGGACGCCATCGCCTCGATGTACGCGCCGGACGCCACGGTGCTGCCACCCGACAATTCGGTGGTGACCGGCGCGGGGATCCGCGCCCTGTTCGCCGGCATGGCCACGCAGGTTACGAACCTGAAGCTGACCGCCACCGACGTGAGGCGTCTGTCGAAGGACTACATCCGTGAAATCGGCGTATCCACCTTCACCACTAAGGGCGAAAAGCCCGTGAACGTCACGACCAGCTATGTCGTGGTCTGGCGTGAGGTCGACGGCGCCTGGAAGCTTTGGACGGACATCTTCCACTGATCCGATGAATCTGTAGGACATCGCCGTCTTGGCGTCAGGCGTTCAGTTCGCCCAGGCCGGTCAGATGCATCACGCCCTTGCCGGGCAGGGTGACCCGCAGTTCCAGCGTGCCGCCGGCCGCCTCGACGAAGCGACGCAGGGTCGACTCAGATGAGTTAACGAGCGGAGTTAAGTGGCGTTCGTCGCCACCGACGCCCGTCAGGATGGTGTCGAGGCTTCCTTTACACCCGCAGCCCCCCGCCCCATGTATCGCGAATGTCGATACTCGGGAGCCGGCCATGCGCGTCCACGTGAAGAAATGGGGTAACAGCGCCTCGGTCCGCATTCCGTCCTCGGTGATGGCGGCCGCCGCCCTGCGCATCGATCAGCCGGTGGACGTGCGCGAGGAGGGCGGCAGAGTGATCATCGAGCCGATCGCCGCGCCGGCCTTCGATCTGGACGACCTGCTTGCCCAGATGACTCCCGACACCTTTCCCGAGGACGTCGACTTCGGCCGCCCCGTCGGCGGCGAGGCAGGGTGAGCCGATACGTTCCCGATTCCGGGGACATCGTCTGGCTTCAGTTCGATCCGCGGGCCGGCCATGATCAGGCTGGTCATCGGCCGGCGCTGGTGCTGTCGCCGGCGCGCTACAATCAGGTTCGGGGTATGATGATCTGCTGCCCGATGAGCTCACGGATCAAGGGCTATCCGTTCGAAGTGGTGGTCACTCAGGATCCGCTAAGCGCGGTATTGGCCGATCAGGTCAAGAGCCTCGATTGGCGCGCGCGCAGGGCCGTCCACAAGGGCGCCGTCGCTCCAGCGGTGCTGGCGGAGGTCCAGGCGAAGATCCGGGCGCTGATCGGGCCGTGAGCCGTATTACCGAGGCCACTCGACCCTCATCGAAGTCGCGCGCCAGGTAGATCAACGCCGAGACCGCACGCGTCCACGAGCTGCGCCTGGCGCTCGAAGCGGAGGCGATCGATACGATGCCCGACGCCGGTTACTCCCTGACAAAGGTCGGTCTCCCTCGTCGGGCCAAGCGCACAGCGCTCTCTCCGCCTCCGACCACAATCCCTCGCTTTCGGCGCAGTTGAGACTGGCAGTTCTTGATCACCACATTTCCAGCTCAGAACCTTTCCGCGACAATTTGGCCAAATGGGGCCGCGTTTCAAACGATCTATTGCCTCTCCGACGTCACAATGTAAGTGATCGTTTAGTGAGGCAATAACGCTTCATGACACTGCGTTTTCGTAATATTAGAAAGTACATCAAATGATATTTAATAGTAAATTGCTTTTCGCGGGGGCCGCCGTCATTTCGGCTATGGCCATCACGTCTTCCGTTTCGGCGGCGACGGTGATCACACCGTTTACCAGCGGGCCATTCTCGCTGAACAATCCGCTCGGCACTCTGCCGGCCACGAAGATGAAGATCGGCAATACCTACGACTACACCTTCACGCTGGAGGATCCGGTGGGCTCAATCACGTCGACCCAGGTCCAGGCGCAGCTGCTGGCCCACGGCGGATCCACTCCCGAGTTGATCCAGTACACCCTCTACAGCGGCGCCCCTGGAAGTGGGACGTTTCAATCCCAGTCCAGCCTTGACTTCTCGCCCACCATCGCTTTCGCCCCAGTGGCTGGCGACTACTATCTGGAAGTCAACGTGATCTCCGCCAACAACGAAGTGGCCGGCGGCACTTTGACAGCGGCCGTGCCGGAGCCCGCTTCCTGGGCGATGATGCTGGTCGGCTTTGGCCTCCTGGGCGGCGCCCTGCGTCGTCGCGCCACCAAGGGCGGCTTCCTCACTGTCTAAACCTTGGTAACCCATTCAAGCACCTTCCAGGGCCGTCACAGTTCAGGGCGGCCCTGCCTTGGTGTGCGATGCCATAGGTAAGCGCTGCTGACGATAAGCCAGCCGTTCTCCACGCTCCAAGTCGCGGTCCATTGCTTGCCGCCGTGCTGAACCCGGACGTCGCGATAGGTGACGTGCGGCTGACCGCGTTTCGCAATCCGACCCAATTCGACATGGCGACATAACGCGGATCGGAATTTTGGGGTTTTTCCCCCGATCCTGGCAATTGCTGCGGCCTTAGACCGAAAGCGGCGTCTGCACCTTCGGAGTGTCCGTGTCGCTCGAACGCGGTGCACTCTGGCTCGGATGCGTATTTTCCAAGCCGGGGACCTCGGATCGTGCCCCCCCGCTTCCCGAGGTCCCCTCAGGCTTGCCGCGGAGCCGAGACCACAAATTTGACTAATAGGGACTATGCGGAGCCGTTGTTTGCCCGCGATCCGCCTGTCGTGGCTAATTTCTTGAGTGGCGTATAACGGCATGTGAAGCTCAGGCTCCTGACCTCGTCCGTCCGCGTCAGGTGCAAATGTAGGGGTATTTGCCATGCAGTCTCATGCAGCGAAAACGCCTGCTCCGCGTCGTAGACGTCGTCGCGATGTGGGATTTTCCAATCCTTCACTGACTTAAGCGCCCGCGTTTTTGCCTCCGACAATGAAGTCGCCACGACGAACATGTTCTTGTGTTTCTCGGTAAACTCGGCGGGGTCGTAGCCCCCGAGGTTGACGTAAAACAGCTTTTCATCGCCGTCGAACAGCTCGGGACGTAACGCAACGTCATAGCCATCGACGTGGTCGAGTTCGGCCCAGCAATCTATGTGAAGGCTGCCCGGTGTGCCCCACCATTGTCGCCGAAGTTCGTCATGGGTGTCGAGAATGGAAGGCGCGGCGACAAAGCGCATATCGTGAAGTTCGATGTTCGCGCCACGCAACTCCCCTCCGATATAGATCGCGAACAGTTTCATCGGAGCGCCGCCGCCAGCTGTTTTCCGACGACCGCGCCCATCTCATGCGAGCTGGTTATGCCCTGGCTGAAGGGGTGTCGTCCAAGCAGGAAGGGCAAGCTCACACAGAACAACTGGTCGGCGGGAACCTGATCTGAAACCAGGTGAAACTCGTCGTCGACCACGATCCCTCTCAAGGGGCGCCCATCGCCGGGCGAGGTTTCATCACGCACGATCCCCTGGCCGAGGAGCGATGGGAAAGGAAAGTCCTTGGACCCCAAGGGCTTCTGTCCGGTGGCTTCCACAAAGATCGGAAAATGCAGGCGGCGGTCGCCGACGTGAACTACGGCGCCGCCCTCTGGTGGATGGCCATCGATCCTGTAGTCATCCCCAACAGCGACGATGTCGAGTTTGCCGGCCTTGTGCAGAGCAAGCATCCGCTTGATCGATTGATGTGGGACGGTCGCGTAATCGTCGATGAACACGGACTTGAAGCGCCGCGTGAAACGGTCGAAGTCGTCGTCATCGAGATGCGGCACAATCAGGCCGACCACCTCGTGCATGCGCAAGATGGCGTAGCGCCACTTTACCGTCGTCCGGTCGGCGTAGTTTCGTTCCGCCTCGCGCAGGTTGGCCTCCGCCCAGGCGAATGTGTCGGCTTCGATCCGGTCGGAGAAATATCGCTCGGCGAAGTCGTCGAGCGTCAGCTCCGCGAGTTTCAGCCGCGCGGCGTAATCGGGATCGGCCGCCGCCAGCTCCTGTTTGAAAAGCGAAAAAGTGTCGTCGAGCAGATCGCCGGCCTGCCGTGCGATCAGGCGCTCAATCGCTTCCGCCGTACAGATCGCCAGGGGTTGGTAAGGGATCGGATGGAAGAAGTCGGCTTCCGGAAGCAGCCCTTTGCGCGACAACATGGTCAGACTGAACTGTTCGGTGGCCGGCGCGGGCTGATAGCGCAGGCGGTCACCGTCTTCGATAAAGTCCCCATTGGCGACCGCCAGCGCCACGGCGGCGTCGATCGCCGTCAGCGATGTTCCGCGAATTCCCACCTTGCTGGGCGGGATTTCCGCCAGGGCGGACGCAGGCCATGGGCTGAGAAAGTAGCCAGGCCGCACCTCTGGATGCGCCGGCCACTGATGCCCGGTCGCCAGCACCAGATGATCGAAACGCGCCTGGATCGCTTGCCCAAGACGCGGCTGGATGGTGAGCGATATGCCACTCGGTTGACTGACCGCATCCACCACCCGCCGCCCTGTCTGAACGTCAACGACGATATCCCTGGACCACGCCTGACTGATCAGCGCGTGGAACTGGTCTCTGAAGAATTCCCCCAGGGCCAGTCGCGGATAAAAGGCGCGCTCGTCAATCTCGTCTGGATCGATGCCGAGGGCGGTGAGGCGCACGGCGGGCTGGCGCTGAAGCCATGCCACCAGGGTTTCAGCCAGGGGCGGTATTTCGATACTGGCGATATTGGACAGCATGGCCGGATCGTTCCAGCCGGGGCGGTAAGGCGTTCCGCGACCAGCCACCGGCTGCTCCTCGAATATGGTCAGCGAGAAGGGTTGGGTGGCATGCTCGAGCAGAGCGTGGAGGGTGTAGATCGTAGTCGGGCCGGCGCCGACGAAGGCTACTGAACGCATCATCGCGACAGAATGCGTGAGGCGCCAAAAAGGATGCAGCGTCAGTGTCTCCCCGCTCCCACCTTTCTGACCGCGGAAGTTCCAGAATCTGCCCGCAAGCATATCCCTCGCTATCCATTGGTCAGCGCCACCCTGATCGGGAGACTTGCGGTGGCGCGGGATCGCCAGGGCCGATCAGGGTGGCGAGCAAACGCGAGAACAAACCTCCCAGCATCCCGCCGCCAACACCGATCACCGGCTTGGCGATAGTCGTGTCAACAGCGGTCCGATCGTTCCACCCTGAACAATGACGGAGAAAAGCACGATAACGTAGGTCGCGGTGAGCACCACGGATCGCGCATGACCGTCCGGGAGGCCTAAAGCGAGGGCCACCGATATGCCGCCCCTCAGGCCGCCCCAGATCAGGGTCGGCGGCGCCAGCCGGCCGAGCGAAAGCAATGGGCGCATGGCCAGTAGCGGCAGCGCGACGGAAACCGCGCGCGCGCCAAGGGCGAGTGCAATGGCCGCGACGCCCGCCAGCAGGTTTCGCGAATCGAAGGGAATCGTCACCACAACCAGGCCAATGAGCAGGAACAGGACGGCGTTGAGGATGTCGTCGATCAGCGACCAGAACTTCAGCAGATAGTCCTGTGTCGTCTCGCTCATCGCATGTTTGACACCATGATTGCCGATCACCAGCCCCGCCACCGCCATCGCGACGGGGCCACTGACGTGGAGGGCGTGGGCCACGGCGTAGCCGCCCATCACCACGGCGAGGCTGAGCATCACCTCGACATTATATTCGTCGATCGACTGCATCGCGCCATAGGCCAGCCATCCGACCGCAAGACCCAACAACACGCCACCGCCGGCTTCCTGAACGAACAGCCCAACGGCATGGCCAAGCGAAAACGGCTCGACACCGGCCGCGGCGGCCAGAAGGATGGTGAAAATCACCACCCCAACCCCGTCATTGAACAGGCTTTCTCCGGCGACGGTCGCTTTCAGCGTCGGCGTGACCTTGGCGATCTTCAGCACTCCCATCACGGCGACCGGGTCGGTCGGGCTGATCAGTGCGCCGAACACCAGGCACCAGATCAACGGCATGGCGAGCCCAAGCTTTTGCGACAGCAGATAAAAGCCTCCCCCGACCAGCACGGTGGAAAGCACGACGCCGCCGGTGCTCAGAACGAGAATGGGCCAGCGGCCACGACGCATTTCGCCCCAGTCGACGTGGAGAGCGCCCGCGAACAGCAGGAAGGACAGCATCCCGTCCATCAGGGTCGCGTGAAAATCGACGCCGTCGATGAATTTGGCCACGATCGGCGCAAGGTGGCTCGACGGGGTGAGACGGTCGATGCCCACGACCAGAAGGGACGCGACGGCCCCCATCACCGTCAACCCGATGGATTGCGGCAACCGCAGAAAACGCTGGTTGAGATATCCGAGCACCGCCGCGAGAACGATCAGGATCGCCGCGGCGTCGAGCGGTGTGAAGACAGTAGCCGCGTTCATGGCGGAGGATTCTCGGCGGCAACGAGGCGGAACGCACGGCCAGTCGACGGAGCGGAAATCGAGGTCACGCCCTGGCCCAGAAGCACCATGGCGATGGCGGCCGCTCGCCGCTGAGCCAGGCGCGGGCGCGTAGGGGCCTGGGCGGCTGGATCCAGTAAGCCGGGGACGCGAAGCGCGGCCGCATTCCAGCGGTGCGCCGCCCAGGCGGACGTGAGCACCGCCGCGCGCCCGGTGTCATCAAGGCTGTCCGAACCATCGGAGAACCGAATGATCGGCAGCGGTTGCAGCGGGGGCACGATCAAGACACGCCAGCCGTCGGAAGTAGCGGCGGCCCGTTGCTCCAGGGTGCGGTAGGTGTCGAGATCCGCGCCGGCCAAGGGAATCGACCTTGCCGTGGCCGCTTTTTGATCCACATCGATGAGGACAGCCTCGGCGGGCACGCCGGCCGCCAGCGCGACAGCTTTGGACACCTTCACGGCGGCGGCGCTATCGGCGGACCCGGTGGCCCCGGCGTCCTGGGACTGCTGGAGTTGGACGCGCTGCGAATCCAGCGTGTTGGTGTTTCGACCGACCAGGATTTGGTCCACCTGAAGGGTCAAGGGCTGGCCAAGTTTCTGTTGCAGCGACGCGCGCAACCGCTCGCTGCTCTGAAATTTCGCCCGCGGCGCAATCACGACGGAATGAACGGCAAGCGGTTTGGCGTCGAAATCAACGGCAAGTTGGCTCACGCGGGCGCTCGAACCGAACTGCTTTGAAAGGAACGTTCGGACCTGGGTCACCGTCACCGCCTCGCTCGCGATGCGGTTAAGAGAAATTCCAAGCGGAATCGCCAAGCCCACAAAGACCAGCACCATGAGTCCGGCCTGCAACCGGCTCTGTCGGCTGGATAGTGTCTGCCCGAATCCGTACACGCGCGCCATGATGGTGGCGGATAGGGCGATGGTCACGAAGTTGGTGACAAACAAGGCAAAGGCGCCGCCGAGCACGGGCAGATTCCAAGTCGCCAGCCCATAGCCCACCGCGGCGAGCGGGGGCATCAGGGCGGTGGCGATCGCGACGCCGACAATGGTCCCGGCGCCGCCTTTTATGGTGGCGAAAGAGCCGGCCAACGAGGCGAACAGCGCCACCATCAGATCAAACAGATTCGGCCGGGTGCGGGACAGGATTTCCGGGGTGATTTCTTTTAACGGTGACGCGAGCACGATCAGCGCGGCGAACGCAATGGCCATCGCCGATCCCACCGCGAGAGTGACTGATGATCGTCGCGCTTCGGCAAAATCGAACACGGCAAGCGAGAACCCTAGACCCAGAATAGGGTTCATCAGCGGAGAGATCAGCATTGCGCCGATCACCACGGCGGGCGAAGACAGCAACAGTCCCAGGATCGCGATGCCGGCCGACATCAGAATCATGAACGCGTAGTGTGGGGACCATCCGCTTTGGCCAATGATTTGGCTGACGACGGCTTCGTGATCGATGACGCCGATAACGCCCTGACGCCACCAAAGCCGCAATTGTCGAGGCGCCCATCGGATATGCATCAAGGCGGGTTCCGAGCGAGACCGTTGATCTTTCAGATACAGCCGACATTTCCCGAGCGCGGCCGACAATGTCAATCGAACGCAGGGCCCAAGGCAGGCGCTGCCCGATCAGGGCAAACTTGAGTTCCGAGCGAAAAGTGCAACTATTCCACTATGGTTGACGCACCGTTCCCATGCCAACGCTCAAGCGCTTCGGCGCGGTAGTTGTGCGCATGTAGGCGGACGACCACGCCCCGCCGCATTTCCACATCGAACCGCCCGACTTCGAGGTTCTGGTGCGAATATCGGACCTTTCGACGATAGCGGGCGATGCAAGGCCATCCCAGATCGCCAAGGTCCTCGAATAGGCGGCCGAGGAACGAGGGGCCCTCGCCCTGAAATGGGCTGAACTGAACGAGCGAGGCTGATCATGCCAAAAAAGACCATCCCAAGAATTGAAGCTGTCGAAGCCGGCGAACGCCCCCTTACCCTGCGCGTCCGCTGGACACATGGCGGAGAAAACCTGATCGACGTATCGGGCATGATCGCGAGCTTTCGCGTCTTCAACCCCCTGCGCTCCGATCCGGAGAGATTCGCGGCGGTCAAGGTCGGCGAGTATGGAACCCACGTCGCCAGAAGCGACGACATCGACATGGCGTCACCTCAATCATGGGTGTGGTCGTCCAGATAGGCAGGTCCCGCAGCATGCTGGCCTGTGCCAATTCATCGCCCCTCCGTCACTCGACCCAACAGCCACGGAGTCGTGTTAGAGTTCCCCGTAACCGGGGAAATTCATGAACCACCAGACGCTATCGAACTTCATCTGGTCGGTCGCCGATCTCCTTCGCGGCGACTACAAGCAATCCGATTACGGCAAGGTCATCCTTCCCTTCACCGTGCTGCGCCGCCTCGACTGCGTGCTGGAATCCACCAAGTCCGCCGTGCTGGCGGAATTCGAAGACAAGACCGCTCAGGGTCTCAACCCCGAGCCCTTCCTGCTGCGCAAGGCGGGCCAGACGTTCTACAACACTTCCACCCTGGATATGCGCCGCCTGATGGGCGACCAGGACCACATCGCCCAGAACCTCTATGCCTACATCCAGGCCTTCAGCCCGGCGGTGCGCGACATCTTCGAGAGCTTTGAGTTCCACGCCCAGATCGACCGCCTGACCAAGGCCGGCCTGCTCTACCAGGTAGCCGAAAAGTTCGCCGGCATCGACCTCCACCCCGGCGCGGTCAGCAACGCCCAGATGGGCCTCGCCTTCGAGGAGCTGATCCGCAAGTTCGCGGAACTCTCCAACGAGACCGCCGGGGAGCACTTCACCCCGCGCGAAGTCATCCGCCTGATGGTCAATCTGCTATTCATCGAGGATGACGACATCTTGTCCCGCCCCGGCGTGGTGCGAACGATCTACGACCCAACGGCCGGCACCGGCGGCATGCTGTCGATCGCGGGCGAGCACCTCGAAAGCCTCAATCCCCAGGCCCGCCTGACCATGTCCGGCCAGGAACTGAACCCGGAATCCTACGCGATCTGCAAGGCCGATATGTTGATCAAGGGCCAGGATGTCGGCAACATCATCTTCGGTAACACCCTGTCCGACGACGGCCACCCGCACACCAAGTTCGACTACATGCTCTCCAACCCGCCGTTTGGCGTGGAGTGGAAGAAGGTCGAGAAGGACGTTCGCCGGGAGCACGAGAGCCAGGGCCACCTCGGCCGTTTCGGCCCTGGCCTGCCGCGTATCTCCGACGGCTCACTGCTCTTCCTCCTGCACCTGCTTTCGAAGATGCGACCCGCCACAGACGGCGGCAGCCGCTTCGGCATCGTTCTCAACGGCTCACCGCTGTTCACCGGCGGCGCCGGCAGCGGCGAGAGCGAAATCCGCCGCTATCTGCTGGAGAACGACCTGGTCGAGGCAATCATCGGCCTGCCCGTGGACATGTTCTACAACACGGGGATCTCGACCTATGTCTGGATCGTCTCCAACCGCAAGCCGGCCCATCGCAAGGGCCATGTGCAACTCATCGACGCCAGCGGCTTCTGGCGCAAGATGCGCAAGACCCTGGGCTCCAAGCGCAAGGAGATGACCGACGACCAAATCGCCACGGTGACCCGGCTGTTCGGGCAGTTCGTCGAGGCCCAGGTCGCGACGGTGTTCGACGCCAGCGGGAAAGAAATCGACCGCGTGGTAGTGTCCGAGGGCGATGCGCCGCCGGATGCGCCGGAGGGCTGCAAGGTCAAGGTGGCGCCCCTGTCGCGCATCTTTCCCAACGCGGCCTTCGGTTACCGGACCATCACCGTCGAGCGCCCGCTGCGGGATGAGGCCGGCAAGATCGTGCTCGGTGAACGGGGCAGCAAGAAGGGCAAGCCACAGCCGGACTCGGCACTCCGCGACACCGAGAATGTGCCTCTGTCGGAAAGCGTCGAGGCTTATTTCAAGCGTGAGGTGCTGCCCCACGCGCCTGACGCCTGGATCGATGCAGACAAGACGAAGGTCGGCTACGAGATCCCGTTCAACCGGCACTTCTATGTGTTCGAGCCGCCCCGCAACCTAGCCGAGATCGACGCCGACCTGCTCGAAGTCACCGACCGGATCAAGGCGATGATCGAGGGACTGGCCGCGTGAGTTTACGAGCATATCCAAGTTATAGACCGAGCAACGTCGAATGGCTTGGCGACCTGCCGGATCACTGGGAAGTTATGCGGTTTTCCAGACTGGTCTATATTGCCGAAGGCCAGGTTGATCCTAGGCAGGAGCCTTATGCTTCGATGGCGTTGATCGCCCCCAACCATATCGAGGCAGGTACGGGGCGGCTCTTGAGTCTTGAGACGGCGACTGACCAGGGGGCGGATAGTGGCAAGTACCTGTTCGCCGCTGGAGATGTTTTGTATTCGAAGATCAGACCATCCTTGGCCAAGGTGGTGTTGGCGCCCTGCGATGGCCTTTGCAGCGCGGACATGTATCCGCTGAAGGCCAGAGCGAAGCTCAGTGAACCATTCTTAAAATGGTTCCTTCTTTCGACTGGCTTCACAGCATGGGCAACGGTTGAGTCCGACCGCGTGGCGATGCCGAAAATCAATCGCGAGAAGCTGAACGAGCTGCCAATCGCGGTTCCGCTCCGCTCTGAACAGACTGCCATCGCCGCCTTCCTCGACCGCGAAACCGCCAAGATCGACGCCCTGGTGGATGAGCAGCGACGACTCATCGAATTGCTGAAGGAGAAGCGCCAAGCCGTCATCTCCCACGCAGTCACCAAGGGCCTCGACCCGACCGCGCCGATGAAGGACTCAGGTGTGGAGTGGCTGGGCGAGGTCCCGGCGCATTGGGAGGTGAAGCCCCTTCGTTATGCGATATCAAAAATCGAGTCTGGCGTAAGTGTAAACGCCATCGACACACCGGCTGAAACCGGAGAACTTGCCGTTCTGAAAACGAGTTCCGTCTACACTGGTAATTTCGACCCGACTGAAAACAAAGCTGTCGTTTTAGCTGAGTATGATCGTGTGGCTTGTCCGGTCCGAGCGGGCACTTTGATTCTGAGCCGAATGAACACTCCGGAGTTGGTCGGGGCAGCTGGCCTCGTTCACAAAGACGAGCCAGATATATTCTTACCTGATCGGCTCTGGCAGATACATTTTTCGACCCTTGATGCGGCGTTCGTACACTATTGGACCCAGACTGATTCATACCGGGGCCAGATCAAATCGGCCTGTGCGGGAACGAGTTCGAGTATGCAAAACATTGCTCAGGACCAACTGAAAAGCTTTTGGGTCGCATACCCACCGGTCGCCGAGCAAACTGAAATTGTAGGTTTTTTGAACAGAAGGACGTCAAATTCAGATGCCCTGCGGTTGGAGGCAGAGTCCGCCGTCGCCCTTCTCCAAGAACGCCGCGCCGCTTTGATCTCTGCCGCCGTCACTGGGAAGATCGACGTGCGCGGCCTTGTTAAGCCCGAGATGGAGGCCGCATGACCTCGCCCGCCGGTGGCCGCTCCCTGGAGCTTTACTACATCGACGGTCGTCCGGACGGGATGGTCACGGCCGAAATGTTCAACTGGACCGGTCATGTGCTGATGGCGCCGCGCACGCAGCTTGGACAGGCCCTGGCGCGTAAGGAGTCCGCCTACGCCCGTGTATACTTGCTGTTCGGCGAGCCGAATGGTGAGCCCCTAGCCTATATCGGCGAGGGCGAGGATATATCCGCGCGGATCAAGTCGCACGACGTAAACAAGGATTGGTGGACCACCGCGATCCTCGTCACCACCGCCGGCAATAAGCTCAACAAGGCTCACGCCCGCTACCTGGAAGCCCGCCTGATCGAAGAGGCCCGCAAGATCGCCCGCACCCCGCTCGAAAACGGCACCAGCCCTGCCGTGCCAGGGCTGAGCGAAGCGGATGTGGCAAAGATGGAGGCATTCCTCGAAAACATGTTCGTGGTTCTTCCGGGCTTGCGGGTGGACACGTTCATCCAGCGTGTGCGGACGCCGGCGCCTCATGTAACCCCGTCACAAAACGCAGTCGTCTCATCGCCAGCGTCGGCTACACCTGTATCAGCCGGAAATGAACTTTTCGTTCTGCAGAACAAGAAGAAGGGTCTGACAGCATACGCGGTTATTCAGGGCGGAGAGTTCGTCGTGCAGGTCGGTTCGATGGCCAGCCCCGCGTGGTCCGCCAAGGACGCTACCCCGGGAGGCTATGGAAAGTTGCACGAAGAGCTCAGGCGCGCGGGGGTTCTTGTGATGGATGGCCCGCTGTGCCGGTTCGTTCAGAGCTACGCTTTCTCGTCGCCGAGCGCGGCCGGCAGCATCGTAAACGGCTCATCGACCAATGGCGCGATCCATTGGCGGTTGGAGGAAACGGGAGAGAGTTACAAGGCGTGGGAGGCGCGCAAGCTGGCATCGCCGATTGGGCAGCCGGCATGACAAGCATTCCTGGGGCGATAGTTTGATGGCGCCCGTCCACTACCACCAAGGCGGATTTCCGCCCACAAAGATCGATTGGGCCTCGCTGGTGCCATTGATCGGCCGCGCCAATGCGGCTCTGGCACGCTATGACGGATTGCTGTCCGCGATCCCAAACGCCGCCGTTCTGCTTGCGCCGCTCATCACGCAGGAAGCGGTACTCTCGTCGAAGATTGAGGGGACGAATGTCACGATCGGGGAGGTTCTGGAACTTGAGGCCGGCGGTGATCCGGCTAACTTGACACAACCAAAACGCGACGATGCCGAGGAAATCCTCAACTATCGACGCGCCCTGACAATGTGCGCGCGTGATCTGCGTGAACGTGGTTTGTCTCAGCACCTGTTGCGCGAGGCGCACGCTATGCTGATGCAGGGCGTACGCGGCCGTGACAAATCCCCTGGTCACTATCGAACTGTGCAGAATTGGATTGGGTCACCCCACTGTCCCATCGAGGAAGCGAGCTTCGTGCCGATCTCGCAGGATCACCTTGCCGCCGGAATGGACCTCCTCAGTACCTATATGAACGGGGAAGACCAACCGGATCCCTTGGTGCAGCTTGCCATCGTCCACCTGGAATTTGAAGCACTGCACCCATTCGAGGATGGCAACGGTCGGTTGGGACGGATGCTCATCCCCTTGTATCTGTTCCAGCGGCGCCTGCTGGGAGGTCCCAATTTTTATATGAGCGGGTTCCTCGAAGCGCATCGGGAGGAATATCAGGAACGTCTCCGCGCTGTGTCACGAGATGGGGCTTGGACCGAATGGTGCGCATTTTTCCTGCGCGGGATCGCCGAGCAGGCCGTGGAAAACGACCGCAAAGCTCGCGCCATTCTCGAACTCTATGATCGCATCAAGACGCAAGCCGTGGACCTGACCCACTCTCAGCACGCGATCCGGGCAGTCGATTTCATCTTCCAGAACTCTATCTTCTCGTCGAAACAGTTCGTGACGATGTCCGGCATTCCGAAGCCGACCGCGCTCAGGATATTGGGATTGTTACGCGAAGCTGGGCTGCTGCTCATTCTCAGGGTCGGTCGGGGGCGTCGGCCGAGCATTTTCGCGTTCTCCGAGCTGCTCAATATCGCCGAGGGGAGGCAGGCGCTTTGAGTCTCACCCATAAGCAGCTACACCCTATTCGTCTCATATTTTCGATTTTATGAGACGAATATGAAATTGCCACTAACCCATGAGACGCAAGCGGCGGCGGCGGCATGACCAGCCTCCACAGGGAAATCAGCTTCGAGGACGAGATCTGCGAGCACCTCGCCGGTCACGGCTGGCTCTATCGGCTGGGCGATGCGGCGCTCTACGACCGTGCCCGCGCCCTGTTCACCCCCGACCTGATCGATTGGCTCCAGGCGACACAGCCCAAGGCCTGGGAGGCGCTGGTCAAGAGTCACGGCGCGGCGGCCGAGACCGTGCTGCTCGACCGTATCCGCAAACAACTCGATGATCGCGGCGCCCTCGACGTGCTGCGCCATGGCGTCGAGATGATCGGCGTGCGCGGCGCCATTGCGCTGGCGCAGTTTCGGCCGGCCATGACGATGAACGCCGATATCGTCACCCGCTACGCCGCCAATCGCCTGCGCGTCGTGCGCCAGGTGCGCTACTCCGTCGCCAACGAAAACTGCATCGATCTGGTGCTGTTCCTCAACGGCTTGCCCGTCGCCACCATCGAACTGAAGACCGACTTCACCCAGAGCCTGCGCGACGCCGTCGACCAGTATAGATTCGACCGCGAGCCCCGGCCGAGCGGAAGGAGCCCGGAGCCGCTGCTGACCTTTCCGTCCGGCGCCCTGGTGCATTTCGCGGTCAGCAACAGTGAGGTGGCCATGACGACCCGCCTCGATGGCCCGGCGACGACCCGCTTCCTGCCGTTCAACAAGGGCGACCATGGCGCCGCCGGCAATCCGCTCAACAAGCATGGCCACCGCACCAGCTATCTTTGGGAGGAGGTCTGGGAACGCGACAGCTGGCTGGAAATTCTCGGCCGCTACCTCGTTACCCAACGCGACGACAAGCGGCGGATCACCGCCATAATCTTCCCCCGCTATCACCAGCTCGACGCCACCCGAAAGCTGCGCGCCGCCGTTCTCGAAGAGGGCGTGGGTGGCAAATATCTGATCCAGCACTCCGCCGGCTCGGGCAAGACCAACTCCATCGCCTGGTCGGCCCATTTCCTTTCCGATCTGCACGACGCCCGCGACGAGAAGCTGTTTTCCACCGTCATCGTCGTCTCCGACCGCCGCGTGATCGACGGCCAGCTTCAGGACGCCCTGTTCGATTTCCAGCGCACCACCGGCGTGGTGGAGACGATCAACAACGAGGGCGGAGCCAAAGGCGCGCAGCTCGCGGCGGCCCTGGCGGCGGGCAAGAAGATCATCGTCTGCACCATCCAGTCCTTCCCCACCGCCCTGACCGCCGTCCGCGCCCTTGCCGCGACCGAGGGCAAGCGGTTCGCCGTCATCGCCGACGAGGCCCACAGCTCCCAGACCGGCGAGGCGGCGTCCAAGCTCAAGGAAGTGCTGTCGGCCGAGGAGATCGCCGAACTGGCCGACGGCGGCGAGGTCAGCACCGAGGATATTCTGGCGGCGCAGATGGCGGCGCGGGCCAGCGACAACGGCATCACCTATGTCGCCTTCACCGCCACGCCGAAAGCCAAGACCCTGCAACTGTTCGGCCGCGTTCCCGACCGGACCCGTCCCGCGAGCGATGACAACCTGCCGGCGGCGTTTCACGTCTATTCGATGCGCCAGGCGATCGAGGAGGGCTTCATCCTCGACGTGCTGAAGAACTACACGCCCTATCGCCTCGCTTTCCGGCTCGCCAACGGCGGGGAGGAATGGGACGAACGCGAGGTCGAACGCGACACGGCGCTGAAGGGCATCATGAGTTGGGTGCGCCTGCACCCCTACAACATCAGCCAGAAGGTGAAGATCGTCGTCGAGCACTTCCGCGAGAACGTCTCGCCGCTGCTTGACGGTAAGGCCAAGGCAATGGTCGTCCTCGCCAGCCGCCTTGAGGCCGTGCGCTGGAAGATCGCCATCGACAGCTACATACGCTCGCAGGGCTATCGGCTGGGCACGCTGGTCGCCTTCTCCGGCGAGATCGACGATCGGGCGTCGGGAACCGAGCCGTTCACCGAGATGAGCGAGACACTGAATCCGGGCCTGCGGCGGCGCGATATCGGCGACGCTTTCAAGGGCCCGGACTACCAACTGCTGCTGGTCGCCAACAAATTCCAGACCGGCTTTGACCAGCCGATGCTGTGCGGCATGTACGTCGATCGTCGCCTCGCCGGTATTCAGGCGGTGCAGACCCTGTCGCGGCTGAACCGCGCCTATCCGGGCAAGGACACCACCTACATCCTCGATTTCTACAACAGCGTCGACGATGTGCTGACCGCGTTCCGTACCTATTATGAGACAGCCGAGCTGGAGGGGATGACCGACCCCAACCAGGTCTATGATATTCGCGCCAAGCTCGACGCCACCGGCCACTACGACGACTTCGAGGTCGACCGCGTGGCCTATGTGGAGTTGAACCCGGCCTCTAAACAGAGCGACCTGATCCGGGCCATCGAGCCGGTCGCCGAACGCCTGCTCCGCCGATTCAAAGCGGCCAAGGCGCGCTTCGCTCTGGCGACAGCCGAGGAGGACGACAAAGCGGCGGGCGACGCCAAGGACGAGATGGACGCCCTGGTGCTGTTCAAAGGCGATATGGGCGCGTTCATCCGCCTCTACGTGTTCCTGTCCCAGATTTTCGACTTCGGCTCGACGGATATCGAGAAGCGGTTTCTGTTCTACCGCCGCCTGATTCCGCTGCTGGAATTCGGCCGCGAGCGCGATGGCGTCGACCTGTCTCAGGTCACGCTCACGCACCACAATCTCAAGGACCAGGGCAAACGCGACCTGCTCTATGGAATCGAGCCGGCGCCCAAGCTCCCCGGCCTGACCGAGACGGGCTCCGGCGCCATTTACGAGAAGGAAAAGGCGCTGCTGGCCGAAATCATCGCCCGGGTGAACGACCTCTTCGAGGGCGATCTGACCGACGACGACCAGCTGGTCTATGTGAACAACGTCATCAAGGGAAAGCTGCTGGAGTCCCGGGAGCTGATCGTTCAGGCGTCCAACAACACCAAGGCTCAGTTCGCCAACTCGCCGACGCTGAAGTCGGAGATCATGAGCGCGATCATGGACGCCCTGGCCGCGCACTCCACGATGAGCAAGCAGGCGCTGGGCTCGGAGCGGGTGCGCGATGGGTTGAAAGACGTGTTGCTGGGACCAGCGCACCTCTATGAGGCCCTGCGGTATCGCGGCGGTCTGGATCTTGACAAAGGCAAGGAATATTGCTAATTGCAATCTTACATCGATCTTTCACATTGTGAACCAGGCGCCGCTTTGAGCGAGGCCCCGCCCCTGAACTCTCCCCGGCAGCTGTCGCGTGGGCGGTCATGCCAATAGATCACAATAATTTCAATAATTTAATGGTCTTTAGAGGCTGTTGACATCCCCAGCGTGTCGCCCGAAAGCGCCCATCGAGCGCCCCGCCAACGCCCAATCGGCTCCCACAAAACGCCCCGAAGTCGCCCCTGAAACACCCAGTCGCCTCCCGCCGACCTCCCCTCGGCCGCCCACCAACCTCCCGTCAATACGCAAACAGTCGCCATCCGCGCACCGTAGTTAACGGTCATCAACGGTGGCGCGCGGCCAGCAGCCCGAGGCGTGATGGCCGTCGGCGCTTCACTGGCACTGCGAACCGTGGTTGGGTCGGGCATCATGACATCGCCCCTAACCGTCGCGGTCATCGGCCATGTCAATCATGGCAAGACCGCCCTGGTGCGGGCTCTGACCGGGATGGAGACCGACCGGCTCAAGGAAGAGATCGAGCGCGGGCTTTCCATCACCCTGGGTTTCGCATGGCGCGACTACGGCTCGGGCGGCGTCGATTTGATCGATTCCCCGGGGCACGAGGACTACATCCGCGCGATGGTCGCCGGCGCCACCGGCGCCCGCGCGGTTCTGCTGGTGGTGTCGGCCGTCGAGGGGCTTGGCCGCCAGACCCGCGAGCACCTCCAGATCGCCGCCCTGCTGGGCATCGACGCCGGGGTCGTGGCGATCACCAAGGCGGACCAGCTGACGCCGGGCGGCGAGGCGGCGATCCGGGCCGAGATCGAAGCCGCCCTGAGTGAAACCTTTCTGGCCGGCGAACCGATCGTGCTCTGCTCGGCGGTCTCCGGCGCCGGGCTGGAAGCCCTGCACTCGCATCTGGAGGCCCTGGCGCGGCGATGCGCGCCGTCGGCGCCCCTGGCCGGCGCCTTTCTGCCGATCGATCGAGCCTTCACCATCACCGGAACCGGCGCCGTCGTCACCGGCACGCTGCGGGGCGGGTCCTTGACCACCGACGACCAGGCGGTTCTGGAGCCATCGGGCCGGACGGTCAGCCTGAAGCAGATACAGGTTCATGGCCGCGATGTGCCCAGCGCCGAGCCCGGCGGCCGGGTGGCGGTCAGCCTTCGCGGCCTCCCGGCGCATGAGGTCCAGGCCGGTGAGGTCCTGTGCGCGCAGGGCAGCTTCCGATCCACGCTTCAGGTGGACGTGATGTTGACCGTGGCGCCTGACAGCGCGCGGCCGCTCAAACATATGGATGAGGTCCGGGTGATGTGGGGCGCGCGCAACGACATCGCCACGCTGCGGTTGTTTGGAGCCAAGGCGATCGCGCCCGGCGCCCGGGGCCTGGCGCAGCTGCGGTTTTCCGCGCCCGTGATCGCTTTCGCGGGCCAGCGGGCCGTGCTGCGCCGCCCTTCTCCGGCCGAGACGGTCGGCGGCGCTCTGGTGCTCGACCCGGAGGCCGCGCCGATCCGGGGCAAATCAGTGGAACGCTTGGTGGTGCTGGAAGCCGCGCTGGCCGGCGATCTGGCTGGGATCGCCGCCGGTCTGGCCCGGAGAGACGGGGACATTGTGTCAGTCGCCGAGCTGGCGCGGCTTTCGCGGTTGACGCAGGTGGAGACGCGCCGGCGGCTCGACCGGGATTTCGAGGCCGTCGATGGCGCGCGCCTGGCGCCGGGAGCGGCGGCGGACGCGGCCAGGCGGGCCTATCTCAGTGTTCTGGCCAACGCTCACCGCGAGGCGCCGGCCAAGGCCACGGTGTCGGTCGGCGCGATCCGGAGCGGGCTGGCCGGCCTGGTTTCGCGGGAGCTGGCGGCCCATGCCGAGAGGGTCCTGGCGGCGACCCACGAAATCCGCCTGGACGGCGGCCGGGTCGCCTTTCCAGGCCACGACCCCTTCGCGGTGTTGTCATCCGAGGCGCTTGAACACCTTGGCCAGATCGAAGCGGCGCTCAAAGCGGGAGGTTTGACACCGCCGGACGCTAGAAGTCTGGCGGGCGAGGATAAGGAGGGCGAGACGCTGTTGGACCTGCTCATCGAGTCGGGCCGCGCCTTGTCCCTGCGCAATGTCGCTCTCAGACAGACCCTGGTCTTCCACCCGGACAGCCTCGGCCTGGGATTCCAGGCCCTGCGCTCCGCGTTCCCGTCGCCCGCCGAGTTCACCACCGGTGAAGCCCGGGCGGCACTCGGCGTGACCCGCAAATTCATCGTGCCCATTCTTGAATATTTCGACACGATCGGTCTGACAACGCGCCAGGGCGACCTGCGTCAGGTGATTGTTTCGCCGCCGCCCAATCCGTCTTAGGGTCTGGAACGGATGGAGGTGACTGGAGTCTGGTGGCTTCCCTGGTCTTCAAAACCAGTGACACGTCCAAAAGACGTGTGGTGGGTTCGATTCCCATCCACCTCCGCCATCCGGTCGGCTTGGGCCGGTAAGAGTATGCCAAGGTGAGGATAGACCCATGACGACCACCCCATCGGGTTTCGCATTGACCGACATGATTGGTGGCGAGCGCCGGTTTCCCACCGGCCGGCCCAGTCTGATCTGCTTCCTCAAGGAGGACTGCCACACCTGCGATCTGGTTGGGCCGGTTCTGGAAACTTTTCACCAGGCCTGGGGTGACCGGGCCGACATCTGGGTGCTCGGGCAATCGGGCGCCGGCAACACGGTCATGCGGGATCGCCACGGCCTGACCCTGCCGCTTCTTGACGAAACCGCCTGCAAAACCTCGTTCGCCTGGGACTTCGAGATCGTCCCGGCGGTGTTCTGGACTGGCGCGGATGGCGCCCTCAAGTCGGGGCTCGAGGGCTTTGTTCGCGAGGAATGGGAGACGCTGGCGCGGGACATCGCCGCGGACCTGGGTGCGCCTCCGGCTCCCGTGACCTGGGCCGATCTGCCCGAGTGGCGCCCCGGCTGCGGTTCGAAACACCTCGACCCGGAGATCAACGACCGGTTGCGGGCCGAGGCCGACAACAGTCCGATCCGGGCCCGCCGGATCGAGATCGCCCGCGCCGACGACATCGCCGAATTCATGTTCGACCAGGGCTTCAGCGACGGCCTGCCGCTGGTGCCGCCGACCCCGGAGCGGGTGCTGCGCATGCTGGCTGGGACCGGGCGGGGAACCCAGGACGTGGTCGCAGTGGCGCCGCCCAACATGGCGCCCGTGACCATCGAGAAGATCGCCATCAACGCCGTCATGGCCGGCTGCCGGCCGGAATATCTGCCGGTGGTGATCGCCGCGCTTGAGGCGGTATGCACCGACGAGTTCAACATGCACGGCGTCACCGCCACCACCATGGGCGCCTCGCCGGTGCTGGTGGTCAACGGCCCGATCCGGGCCCGGATTGGCATGAACATGAAGCTCGCCGCCCTGGGCGCCGGCAATCGCGCCAACGCCACCATCGGCCGAGCCCTGAGGCTGATTATCCGCAATGTCGGCGGCGCCCGGCCCGGAGGCGTGGACCGCTCCACCCTGAGCACGCCGATGAAGTTCACCATGTGCTTTCCCGAGTGGGAGGAGGGCTCGCCGTGGGAGCCCCTGCATGTGGAGCGGGGGTTCAAGCCGGAGGATTCAGTTGTCACCGCCTTTGCCATGACCAGCGGCCCGGTTCAGATCGTCGACCAGGAATCGCGGGGCCCCGATCAAATCGCCGGCTCGCTGGGCCTGGGGCTGGAGGGAGTGTTCCTGTCGAAGATGCGCCGGATGCACACCGACGTACTGCTGGTGGTCTGCCCCGAACACGTCCGGACCCTGACCAGCCAGGGCGACTATTCAAAGACCCGGCTGCGCGACAGAATTCAGGCGGTCACCACCCGGCCTGTCAGGGACATGGTCGCCAACGAGATTTCGGGGGCCGGCATAACGCTCGAAGCCGCCGCGAGACTGACCGAGGCGCAGCTGGCGACGCCGGTCTCGAAGTTCGCCGGCCATGACAACATCCATATCGTGGTCGCGGGCTCAGAGGCCGGCAAGTTCTCGGCCGCTTTCCACGGCTGGGTCACCGGCGCGATGGGGTCCCTGCCGGTTTCCAGGAAAATCGAATGCTGATAGCGTCGCGAAAATGCTCAGGAGGATGTCGATGACGATCATATTGGATCCGACCGATGAACGCGTTCCGGTGGAACGACAGATCACGGCCCGAACGGGAGACATCTCGGGCGTCCTGGGTCTCCTCGATATCCGCAAACCCCGAGGCAACGTGTTGCTGGACGAACTGCAGTCCCTACTGACGGCGCGGTATCCGGAGGTCGAGATCAAGCGTTATGAGAAGCCGACCTTCACCAAACCGGCTCCGAACGACCTTCGCCTGAAGATCAGCGCCGAATGCGACTTTCTGGTCGAAGCCCTCGCCGATTGAGGATCATGCACGACGTGCAGTCTGCACGACACCGTATGGTTCGAAATCCAGGGGCTTCCCGCCGTCTCCATCGCTTCCAGTGAGTTCGACGAAGCCGCGCGGGTTCAGCGCAAGGCGTTGGGCATGGAGGGTGCGCGCTATGTGCTGGTCGATCACCCGATCCAGGACGCCACTGACGAGGAGATGCGTGGCAAGGCCCACGCCGTACTCGAGGCGGTCATCCAGTCGCTGACTGTCTGATCGCTGCCGCCAGGGCCGGCAGGTCGACGCCCTCGACGGTGCGCATGTCGAGCAGCACCCGGTCGCGCTCGATCCGGCCGACCACCGGGCTACGACCGGTGCGCAGGCGCAATGCCAACGTTTCGGCGCCCAGATGATCCGACTGGAGGGCGAGCGCGCGACTCGGCAGGGGATGCATCGGCATGGCGCCGCCGCCGGCATAGCTGTTGGTCTGCACGATCTCGGCGTCGAGGCCCCCGAGATCGGCGATCAGGGCCCGAAGGGTCTCGGCCCGAGCCTCGATGATGGCCACTGACTGAGTCAGCATGCGCAAGACCGGCACGCTCGCGGTCGGATCGGACGGCGGCCGGTACAGTCGCAAAGTCGCGGCCAGCGCCGCGAGGGACAGCTTGTCCAGGCGCAGGGCCCGGGCCAGCGAATGGCCGGCAAGCCGATCGACCAACGCGCGCCGCCCGGCGACGACGCCGGCCTGAGGTCCCCCAAGCAGCTTGTCGCCGCTGAACATCACCAGATCGACCCCGGAGCGCAGGCTGTCCCGCACCATCGGCTCGCCGACGATTCCGAAAGGTTCCAGATCCACCAGCGCGCCGCCGCCGAGGTCCTCGACCAGTAGCAGGCCCCGGGCATGGGCGAACGCGGCCAGGTCTCCCAGCGCCGGCGCGCTGGTGAAACCGGTGATCCGGAAGTTGCTGGGATGGGTGCGCAGGATGACCCGCGCCTCCGAATGATCGCGCGCCGCCTGTTCATAGTCCCGCAGGTGGGTGCGGTTGGTGGTTCCGACCTCGACCAGGCGCGCGCCGCTCTGGGTGACGATATCGGGTATCCGGAACCCGCCGCCGATCTCGATCAGCTCTCCGCGCGAGACGATCACCGGCGTTCCCGCCGCCAGGGCCACCAGGGCCAGCAGCACAGCGCCGGCGCAGTTGTTGACCGCCATCCCGGCCTCGGCCTCGGCGACCTCGGCGATTAAGCGGTCGAGATGATCATGCCGCAATGCGCGGCGACCGCTTTGCAGATCGAGTTCCAGATTGCCGTAGCCCGCCGCGGCGGTCATGGCGGCGATGGCCTCCGGCGCCAGGGGCGCGCGGCCGAGGTTGGTGTGGATCACCACCCCCGTGGCGTTGATCACGCCGAACAGGCTGGGCCGCGCCTTATCCGACAGCCGTCGACCGGCTTCGTCCAGCACCGCCGCCGTGGTCGGCGCGTTCGAACCATCGACCGCGAGACCCACCCTGGCCTCGGCCAAGACGGCGCGCACCGTATCCGCCAAGGCCGCGGATCCAAATTGCACATTCAGAGTTTGGGCCGTCGGATCGGCGCAGATCTTTCCCACGGCCGGCAGACGCCGGCGCGGATCGCGATCGTCAGGCTGGGGACTCCGGCGCGCTATGGGTCGGCTCCTTGACAATTTAGTGAGGCCCGGTCGTTCGCGATCTCATATAGGCTCAACCGCAATACGCCTAAGAGCCAGAAACGAGGAAACCCCGGATGCTCTACGAAATACGCAGCTATCATTTTCGTCCCGATCTGCTGGAGGCCTACAAGGCTTGGGCGAAGACCGACGCGATCCCCTATCTCGGCGCCAAGATGGAGGTGGTGGGCTTCTGGGTGAACACCGCCGACGCGCCGGAACTCAATGGCGAGCCGATGGACAAGCTCGGCCCGGCCAATGTGACCTGGGTCATCAAGTGGCGAGACCTGGAACATCGCAACGCCGAGTTGCCGGCGGCCCTGTCGGGGCCTGGATGGGAAGATGTATTTTCCCGGGTGCCCGGCGGCATGGCCAGCTATCTGCGCACCGAGGCGAAGTTCGCCGAAGCCCTGATCTGTAATTACCCACCCCCTTGCGGCGTGGTGTGATCGCTGATTCAAGATGGCATGGGCCGGTTGGATCTTGAGCTTCTGAGCAAGGCTGAGCTGATCGAGATGGTGCTTCGGCTCCAGCGTCCGGCGAAGACGTCTCGCACTTCCTCCAAGCCGCCTTCGACGGATCGCAA
>JBBRPO010000009.1:0-125650 GCA_038227865.1 Caulobacterales bacterium
CCAGTAAATCCTCAAATCGCATCCGTCGTACGCCCTCGTTGATCCGTGCCCGGTCCATCCGCCTCTCCTGTTCCCAGGCGACATAGGACCGGTCACTTCACGAGCTACGAACTCCGGACACATCACGAGCTAACCACACACGTGCTCTCGCCCCTTGCGCGGCGGTCGCGCAACCCTGAAAATGGGGCGTGGCTAACGTGATTCTAAAATCCTCTCTCTTGAAGGCCGTCGGGCTTGATCTGGCGCCCGGCTACGCGGCGTTGAGCGAGTTGCCGCGTCGCCGCCGGCGGGGAACCACCTGGGCGTTGTGGATCGCCGCGGGCGCCGTGGCCGCGGCCGGCGGCGCGGCGGTCGTGCTGATCCGTTAGCCTTATGGTCTATTGAATACCGGTGGGCGCTTTTCGCGATGCGAGGCGATGCCTTCCAGCACGTCGGGACCGCCGAAGCCGAGGAATTCATAGGCCAAAGACGCGTCAAAGGCCGGGCCGGCCGATCGATACCAGTGGTTGAGGCTGTGCTTGGTCCATTGCAGCGCCGTCTGGGACATAGCGGCGAGTTTCACCGCCACCTCCAGCGCCCGGGCGTGGACCTGGTCGTCATCGACGACGAGCGAGATCAGGCCGATCCGCTCGGCCTCCTCGCCGGTCAGGGTCTCGCAGGTCAGCAGGTAGTATTTGGCCTTGGCCATGCCGCACAGCAGCGGCCAACAGATGGCGGCGTGGTCGCCGGCGGCGACGCCCAGCCGGGTGTGGCCGTCGATGATCCGGGCGGTGCGGGCGGCGATCGACACGTCGGCCAGCATCGCCGCCACCAGACCCGCCCCGACGGCCGGACCGTGGATCGCCGAGACGATCGGCTTGGAGCAGGCGATGATATTGCTGACCAGATCACGCGCCTCCTTCATCACCCGCATGCGATTGTCGAAGCCGGAGGTCATCGATTCCAGCAGCTCGAACGAGCCGCCCGAGGAGAAGCCCTTGCCGGCGCCCTGGATCATCATCACCCGCACGTCGGGATCGCGGTCGACGGTCGGCCAGACCTCGGCGATCTGGCGGTGGGCGTCTGGCGACACCGAATTGAGCCCCGGCGCGTCGAAAGTCAGCCGTAGCAGCCCATCGCCCGGACGGTCGAAACGGAAACTGGGATAGAGGGCGTCATAGTCGGTCATGGCGGGTGCTCGTTCTAGGGTTTTGGGGATCGGGTTTTGGGCTCAGGTTGGATTTGACGGCGCGATGGGAGAGTCATACTCTGCAAATCACTAACTCCAGTTCGGAAAGGAGGGTTTTCAAATGGCTGTTCTTGCCCGCGCCGCCCTCCCAGGCGTCGCCGACTAGGTGCGCGTTCACCTTCACGTCGGCGACCTGATCCCAATCCGACCTGAAGGACCAAGACATTGATCAATCAATATGGCTGGAGCGATGCGCTCGGCCAGGACTTCGAGCCCCATGCGGCGCAGGGCTTCACGCCTGGACGGGTGATCGTCCAGCAACGTGGCCACTACACCGTCGCCACCGACCACGGCGATCTTATGTGCCAGCTTTCCGGGCGTTTCGTGCGCGAGGCGCAAGCCGGCGGCCATCCGGCCGTGGGCGACTGGGTGGCCCTGGCCGCCCGGCTGGGCGAAGGCGCCGCGACCATTCAGGCGGTGATGCCCCGGCGCACCGCCTTCACCCGCAAGGCCGCCGACAGCCTGCAGACGGTGCAGGTGGTGGCGGCCAATATCGACGTAGCCTTTTTGGTGGCTTCGATGAACGGCGACTTCAATGGGCGGCGGCTGGAGCGCTATCTGGCCAGCGCCTGGCAGAGCGGGGCGCGCCCAGTGGTGGTGTTGACCAAGGCCGATCTGGCCAGCGATCCGCAGACGGCCCTGGCCGAGGCGTCGGCCGTGGCGGGCGGCGCGCCGGTGATCGCGGTCTCGGCGCTGACCGGCGAGGGCATGGACGCCCTGCGCGAACAGCTGAAGCCCGGAGAGACCGCGGTTCTGGTAGGATCTTCGGGAGTCGGTAAATCGACTTTGGTCAACGCCCTGCACGGCGAGACGGTGATGGCCACCGGCGCGGTCCGCGAGGACGACGCCCGGGGCCGTCACACCACCACTCACCGCGAGCTGATCCTGCTGCCGGGCGGGGCGATGGTGCTGGACACCCCGGGCATGCGCGAACTGGGGCTGCTGGACGCCGAGGAGGGGCTGGGCGCGGCGTTCGACGACGTCGAGGCCCTGACCACCCAGTGCCGGTTCAACGACTGCGGCCACACCAACGAGCCGGGCTGCGCGGTGCGGGCGGCTCTGGCGGCCGGGACCCTGGACGAGGACCGCTGGAACAGTTTCCGCAAGCTGACCCGTGAACTGGCCTTCGCGGAACGCAAGGAAGACCGCGCCGCCCGAGATGCTGAGCGCAAGCGCTGGATCGTCATCGCCAAGGCTCAGCGCCAAGGCAAAAAGATCAAGGGCAAGTGGTGAAGATGTCTCGCAATCCCCAAAGATGGACAGGCCTGATGGCGGCGCCCCTGCTCGCCCTTTTGGCGGCCGGCGCGGCGATCGCCCAGGAGCGGCTACACTCCGAGTGGATAACGCTCGGCACACAGTCGGGACCAACTCCCAGAGCGACTAAATCGCAGCCTGCCAATCTGCTGCACTATGCAGACCAGTACATCCTGGTGGATGCCGGTGACGGCGCGGCGGAGCAGTTGGCCAAGGCCGGGGTGCGCCTGACCGCGGTGCGGACAGTATTCATCAGCCACATGCACTTCGACCACACTTCGGGCCTCTTCGCGATCCTGGGCCTACGCTACCAGCTCTCCAATCCACCGATCACCGTCTACGGGCCCCTGGGCACCAAGAAGCTGGTGGACGGTCTGGTTGCCGCGATGCAACCCTATGTCGATCTCGGCTCCGGTCAAATGCGCGGCGGGCGAATGCTGCCCGCGGATTACGTCACGGTGGTGGAGATTCCCGAGGGCGGCACAGTTCAGGTGGGTGCGGCCAAGGTCACAGCGGTACGCAACAGCCATTACAGCTTCCCGAAGGACAGCCCGAACTACCAGTATCCGTCGTTCTCCTACCGCTTCGACATGCCCGACCGCTCGATCGTCTATACCGGCGACACCGGCCCCAGCGCGGCGGTGGAGATGCTCGCCGCCCATGCTGACCTTCTGGTGAGTGAAGTTGTGGACGCCGACTATATCCTGGCTCAGATCAAGGCCGAACGGCCGGAAACGCCGCCGGTCCCGGGAGCCCCACTGGAGCCCACCCCGGCCACGATCCGCCACATGACAACCGAGCATCTTTCGCCGGAGAATGTCGGCCTCCTGGCGCAGCACGCCGGGGTCTCCCACCTCGTGCTTACCCATCAGGAACTGAAGCCTGGGTCGGACCGGGAAACCGTGGCGCGCGTCGCCCGCAACTTCAAAGGCGCCATTTCGCTGGCCAGGGATCTCGATCGGTTCTGAGCAGTGGGAGTTCTCCGTCTCCATATCGAAGGCGCTAGGTCGGGCGTCGGTAAGCCTGCCATCGAACGCCTCGACCGATTGCCAAGCGTGGGATTTCGATCAGTCGTCCTGGCTTGACAACCGGGCGAAAGTATGTTGCAATATGCTAAATTCTATTATTGCGCCTCCGGGCGAAAAGTCGGGTATCGCCGGCTGCATTCATACCTCGCGCCGAGTCTTTGCCTTGACATTGCGTCTCATAAACAGGTCTTAAAGGTCGATAGGGTTCGTTTATGAGACACATGTCATGTCAAAGCCCACTCAACGCGCCACGTCGCGCTATGCTCTCGAAGCGGCTCGATTGCTCGGTCAGTTGATCCGCATCGGGCGCATTGAACGCAAGATCACCACCGCCGACCTGGCCGCGAGGGCTGGTATTTCACGCGCCCTGTTGTATCGGATCGAGCGGGGCGACCTGGGCTGCTCGGTGGGCGCCACGTTCGAAACGGCGGCCATTGTCGGCGTGCCGCTGTTCGCGCCGGATGCCAATGCGGTGTCGGCCCAAGTGACCGCCGGAGGCGAACGGCTTTCGCTGCTGCCCAAGTCGGTCCGCGGGACGGCGAAGGTGTTCACGGATGACTTCTGACCCTCGCCACGATCAGGCGCCTGATCAGCAGGCGGCAAACGCTGAGCGCGTGGTTTCGGAATCTCGCTGCTGATGCTACGCTGCCGAGATGGTGACCCCACAAGCAAACGCGAGAAGATCTATGGAACGCTCGAAGGCTCGGTTGGCCTTGCTGTTCGCCACAGTCACTCTGTTGATACCGCTAAATGTATGGGCGGGGCCGGCTGCCAGTGATTCGGTTTTCCGCGATCTGATACTGACGCGTATTCGCGCGTACGGGCGAGGTGACTACCTCGCCTACAGCAGGCTAATAGACCCTCGGTTTGTTCACATATCTGATCTTGGAGAACGCAGGACCCGCTCACAAATACGAGCATTTGTTTCAGGACACGGCGACAATCACGAAACTTATGTGATCTCAGACCTCAGCTTTCGTGTTCAAGGCGAATTGGCAGTGGTTTATGCGAAGATAAATGAACATTCCGCTGATCATGATGGTGCTCTAATGGAGACAGACGTATTCGTATGGCGGCACGGACGCTGGCTTTATTCATGCCACCAAGAGACATCGGTGTTTCAGACTCCTAAGGTATGGCAGGTTTCCGTGGAAAAATTAAACGATTACCCGGGTAGATATGTGTCTTCTGGAGGCATAGTTGACCTTATCGCCGTTCGCGGTGCAGATCTAGTTGCACAGGCGCCGGGTGATGCCGAGGCGGTGGTGCTGCTGCCGGTAGGACCCGATGCGTTCGCCTTGCCCAATGACCCCGCGGTAGTTTTCTTCATCCGCGGCAAAACGGGCGCCGTCACGCATTGCATTTGGCACCTGCCTAGCGGCCAAGTGACGATTGAGAACCGGAATGTTGAAGCGGCCCAGGGCGTCCGATAGCGCTGCTTAATTGATGATACCGTCGAGATCGTCGAGCGCTTCGTCCGACCAGACAAAGCCGATCAGGGCCGCGGAGCCGGCTTGCAACCCGGCTTTCCCCAGGTTTTGAGCCAGGCGACGACTTCGTCGTTCTCGACAAAGCGCCCGGCGTCGAGATCGGCGAGACCCCTCGCATCGGCGGCGGCCTCGGCCGCTTCATCGATCTCGTCGAAGATGTCGACCTCGTCGTCGATATCGAACGGGTGGGAATTGGAATCGTCCGCAGCCATGGGATATCATGATCTGGCCCACCGCCTGCCGTCAACAGCGCCTTACCTATGCGGATTTCCAGCGATCGCAGACGCCATCATCGACCATCAGGTGAGCACCATCCACGGGGTCTGGCCGGAGATCTGTGACGAGGCCCAACTGGGCGAGGCGGATCGCCGTGGCTCTTATGGTGACGATCCGAGCCTTGGTTCCCGGCCGGCAAACGGCCAGATCGTAGGTCTTCAATGCTTTGAACAGCCGTTTGGCGTCACCGCTTGCGTGATTTTGTGACCGCTATTGGCAAGGATTGCGCCGTGATCCTTACCAGTTCGGCGACCCAATCGCCGTCTTCGAGCCGGTCGCCAGGGATGAGGAAACTCGGCTTCGCGCCTTTGTATGGCGGAGCCTCCACGACATCGCCAATGAACGCTCGGCCCAATTCCGTTGGCTTGATGAATAGCTGTTCGTCACAGATCAGCGCGACAAGTTTACCTTCGGCATAGAGCGCATATTCACCAAACATCTTCTTGGCCAAGATGGGTAGCTTTCCAGTCGCCTGATCAACTATGTATTCAACCGTCTCGGGGCGCGTGGCCATTGTGGCTCAGTCCGGCATCGGCGAGCCTATCTCGACCAGGAAGCACGCATTGTCTCAGACGCATCCGAATCTGACAAGTTAGGCTCGCCCGCCTGCGGATTTGCGCTGGGCCGACATCGAAGCCCTGTTTCGGGCGGTCGGCGCCCAGGGGGTCGGTCTCAACCATTGGATCGCGCGTCGGATTGAAAGCGCGGCCGGATGCGGGTCCGCCGCTCGCAGTGCGGTTGGAGGTTTTGCGGGTCGTAACCTAGACGAATCCCATGTTGGTCGGGGCGAATTTGGCGAGGTTCGGGAAGATGGTGTTCAGGTCGGTCGAGGCCACGCCGAGCCAGGCGCCGAGAGTGGCGGCGTACTGGTCCATCGCGGTTGTCGGGATCAGATAGTCGCCGACCATGTCTGGATTGTTGAACGACCCGGTATCGATGCCTATCGTCGGGTAGACGCCGTAGAGGTCGCCGCCCTTGACCGCGCCACCCATCACCAAATGATGGGAACCCCAGGCGTGGTCGGTGCCCGTGCCGTTCGATGTCAGGGTTCGACCAAACTCCGAGGCGGTAAACGTCGTCACCGAGGCGCTGATGTCCGCGCCGCCGATGTTGCGCAAGGTGGCGTCGAAATAGGCCAGCGCTTGCGACAGTTGACCCAAAAGGTCAGGCTGCACGGCGTTCTGATAGTCGTGGTTGTCGTAGGATGGCTGCGTGACGAAAAACACTTGCCGGCGCAGACCCATACGCGGCGCGGCGGCGATCATCGCGGCGACACCCTGGAGCTGGAGCGCGAGCGAGTTGGGGCTCGAGACGCCGCTGAACGGACTCTTGTAAGCGGGAGGAGCCGGTATCGGCGGGGCCGCCGCGACCGCTGTATTGACGAAGGTCGCGGCGGTGATCGACTGGGTGACCATGCCGGCGTAATCGTTGGCGAAATGACTGAGTGAACTGGTGTCTTGGATCACCGCGCTCAACTCGGCGGGGTCGGTGGGCGAGCCGTTGAGGGTCGCCGCGCTTTGCAGCGCGGTGATCGTCGTCGCGGGCAAGGGGCCGGGAGAAATAGCGTACTGGCCCGCCCGCATGCCTGTGAGAAACAGCGCCCCGCCCGTCGCGGAAATCAAACTGTAGGGTGAGTTCACCGGGTTCAGCCCGGAGAGCAGGTCACCCAGGGCGCCGCCCCATCCACCCTGCTTCCCCGCGGCGGCGTAGGCCGCCTGCCAGAACGCCTGTTGGTCGATGTGTGATGTCAGGTTGGCGGGGAGAAGCGGGCTGTTCGGTGAATAATCGCTTTTGGCGACCGGTTGCAGCAGGGGTCCGACATTGGCCACCACCGCTAGCCGTCCGGCGGCGAACAGGGATTGCACCTCCGGCATATAGGGGTGAACCGCGAAGGTGCGAGACGTCGCCGTTGTGCCCGGGGGGATGGGCTGAGGCGTTTTGGGTGTTATGGGGAGAACCCCGCCCCAGTTCGCAGGGGTCATATCGGCGGGCGACGCGGGCGGCGGCGTCGGGGCTGTTCCCACCGGCATCAGGGCGATGGGGGTGATGCCGGCAGACCGCGCCGAACTGTACCGGCCCCAGGTATCGGCGTCGGTGGCCAGGACGGTGTTGTGGCCATCATTTCCGCCAAGCTGGAAGATGCAAACGAGCGCCTTGTAGTCACCCGTCGTGGCGGCGGCGGCCGCGGACGCGGCCAATTGCAGCGCCAGCGGTGTTCCGGCGCCGAGGACCGACAGGGCCCCGCCGCCGCGCAGAACGGCGCGACGCGTATGATTGAAGGTGGTCATGTTGCGATTACCTCTGAACCATGTATTCGGGTGAGGCGAGCGTGAAATATACTGCTAGATAGACGCGCCGCGCCAGAGCGGTATTGATTTGAGCCGTTGTAGCGGGCGGTCCGGGGATGTTCACCGTGTTCACGGCGTTGATGATGTGTGCCCTCAAGGCGGCCGACATCTGCCCGTAAAGCAGCATCAGACTGACCTTGTCGGCCAGGGAGCCCGCGTCCCGGGCGAGGGGCGTCAGCGTGGGGTAGGCGGTCGAGACGTCGGGCACACCGGTCTTACTGTCGTTCGGGCCGGCGCCGCGGTAAGCCGTCCGTAGCATGACGTTTAGGTAGCCGGCGGTCGAAACGGCGTTGATCACCTGGAATTCCGGGGCGAACAGGCCGCCGTGGCCCAGAGCCGTGGCCGGTGGAGGTATGTAGGTCGGACTCCAGAAGTTGAATACCGATGGCGCGTTCAGCGTTTGCTGACTTAGCATCGTGGGCGGTGATGCGTCGCCGATCTTCCACCAGCCGCTACTGGATCGCGCGCCGAAAGCCCGGGCCCAGTTGGCCATTTGAACCACCGGTTCGCGCAACTTGCCGAATGTGGGGCCGAGGCTGGGGTCCGAGCCGACGCTGTCGTTTCGCGCTTCCGGGTCGAGAAGGATCGCCGCGACCACCGCGGCCATGTTGCCGCGGACGCCCTTTCCGTCGTTGTTGAACACGGCGGCGACCCGCGAGACATAGGCTGGGCTGGGGTTGCTGGCGACAAGCCGCTGGATCAGCTGTCTGCCGATGAAGGGCCCGACATTGGGATGATTGAAAATGGTGTCCAGGGCGATTTTCAGGTCGCCAGCCGGATTGGGCATCGTCGAAGCCGGGATCGTCACCCCGAGGAATGTCTTGGCCGAGGTGGAGTGATAGGATGGATAGGGCTGCATCGTATTGACCCAGCCTTCGAGGGGCTTATTCGTGCCCGCAAACGCTGGAAGCGTTCCCACCGCGTTCGGGTTTGACGTGTACCAGCCATAGCCGGTGAACACCGAGGCCAGTCCCGACACGTCGGTTTGCGAAAAGGTGGGAAGGGGCTTGCCGTTGGTGTCGGTGATCGGCGTGCCGTCCTGATGCAGCTGATATAGCCCGATGGTCATCAACTGCATGACCTCTCGCGCATAGTTCTGGTCTGGATGTTGGCCGGTAGCGAGGTTTTCCTTGAAGTTACTCATCATATTCAGATACACACCCATCGCCGGATGAAGCGTCACGTCCTGAAGCAGGTTTCGGAAATTACCGAATGCATCCGCGCCGAGCATGTCGTAATAAGACGCGACGCTCCTGGATTTCATGACTGGCGTGTTGAACGAAACCACGAATATTTCCGACAGCGCCAGACGTACCCGCTCCCGTAGTTGATCGTTGTTGGTAATCGCACCCTTCCAGATACCGTTATAGACAATCGTAGGTATAATCGGGACGGTGTCTGGGTTCGTGGGCGACCAGGAGAGGGCCCATTGTTGAACATAGTTCAGGGTGGTCGGGCTCGGCGGGATAGCTTCCTGCTGGGCTATCCAGGCGGGAATTCCCTCACTCTGTAGGGTGGCGATCGACGCGTCGCTCGGCCCGAAGCTGGCCTGAGTGAGAAACCTCGCCGCTGAAGCCGGCGCCACGACCACGGTAGAAGGGCGAATGTTTTTCAGGACGGTGGTCGTTCCGTAGATCAGCGTCCCGGCTACCGGCAAGGCCGCCAGCGCAGCCAACGTCAGGCTCCCAGATCCCCGAGTCACTGTGCTGGTCCCCCTTACGCTGGCCTGGATATCCGCCGCGAGTTTCTGCGATGGCTTATATGTTTATATAATGTTAACAAATGTTACGGATCAAGCCATTTACGCCCGAGCGAACCGTAAAATTCCGCATTCTTCGTGCGTAACATTGTCGCAGTATGTGATGACTAAGATATAAACCTAAATTTAACTTCCTTGAATTGACCGTCCAAGAACGGAATCCTGTCCACATCCGCGAACAGCCCAGATCACTTCGTTAAGCCGACGCACATCCACAAGACGACGTCGGGCGCGGAACGCCTCACGACACCGATGAGATTAGGACGCATTGCGCACGCTTCAGTCCATATTCCCGCGACGACGATCCTCTTGAGTCGGGTGGCTAAGACGGCCTTGCGGAAATTCGCGTCGAGACAAGTTCACGGACGTACGATCGATGAGGGGAATCTCGGGAGACAGACTGGTCGCCTTCCAGATGAACGGCGTCCAACTGGATAGCGAAGGCCGGGGAGGCGTCGTGGCTTGACAACCGGGCGAAAGTATGTTGCAATATGCAAACTTACACAATTGCAATGCGAAGGAGACGTGATGGCCGCATTGGCCTATCCGCGCCAGGAGGCGTTTGCCCAGGGGGTCGCCCGGGGACTGATCAAGGCCGTCGCCGGGCGCGCGGCGGGGTACAAGAACGGCTCCAGTTTCATCTACAAGGTCGCCAAGCGCCAGGTGTTCATCGACCGGGTGGCGGAGATCGCCAAGACTGTGGCCTGGAGCGGCTCACAAAGCGTGGTCTCGGTGATCGACGCCCTGAAGACCTACGCCGACAAAGCCTTCGCCAACGGAGACGACTTGGCGCGCATCAAGGTCGCGGCGGACATCCTGTTCAAGATCGCCACCCTGAAGCAGCAGCTGCCGTCCGATCCCCTGCCCGATTGCGTCGTGGCCGCGTTTTCCTCCCCATATGACACCCTGAGTCATGAAGAATGGTCGCGGCAGTATTCGCCCGGAAGCTGACCTGGGCGCCCCAGACGGGGCCTCAGGCAGCCTTCGTGAAAAGTCCGCATTTCGAGGTGGTCTATGGCGGCGCCCGGGGCGGCGGCAAGACCGACGCGGCGCTGGGCGATTTCGCCCTTCACGCGGAGAAATACCGCGAGAGGGCCAAGGGCCTGCTGGTCCGACGCACGCGGGTGGCGCTCGAGCCGACCATCGCCCGGGCGCGGCAGATCTACCGGCCCGCCGGCGCGGTGTGGCACGACCGCAAGTCGGCGTTCATCTGGCCGAACGGGGCGATCATCAGTTTCCGGCACCTGGACAACGACGCCGACGCCGACCTGTATCAGGGCCACGACTACAGCCGGGTCTATGTCGAGGAGCTGACCCAATTCCCGCATCCGGGGCCGGTGGACAAGCTGAAGGCCACGCTGCGTAGCGCCACCGGCGCGTTCTGCGGCTTTCGCGCCACCTGCAATCCGGGCGGCCCGGGCCACAACTGGGTCAAGGCGCGCTATATCGATTCCGGCGCCACCGCGGGGATCACCGAGACCTTCGTCAACCCGTTCGACGGCACGTCGGCGGAACTGACGCGGGTGTTTCTGCCCGCGCGGCTGAGCGACAATCCGGCCCTGATGGCCAATGACCCGCTGTATGTGGCCCGGCTGCGGCTGGCCGGGTCGGAAAACCTGGTGCGGGCCTGGCTCGAAGGCGACTGGAGCGTGATCGAGGGGGCGTTCTTCGACAAGTGGAGCCTGAGGAACGTGGTGCGGCCGTTCGCCGTGCCGCCGCACTGGACGCGGTTCCGCAGCTTCGACTGGGGCTACGCCGCGCCGTTCAGCGTCGGCTGGTGGACGATCGCCAGCGACGATTTTGCCGTCGAAGCGGGGATCATTCCGCGCGGCGCCATGGTGCGCTATCGCGAATGGTACGGCTCGCCGGGCAAGGCCGACATCGGCGCGAGGCTGGACGCCGAAGAGGTGGCCGAGGGCATCAAGCAGCGCGAGGCGGGCGAAACCATCGCCTATGGCGTGGCCGACCCCAGTATCTTCAGCGAGAATGGCGGCCCCTCGATCGGCGAGCGGATGAACCGGGTCTCCGGGCGGGGATGGAGGCCGGCCGACAACACCCGCATGGGCAAGAACGGCGCGATGGGCGGCTGGGATCGCATGCGCCACTGGATCAACGGCGATGGCGAGCGGCCGATGCTGTATGTGTTCGACACCTGCCGCGAATTCATCCGCACCGTGCCGGTGCTGCAGCACGACCCGGCCCGGCCCGAAGACCTGGACACCCACGCCGAGGACCACGTGGCCGACGAAACCCGCTATGCCTGCATGAGCCGTCCGGCCATCGCGCGACGCGCGGCGCCGAAAATCAAGGCGATGGACGAATGGGAGCGGGTCTGGGGCCGCGCCTCGCGCGAAGCGGACAACTGGAAGACTATGTAGGGGGTGCGCGCAACAGGGGGACGAGGCTATGGTTTCGGCGAGACAGGTGGCTTCGGTGGTGGCCGGCAATGCGCTCGAGTTCTACGACTTCATCACCTACTCGTTCTTCGCGGTGCAGATCGGCCAGACGTTCTTTCCGTCGGGCGACGCCGCCGCCAGCCTGCTGGCGTCGCTGGCGACCTTTGGGGCGGGGTTCCTGACCCGGCCGATCGGGGCGATCGTGATCGGGCGGATGGCCGACCGGGTGGGACGCAAGCCGGCGATGCTGCTGTCGTTCGCCCTGATGGGCGTGGCCATCGTCGGCCTGGCCCTGACGCCGGGCTACAAGACCATCGGCGTGGCCGCGCCGATCCTGGCCATCGTGTTTCGCCTGATCCAGGGGTTCGCCCTGGGTGGCGAAGTCGGACCCAGCACCGCGTTCCTGATCGAGGCCGCCCCGCCCAAGCGGCGGGGGCTGTTGGTGTCTTTGCAATATATGGGCCAGGACGCGGCGATCCTGTCCGCCGGGCTGATGGGCGTGGGGCTTTCCAGCGTGATGGGGGCCGGCGCCTTGACCGACTATGGCTGGCGCATCGCGTTCCTGGCCGGGGCGGTGATCGTGCCGTTCGGACTGTTGCTGCGCCGGGGGCTGGTGGAGACGCTGCACGAGGCTGAGGCCGCCACCGCGCCGCCGGCGGTGGCGGGGCGGCCGGTCACGGCCAGACGCATCGCCATACTGGCGCTGATGATGTTGGCCGCCGGCACCACGGTCGGCTATGTGCTCGACTATCTGACCACCTACGCCACCGCGACCCTGCACATGCCGGTTCGCCTGGGGTTCGGGGCCACGGTCGTGCTGGGGCTGACCGGAGTGGTTTTCGATCCCGTGGGCGGCTGGCTGTCGGACCGGTTCGGGCGCAAGCCGGTGATGATCATCCCCTGGGTGGTGCTGCTGATGCTGATCGGACCGTGTTTCTGGGCGATTTCGCACTATCGCACCGGGGTGGTGCTGTTGGGCGCCACGGCCTTGCTGAGCGTCGCGACCAGCATTTCCTCGTCGTCGGTTCTGGTGGCGGTGACCGAATCCCTGCCCAAGCAGGTGCGGTCGGGGACCCTGGCCCTGGTCTATGCCGTGGCGATCTCGATCTTCGGCGGGTCGGCGCAGTTCAACGTGGCCTGGCTGACCGGCGCCCTGCACAGCCCGCTGGCGCCGGCTGGCTATATGGCGATCGGGGTCGCGGTGGGGCTGGCGGCGATGCTGATGATGCGCGAGACAGCGCCGGTGAAGGTGGGTGGTGGGGGTTAGGCGGGTTTTCGCGCCAATATCCGCATCTCGGCTTTGGCAGTGGCGAGGACGCGGCCGGTGGGGTCGGCGAGGCTGGCTTCGACGTGGATGGATCGGTCATCGCGGGAGATTCGGCGGGCGGTGGCGATCAGCGGACCCAGCGGCGCGGGCTTAAGGAACGATACCTCGAGCCTTGCGGTGACGGCGGTCAGGTCCGGCGGCAGATCGGACGAACCGGCGATGCCGGCGGCCGAGTCCAGCATGGCGCCGAGCAAGCCGCCCTGCACGGTTCCATGCCGATTGGCGAATTCGGGGCGGGCGAAATAGCGCACCACCGCCTCACCGGTCTGGGCGTCAAACGACACCACCTCGCGGCCGAGCAGTCTGGCGGCGGGCGTGTCGGGGATGTTTAGACCGCTGGGTTGGGACATTGAATAGACACTCGCACGTTCACGGCGGTCGGGAAAATACCGTGACAGAAGCAGATTACGCAGCTAAAGATATTCAGAGATGGTCAGATTCTCGGCCATATTAATTCGCAAGCTCGTGGGGGGCAGGATGCGCACTTTTTATTTCAATTTCCATGGTTGTTATTTTGGCGCTTGGCGGTTGCTCGACCGTCATGGAGGCCAATCGACCCGCAGCCGTGAATCTGCATAAATTCTATATAGGCGAGAAGCGCTTTGACGTCGTCGCCAACGTTGGCGCTCCTTTGGCGTCAGACAAGGACGGTGACCGATCCTGTGACGTCTATAAGCTCTATACGCATGGTGTAAGCGATGTCGGCTAGGGCGCGATCATCGTTACCGAAGCCGCCGCCGACGTGTTCACACTTGGTCTGTTTGAAGTTTTGGCAACACCGGGCGAAGCGGCAACAAAGAGTAAAGCACATCCAGTTTTGTTCTGCTATAATACTGATGGCAAGTTAGTGTCGGTGACCGAGGCTGGCCAGCTGGTGGCGGGAAGTCCCTCGGCAACCGGAAGCCAAGCGGCCCCGACTACGACAGCGGCGGCGGAACCCGCCAAGGCTCCCGCTCTCGAGAACCCACAAAAGCCGAACTAGGGCGTCGCGCTAACCGTATCCGATGGATGCGCCCAAACCTGCGGTGGCTTTCGCGCGGGGACTTCAGCGGCGGATGAGTCCGCCCGAACTTCGGTTGTGGGTAGCGCTGCGGGGCCGGGCGATGGGCGGTCTCAAATTTCGCCGGCAGCATCCGATGGGTCCGTATATCCTGGACTTCTTCTGCGCCCAGGCGAGGCTGGCGATCGAGGTCGACGGGATGTCGCATCTTGCCGACGATCATCCGGCGCGGGACGCGCGCCGCGACGCCTGGGTCGAGGATCAGGGCGTTAAGACGTTGCGCGTTGGCGCGGTTGATGTGCGGGACAATCTTGAGGGGGTAGTAGATATTATAGTACGGGCCGCCAAGGCGAGGTTGGCGTAGACGTTCTCTTCTCCCTCCGGGGGAAGTCCCGGCGGAGCCGGGGATGGGGGCTCCAGCTTGGCTGGGCGGTTCAGGGCGCCGGCGGCGGGGGGCGGAGGGTCAGGTCGGAGTGGCTGGCTATGTAGAGGAACGCGGCCCAGGCGGCGACGTTCTGGTTGAGCTGGACGGGGTCGACCTTGTCGAGGGTGTCTTCCGAGGAGTGGTGCCAGTTGAAATAGCGGCTGGCGTCCTGGCGGAAGCCGAACGTGGGCGCGCCGGCCAGGATCAGGCCAACGATGTCGGAGCCGCCGAACCGGGCCGGATCGGGCGAGACAAAGATCTTCATCGGCGCCAGCACCGTGGCCAGGATGCGCATCTCCGGGCGCGAGGCGGTTCCGGCGGGCAGCTCGACGCTCCAGATATTGTCCGAACCCTCGTCGCTCTCGCCGATGGCGACGATATTGGCCACGTCGGCGACATGGGCGGCGGTGAAGGCGGCGTTGGTGAAGTTCATCTCCTCGGCCCCGAACATCGCTACGCGCAGGGTGCGGGCCGGCGGATGGGCCGGATCGCCGGCCAGGCGGGCGGCGGCGACGGTGATGGCGATGCCGGCGCCGTCGTCGATGGCGCCCGTGCCCGCGTCCCAGGAATCCAGATGGCCGCCGATCAGGATCACCTGGTCGGGATGGACGGTCCCTGGAATATCGCCGACCACACTCCAGGCGGTGGACGGGCCGGAGGTCGAGGCCAGTTTCAGCCTTAGGCGGATCTTGGCGCCGGTGGCGACCATACGGTCGAGCTGTTCGGCGTCGATCACCGACAGCGCGGCGGCGGGGATTTTCGGGGCGTCGGCTGAGTAGTTCAGCGCCCCGGTGTGCGGTTCTCGGGTGACGCCGGTGGCCAGCGAGCGGGTCAGATAGGCGATGGCGCCGCGTTTGGCGGCTTCGCTGGCGCCCGAACGGCGCAGCACATTGGCGGCGGCGTAGCCCGAACCTTCCTGGGTGCGGGCCATGCCCTGGGTGACCACGGCGACCTTGCCGGACAGAGAGCCAGGCGCGGCGGCCAGCAGGTCGTCATAGGCGCGGAACACCACCACCTCGCCCTCGACGCCGTCCGGCGGGGTGGGAACCGAGCCGCCGAGGCCAAGGATCGCCAGGTTGGCCGGATAGGGCGCGGTCAGGGTGGCGGATTCCAGGCCGCGCGCCCAGGCGGTGATCGGGAAGGGCTCGGCGTGGACATTGGAAAAGCCCAGGGCCTTGAGCTTGGCCAGGCCCCAGTCCCTGGCCCGGGCGGAGGCCTCGGAGCCGGCCAGGCGCTGGCCGACCTCGGTGGAGAGCGATTTGACGATTTCATAGGCTGTCGGATCGGTCAGAGCCCTGTCGCGCACGGCCTCGGCGCCGGCGCGCAGGCCGTCGGCCGCCATGGCCGATGTGGCGATCAGCGAAGCCATGGCGACCAGACCAACGAGTTTACGCATCGAAACGACCCCACCCAACCGCGCCAGGAAGACACGGTTTGATCATCGGCGGGATCGGCTCGGGCGTCCACCGCGAAGCGACCGAAGGCGCGGCGAGGGGCCAGTTTTCAGACGTTCGCCACGCCGTGGGTGGTCAGCAGGTCGAGCATGTCGCTGGCGTGCTCTTCCTCTACGGCCAGGATCTTCTGCAGCATGTGCTTGGTGGCGGGGTCGTTATCGCCGAAGTAGCGGATCAGCTCGCGATAGTGATCGACCGCGATCCGCTCGGCGATCAGGTTTTCGCGGATCATCGAGGCCAGGTCATCGCCGGTGGTGTATTCGGAGGCAGAGCGGCCGGTCAGGGTGGAGGGGTTGAAGTCGGGCGTGCCGCCCAGCTGGTCGATACGCTCGGCCACCGACATCGCATGGTCCTGTTCTTCCTTGGCGTGCTGGGCGAACTCGGCCTTGACGCCCTCGCTGGCCAGGCCCGTGGCGACGATAGAGTGCTGGGTATAGCGCAAGACGCAGACGATCTCGGTAGCCAGGACGGCCTGGAGAATATCGATCGCCTGATCGACGTCACCGACATAGGTGTCGGTGACGACGCCGGTTTCCAGATGCTGGCGGGCGCGTTCGCGCAAGGTCTTGACGTCGCTGAGGAACGGCGTGGCGGTCTTGGCGTCGGGACGAGAGGGCTTGTTCATGGCGGGGCTCCTTGAGTTGGGGGGGCTATGGGTGGGTAACCCGCCAAGGCGGCGCCCGTTCCAAGGCCTAGGCTCCCAATCTTCAAGCTTCGAAGGCCATCTCCGCTTTCAGGGACTCGATATCCCGGCCGAGGGTGGCGACGGCGAGCAGGTCGCCACCGCGTTTCAGGCGGACAGTGGCGTCGCCGGCCGCGATGTCACCCTCGACCTCGGCCGTGTCGAAGCTCTCGGCGTGACCGACATAGTTGATGGCGGTGTCGTAGTGGGCTGACCAGAAGAACGGGGTCTCGGTGAAGTCGCCGGCCTGGCCTAGCAGCACGCGGGCCACGTGCTGGCCCTGGCGTTCGGCCGCGACCCAGTGTTCGACGCGAATCCTGTCGCCGGTGCGGGGGTCCGGATAGCGCGCCACGTCGCCGACCGCGAACACGTTGGGTGCGGCGGTGCGGAAGCGTCCGTCGACCACGACGCCGCGATCCACCGCCAGACCAGCGGCCTGCGCCAGTTCGACGCGGGGCCTGACGCCCACGCCGACCACGACGAAGTCGGCGGCGATATCGGTTCCGTCCTCCAGGCCGAGACGGCCATCGACAAAGCCGCGCGCCGATTGCCCGAGGTGGAACACCACGCCCTTGGCCTCGTGCACGGACTGAATGTGGCGACCGAGATCGTCGCCGAGGATACGGGCCAGGGGGATGGCTTCCGGGGCGATGACATGGACCTCGATGCCGCGCTCGACCAGGGCGGCGGCGACCTCCAGGCCGATGAAGCTGGCGCCGACCACGGCCACGCGGCGGGCCTGGCCGGCGGCGGCGATGATCGCCTCGCAGTCTTTCAGGGTGCGCAGGACATGGACGTTGGGCCGGTCGAACCCCGGTAGCGGTGGTCGAACCGGCGCGGCGCCGGTGGCCAGCACCAGGACCTCGAAGGGCAATGCCGCGCCGTTGGCCAGAGTCACGGTTCGGGCCGTCAGGTCGATGGCGCGCGCGCCGCCGCCGACCCTGAGGTCGATATGGCTGTCGGCATAGAAAGCCGGGTCCTTGAGCGGCATCCACTCACGCGGAGCCTTGCCGGCCAGATAGTCCTTTGAACAGTTGGGCCGGTCGTAGGGCGGATCGGGATCGTCGCCCAAGATGGTCAGATCGCCGGCGTGACCCTCGCGGCGAAGCATCTCGGCGGTGGCGAAGCCCGCCGCTCCGGCCCCGATGATGACCACGCGCCGGGCGCCCGCGCCGGTGTGGCTGCGGGGCGCGGCCGGTTCCACCCTGGCGCGGACAAAGACCATGCCGCCACGTTCCTCGACGCGCCAGACGCCGAGGGATTCGATGGCCGGCGCACCGTGGGCCTGGCCGGTGCTCAGGCAGAAGCGGGCGTGGTGCCAGGGACAGAGCACCATATCGCCGACCATCAGCCCGTCGGCGAGGGGCGCGTGATAGTGGGTGCACAGGCCATCGACGGCGCGGAAGGCGTTGCGGACCCGCGCCAGCAGCACCGGCTGGCCGGCTACGTGGCCGCGCAGCAGCACACCGTCGGCGAGCTGGTGAGCCGGGACGCCTCGGGCAAAGTCCGGTCCCAGATCGGTGTCCATCAATTGGGAGCTGGGTTGGCGGTGTCGGCGGCGGTCGTGGCGCGATCAGCGGCGGCGCGCGCGGCGCGGGCCGCCACCTGAGCGTCCTGGGCCGCCTGGGCCGAGGCGTTGGTCTGGTCGGCGATCGAAGCGGCCTGGGCGCTGGCTCTGGCCGAAGCGGCGTCACTGGCGGCGTTATTGAGAGTAGTCTGGTCGGCGGCGCTCTGGGCCAAGGCGCCCTGTTGGGCGGCGTTCTGGGCGGCGGCGTCGCGCATAGCCTGGCTGTCGGCCGGCGGACCCTTGTTGACGCTGACAAAATACACCACCGCGGCGAGCACCAGGGCCACCATAACGCCGACCACGACGATCATGGTGCGATTGGTTTTTTCGGTCTCGCGGACTTCGGAAGGCAGTGACATGAAGGATTTCCTGAGGTTTGACTGACAACCGAACACCCCAATTCGCCCGAGGTTCCCGCCATCGCCTGTCGCATCGATCGGCTCTATGCCGGTCACTGAAATAATCGATTGGACCCGGAATCGACGCCCGACTAGACACCGCCGCCGGCCAGTTCGTTGGCTATTGCAGTTGTCATAGGAAATCAAACATGCTCGGTGTCGGTCAGTCACTTCCTGAATTCAAGATCGTCGGTGTCAAACCCGGCTTCAACAACCATGAGGAACACGGCGTCAGCGCCTTTGAGGACCTCAACAACGCCAGCTTCCCCGGAAAGTGGAAGGTGATCTTTTTCTACCCGAAGGACTTCACCTTTGTTTGTCCGACCGAGATCGCGGAATTCGCGCGTCTGGGCAGGGAGTTCGCCGACCGCGACACCGTCGTGTTGGGCGGATCCACCGACAACGAACACTCCAAGCTGGGCTGGCGGCGGGCGCATCCCGATCTGCATCGGCTGGCGATCTGGCAGTTCGCCGACAACGGCGGGGTGTTCGCCCGGGACCTGGGCATATTGGACGCCGATGAAGGCGTGGCTCAGCGAGCCACCTTCGTGATCGACCCGCACAATGTGGTGCAGCACGTCTATGTGACCAGCCTGAGCGTCGGCCGCGCCCCGGCCGACACGCTGCGGGTGGTCGATGCCCTGCAGACCGACGAGCTTTGCCCCTGCAATCGCCAGGTCGGCGGTGAGACCCTGAAGGCGGCCTGACCCATGTCGATCGACGCCCTGCGCGACCTGCTGCCCGCCTACGCCAAGGATATCAGTCTCAATCTGTCGTCACTGGCCAACGAGACGCTGCTTAGCGATCAGCAGAAGTGGGGCGCCTTTGTCGCCGCCGCCCAGGCTGTCGGCCAGCCCGATCTGGTCCGCCAGATCGAGGCCCAGGCCACCGCCTCGGGGCTGTCGGAGGCGGCGATGACCGGCGCCAAGGCGGCGGCGGCGGTCATGGCCATGAACAACGTCTATTATCGCGCGCTGCATCTGATGGAGAACGCCGAATACCGCACCCTGCCGGCGCGGCTGCGGATGAACGTGATCGGCAATCCGGGGGTCGACAAGACCGACTTCGAACTGTGGTGCACGGCGGTTTCGGCGGTCAACGGCTGTGGCATGTGCCTGGATGCTCACGAGGCGGAACTGCGCAAACGCGGCGTGCCGACCGTCAACATCCAGGCGGCCCTGCGCATCGCCGCGGTGGTCAACGCCGCGGGCCGGGTGATCGGTGCCGAACGGGCGGCGGCCTGATCCGGTGAGCAAGGCTCCGATCATCGCCGTGGTGGTCGGGGCCGGCGGGGGTGTGGGGCGGGCGCTGTTCGACCGGCTGGCGGCGGACCCCGGTTACGATCGGGTGCTGGCGCTGTCGCGTCGACGGCCCGAGGGTCTGGTGGACGACGCGCGACGGGTCTGGGCGCCGATCGACATCGAGGATGAGGCGAGCCTTCGGTCGGCCGCCGCCCGGGTGGCCGAGCTGGGGACGCCGACACGGGTGATCGTCGCCACCGGCCGGCTGCATGGACCTGGATTGGCGCCGGAGAAGTCGATGCGGGCGCTCGACGGGGCCAGCCTGGCGGCGGTGATGGCGGTCAACGCCATCGGCCCGGCGCTGGTGGCCAAACATCTGCTGCCGTTGACGCCGCGCGACCGGCCCAGCCTGTTCGCGGCGCTGTCGGCGCGGGTCGGCAGTATCGGCGACAACCATCTGGGAGGCTGGCATGGCTACCGCGCCTCGAAGGCGGCGCTGAACATGCTGATCCGCACCCTGGCGATCGAGAACGCCCGGTCTCGCCCGCTCGGGGTGTGCGTCGCCCTGCATCCCGGTACGGTCGACACGCCGCTCAGCGCGCCGTTCCAGGCCGGCGTTGCCTCCGCGAAGCTTTTCACCGCCGATCGATCGGCCGCGGCGCTGCTGTCGGTGATGGATGGGCTTGGCCCGAAGGACACGGGCGGCTTCTTCGCCTGGGACGGCGCGCCGATCCCGTGGTGATCAGGCGTCGCGGCGCAGAGCCAGGGCGTCGCGGACCTTGGCGTGGTCTTCGCGGCCTCGGCGGTAGCGGAGCAGGACGAGGATCGAGAGGGCGGTGATGATCGAGGCGCCGGGGCCGTAGATCAGGCCGAGGTTGCGCACGGCCTCGGCCGGGATGGCGTGGGGCGCGGCGCCGGCGGCGACCAGGCCGTGGGGGAAGCCGATCAGGTCGAGCACCAGGCCGGCGATCAGGGCGCCGACGCCGCTGGAGGCCTTGGCCGACAGGCTGATGCCGGCGAAATACAGCCCCTCGCGGCGGGCCTCGAACAGATGTTCATGCTCGTCGGCGGCGTCGGCCATCATCGACTGGAAGCCGATCAGGGCGGAACTGGCCCCGACACCGGAAATCGCCGAGGCCAGGATCAGGGTCGGCGCCCCGGCGCTGAGCGGGATCAGGCCGAGGATCAGCAGCGACGCGGGCACCAGCTGGCACAGGCCCAGCAGGCTGATGCCGATCAGCGCGATCTGGCGCTTTTCCAGCAGCCCGCCCACCGAACTGGCGCCGAACACGCCCACGAGGATGCCGAGGAAATAGGCCAGGGTGATGACCAGGATGACCTTGCCGGGCAGTTTCCAGAAATAGGTGTTGGCGTGCAGGCCCAGCGCGGTGGCCACGCCCAGCGAGATGAACAGGATCAGACAGGCGAAGAACAGGGTGCGGAACGAGGGGTTGCGGAACACCTCGGCGATCTCGGCGAGGAAGCGTCCGAACGCGGGGCCCTTGGTCGGCGGCGCGGCGTGCAGCCGGTCTCGCGCGCTCATGGTGCCGAAGGTGCTGATGGCGGCGGCGATCAGGATCAGCACGCCGCAGCTCCAGCCGAACGGCGAATAGGCGGCGCGGTGGGTCAGGCCGCCGACGCCCTTCAGAAACACGCCGAAGGCCAGGAACGCGCCGACGGCGCCGGCCACGACGCTGAACAGCACGCGGGCGGCGACGATGGTCGAGCGCTCGGCGTAGTCGTCGCTGAGTTCGGCGCCCAGGGCGATGAAGGGGACGGTGAAGCCGGACATGCCGATGCGCACCGCCATCAGGGCGGTCAGGGCGTAGGCGAACAGCGCGAAGCCCGAGAGGCCCACCGGCACGGAGAACAGCATCGCGAAGGCGACGACGATCGGAATGGCGCTGGCCAGCATCCAGGGGTGTCGCCGGCCGTGGCGCGAGCGGCTGTTGTCGGACAGCGATCCGACCAGCGGATCGATGAAGGCGTCGACCACCAGGGCGATGCCGAGGGCTATCCCGGCCGCCGACCCGGACAGGCCGCAGACGATGGTCAGGTAGAACAGCAGCAGGTTGTTGAGGCCGAAGTTGGCGGTGTCCTGGACCATCGATCCAGACCCGTAGGCGGCCAGGACGCCGAAGCGCAGCTTGGCGGAACGCTGGGCATGATTGGCGCCGGATTCGCGCGCGCCAGATTCCCGGGCGCCAGATTCTAGGGCGCCAGATTCTAGGGCGGATGGGGCGAGCCCGGAGACATCGCCAGAGACCTCGGCAGCCATATTTCCTCTCGCGCCTCAGGCCCAATGCAATGGGACGGCCAGGGCGAGCCCGGGCCTCTGGGCGGGCGGAGCTTGGTATTGGGTCGACGGGCCGGTGCTGGAGGCCGCGAAACCGGCTATCGCCTCGCTGAACACGCCCGGAGACGGGGCGGCTCCGGGCGCGAGCTTGAAATCGGCGGCGACCAGAGCGTGATTGCCCGTCAGGTAGAGGCGCGCGTCGGGCGTGGCGGTGGCGTTGTCGTAGAGATCAACGACCGTGCGATTGTGCGCGGCGTCGAAGCTGACGACGATATCGCCGACATGCCCCGGCGTGGCGCCCAGATGAAAATGCTGCACGCCCGCGGTGGCGGTGTCGGCGTCCACGGCGGACAGATCGATCCGGTCGCCGGTGTGGAAATCCTTGATGGTGTCGGGCGCCTGAACCGTGCTGTCGGTGACGAGGTTGTAGACGAAGGTGGCGTTTCCCGTCCCGCCGGTCAGGCTGTCGGCGGCCCCGCCGCCGGTGATGATGTCATTGCCGATCCCGCCGATCAGGGTGTCCTTGCCCGCGCCGCCGGTGATGATGTCGTTCCCCTTGAGGCCGGTGATGGTGTCGCCACCGTTATCGCCGGTCAGGATGTCGTTGAAGTTGGAGCCCTGGATGCGGGTGATATGGAGATAGCTGTCGCCCGCCGCGTCGCCGGTGTTAAGCGCGGGATTGAGCAGATTGACCGTCACCCCGACCGTGGCGTCGCCATAGGCGGCGTAGCTGGCGCCGAACCAGCCGTTGATCACATCGGCGCCGGCGCCGCCGTCGAGATAGCTGGTCCCCGATCCACCCACCAGGGTGTCGTTTCCGGCCTTGCCGAACACCTTGTTGGTTCCCGATCCGATCGCATAGATGGCGTCGGCGCCCGAGCCACCGGTGATGGTGTTGCTGGTGCTGATCCCGCGCACGGTCTGGCCGCCGTCCTTGAGGACCTGGGTCAGGGTGTAGGTGGCGGCGTTCCAGCTCCAGCTCTTGTCCTGCGCCGCGGCCTGGGCGGCGGTCCCATAGATCGACTGGATGGCCTGGAAATCGGCGGCGGTCGGCTCGGTCAGGGTGGTGGCGCCGGTCGACATGATCGAATAGCTGGTGTCGTAGGTGACGTTCGGATCCCACTGGTTGTGGACGACGCCCAGGCCATCGACATAGTTGGTCCAGGCGTCGGTGGGGTGCTTCAGGCCCAGGGCGTGGCCGATCTCGTGCAGCACCGTCGCATAGGCGAACAGACCGCCGGTCTCGAAGGCGGTGTTCATCAACACATTGCCCGAGCCGGGCAGATCGGCGGCGAACTTGATCAGACCCGGCTGGCCGGTGCTGTAGTTCCAGTCGCCATAGGGATAGTAGGCCTCGCCACCGGAATACTGGGCGTTCGGGTCCGAGGTGAAATCATAGGCGGCGAAGTTGATGTCGCCCTTGCCCGGCGCCACCTGCAGAAAAATCACCCCGCTGCCGCCGCCGGCGACGGTGGAGGCGCTGCTCCAGTCGGTCAGGGCCTGTTTGGCCTGGGTCTGTTCGCCGGAGGTGTAGGGGCGGAAGGTGGCCAGGGCCGAGCTGGCCAGGTGGCCGACATCCGACGCGGGGGCCGTGGCGTCGAACGAATAGGTGACGAACACTGGCTGACCCGGCGTCTCTGCGCCGCTCCAATAGGAGCCGGTGAGCAGGGTGGTGTAGTCGGTGGCGTAGGCCATGGGCCCCTCACTGGTTCAGGCGTCCCCTACCCTAGGGCGTCGGCGCTTTCGTGTCGATGAAATAGGCGCGAAACGACTTTGCATATTGACAACCGGGCGAAAGTATGTTGCAATATGCAAACTGGAGATTGTCTCGTTGAAGGCGACGGGATGGGGCGACGACGGGATGGATGGGGAGAGCGCCATGGCCACCAAGCACACGGGGGCCAAGGAATCAGGCGCCACGCCCGATCTGCAAAAGCTCAAGCGCTATTTCAGCGAGGCCGAGCAAATGACCAGCGAGGCCCGGGGGCGGGCGTTGCGGGCGATGGACTATTTCGATTCCGATCAGTTCTCGGCCGCGGAGCTGGCGCTGTTGCGCGAGCGGCGCCAGCCGCCGGTGGTGATCAACCGCATCAAGCCGGCGATCAACGGCATCATCGGCGTGACCGAGCGCACCCAGGCCGATCCCCGCGCCTGGCCGCGAAACCCGGCAGACGCCGACAGCGCCGACGTGGCCACCGATGTTTTGCGCTATATTGCCGACTTCAACCGCTTCAAGCGGGTCAAGCAGGACTGTTTCAAGGACCTGCTGGTGCCCGGTTCGATGGCCGCGCTGGTCGGTGTCGACGGCGACCTGGAGGTCACCGTCACCCAGATCCGCTGGGAGGAATTTTTCCACGATCCGCGCGCCCGGCGTCCCGACTTCAAGGACGCCCGCTATCTGGGCATCGCCAAGTGGATGTACGCCGACGACGCCGAGGCGATCTATCCCGAGAAGGCGCGGGAAATCGGCGAGGCGCTGCAAAGCGGATCCGCCGGCGGAATGGCTGCCAGCGCCGCGTTCCAGGACCGGCCGCTGATCGGCGCGGGCGCGGGCGCCAGCGGGACCTGGATCGACGCCAGGATGCGCCGGCTGCTGGTGATCGAGATCTACTACCGGGAAGCCGGCGACTGGATGCGCTGCGTGTTCACCGGCTCGGACATACTGGAGAGCGGCCCCTCGCCCTATGTCGATCACCGGGGCCGCCCCGACTGCCCGATCGAGGCGCACAGCGCCTATGTGAAACAGGACAACAGCCGCTATGGCGCGGTGTGGGACATGATCGGTCCCCAGGACGAGATCAACAAGCGCCGGTCCAAGAGCATCCACCTGTTGAACGTCACGCGGTTGCAGGCGGTGGAGGCGTCGGCCTCCGACGTCGACGCCGACACGGCGCGGGCCGAGGCGGCGCGGCCGGACGGGGTGATCCCGTTCGGATGGGCGCTGGTCAACAACGTGGCCGAATTTCAGGGCAACCGCGAGATGATGGCCGAGGCCAAGGCCGAGATCGAGCGCATGGGCCCGAGCCCGGCGATCCTGGGCCGCAACGAACATGACGACAGCGGCCGGGCGCTGCTGGCGCGCCAGCAATCGGGCCTGGTGGAGCTGGCCAATCTCTACGGCGCCCTGGAGGACTGGGAGCTGCGCATCTATCGCCAGATGTGGGCGCGGGCCAAACAGTTCTGGACCGCGCCGCGGTTCATCCGCGTCACCGACGACGAGAACGCGCCCCGGTTCGTGGGGCTGAATCAGGCCGGCGGTCAGGGGTCCGACCAAGGCGCGGCGAGCAGCCTGGCGGAGATCGACGTCGATATCGAGGTCGACAGCCAGGCCGAGACCGGGACGGTGCAACAGGAGGCGTTCAACGAGCTGATGCGGCTGGTCGGATCGAGCGCGGCCTATCAGCAGCAGGTGCCGCTGGCGACCCTGATCCAGCTGTCGCCGATCCCGCACAAGCGCGGCCTGCTCGATACGCTGAACCAGGCCGCCCAGGCCCAGTCGGCGCGGGCCGACCAGGAGGCCCAGATGGGCCAGGCGATGGCCCAGGCCAAGCTGGCCGAGCTTCAGGCCCGCACCGCCGAGATCCAGGCCAAGGCGCCGCTGCATGGCGCCACCGGCTTCGCCAAGACCCTGGACGCCCTGACGTATGCCAAGAGCGTCCGCGCCGATCGGACCGGGTTCGAAACCGGCGAGACCGCGCAGGAGAGCGATCAGGAAAATCGGTGATCTTCGGATTGCGCAGGTGCACTCCCGCGCTTGGGAAGTTAGGGTCATACCTCACATGGAGGTTTGGCATGGCGGATGTGCAATCCGAACAAATTACGACAAAACAGGCGCTTGCCTACCTCAAATCCGCCCTGCCAAACGACCGTTGCCGACTTTGCGGCGGAGACGAACTGGAACCGATTGTCGAAGACGATCAAATACATGTCGCACAGGTGCAGATCAATTCGCGCGGTGTTAGATTTTTCCCTGTTGTCGCTTTTGTCTGCAATAGGTGTGGTGACCTAAGCCAGTTTTCATGGCCCAAGATCAAAAACTGGATCGACAACACCGAAGGCGCTGCCCGTGGTTAGACTGTATCGGTTTCCAGGCGGCACATCAGGCGAACCCGGTGATGACGCTAGTCAGCAGGAGGCGACCTTGAAGGATGGCGGCGGCGGTGGCACATACGATGGCATGGAAGGCAGAGTTTCCAGTCTCGAAACGCACATGACGTACATCCGAAAGGATTTGGACGGGATATCGCGGCAGCTCGAGGTTTTGGCCACTTTGCCGACGAAACGTGATCTCGAAAGCTGGCGGATAGAATGGCTCGCCGTGGGTGTGGGCATAGTGGCCCTTGTCGTCGGTGGCGTCGTCGGCGGACTTGCCCTGATCAACCACTACGCCGCCGCTGGACCTGTTTCCCCCGCGCCCGCGCCAATCGTCTTGATGGTTCCAACTCCGCAGGCGGTGGCGCCACCGAAAGCAAAATAGGGGAACTATATACGTGACAGAGCAAGGCTCATCCGCTGGTGATTCGGAGCGTGAAAGGCCGGCAAGTTGGAATCGGGTTAGCGAGTTTGTGGCAGGGGTCCGGTGGATTCCTGTTCGAAGATGGCTTCGGCAAGAGCTTGGAACTCAATCGATAGTCGCTCCGCCTCTCCGCCTCGAAGAAGAAGTTCCGTTACGGTGAAGGGTTTTTCTAGCCCAACGAAACGGTGCTTCCCGCGATGCGAGATCACTGCCCAATTCCCCTTGCCGTCGTGAACGATGAGTCCGTGCGCAAAATCGTTCCGGTATTCGGCAAGTTTCCGGGTGGGTTTCAGGATCGCTTCAAGCGTCTCGCAATCGGCCTTGTTCCAATGGGCGGAGGCATAGGATGCGAGCATATCGATCTTGGCGCGGGCCATCATGCCCCTGACGAGAGGCTTTTCTTGCTCTGGGGAAAGCTTAAGTATGGCGGCTACCGCCAGCGACATCGTGTGTTCAAGGGCGCTGAAATTCAGGAATAGGCCGCCAATCGCCCGCGCGGTGTGGCTGATTTCCTGTTCCGTTGGGTGTTCTTCCATGACCGATAATGCCCTCCCGAGGGTGACCCTGAAGCCGACGCCCGGTTCAAACGGACGTTGGAAAACATGCTGGCGGCTCCGCACACGCCGCATAAGAAACTTGGTAGCCAATCTGAAAGAAAATCGACTGACACTGAAGACCGCTAGGACGGCGGGCGCTTGTGACGCCCACCGCCCCGCCGACTAGGCGCTATTTGCGCGGAGCCGGATAGCGGATGGTCTCGACCTCGGTTTCCCGGGGACGCTGCTTGGTCTCAGGAATGGGAATGAATTGCCCATTGCCTGAATCCCGACCAACCTTGCGGGTTGTGTATTTCGTCATCGTTACCACCTCCTTTCCCGGGCTCTAGCCCGCCAAAAGGGCAAGCCAGGACCGAAGGTGTTGGCGAATCACACATACACGCAGATCGAATGCTATTTGGATTCTTTTGGGGCTGGGAGTCTTTTCTTGTGCTTTGCGTGAAGGCGTTTCGCCTTCTGCTTAAACGTTCTGGCTTTCAGCAATCCGCCGATATGTAAGGTGCTTTCCGCCGATGCCTTTCGAGGCGTTGTTCGTGCGCGCGGTGTCATCGACGCCGAGGGCGATGCGGTTGTTTTAGTGGAAGTTAAATTCCGCCAGATAGCGGTGAACGTGGGCTTCGCTGACATGGTGGAAGTTGCCATAGATGCCGCGCTTCAGGATGGCGAACGAACTTTCCACGGTGTTGGTATGAACGAAGCCGCCCCTGGTGACATAATCTCCGATGGAGTGATTGACGGTTCAGTGAGAGGCGAACTCGGCGTCTTGGAAGATCGGATCAGTGAGGTTCATGGCGGTGCTCGTTTCTGAGGATCACCACAAATCAGCACCGTGCTTTGTCAAATATATAGTTCCCCGAATAAATTGCCTGTCCGGATCAGAGACACTGGCTACCGCAGCCGCACAGGTCAAAACGGCAAAAACAACCTACTGGGCGGTCTGGCCCTTCGTAATCGCTTCCACAGGGTCGAGCCCCTGTTGCTTCAAGAAATCGACCAGGCCCAAGGCTAGCCCCTGGGCGCCATGGATTGGCATTACCAGCCTGCCCACCACCACCCGGTTGACGGGGCCAGGGGTAGTAGAGTGGTCAACGCGGGCCGTTTCAAAGGTAATCACGATGACGCCGTTGAGATTTAGGAAACCCGAGTACGAGGTGACGAAAACGTCCGGGGCGTGCGGGTTATCCACAAAACTAATCGGTGTGCTTCCGGGTGTCGGATCGGTCATTTTTCAAATGTCCAGCGCTCCCGATCGCCGGGTTTGGCGATCACTAGACGGAGCAGATTGGACGCTTATCTCTGCTGATTCGCATCCCGGCGCCTCGACTGAAAGCACCGAGCCATTTGCACAAGCGTAAGCAGCCCAGTCGGGCTGTCGATGGGAAGGTCGCTTACCAAGGGCCGCCGCGACCGCAACTTCAGTCCGTAATATCCACGACGCCTGAGGCGCAGCGGCTATTGTAGCGCAAAATCAAACTTCACGAGTTAGCAACAACGACCCGCCGCCGGGGTGACGGGCGTTTTCGAGGGCCGGGGCTCGTAGCCTCCGGATGGGACGCCGCCATGCGGGCGCATCGGGCCGCCACCGTCTTGGGCGAGGACACACCATGAACGATATGATCAACTTGCCGCCGGGCTCGCCCGCGCGGATCGAAGACCCGCGCCTCGAAGGGCCGGCGACCTCGGCCGGCAGATCAGGGAACGTGCCGATCTCGGCGCTGCTGGACGAGCGCGACAAGCGGCAGGCCGAACGCGCCCGCGCCGATGGGCTGGAGAACCAGATAGCGGCGATGCGGGCGCAGGCGCAACCGCCCGAACCCCTGGAGCCGCATGAGGCGGTCAAGCAGGCGCTGTATGCCCAGAACCTGCGGGCCTCCCGCCGGTTCGCCGAACGGGAATACGGCAAGGACCAGATATCCGCGGTCCATGACTGGGCGGCCCGGCAATGCGACCAGGATCCGCACTTCAACGAGCAGATGCGCGGGGCGGAAGACCCTTACGAAGCCGCCTGCCAAGCGTTCAACCGCGAGCAGGTCCTACGGACGGTGAAGCCCGGTGACCTGGCGGCGTTCAACGCCTGGCGAGACGCTCAGGCGTCGCAAGGCGCGCGGATGGGCGTTCAGGCGGGCGTTCAGAGCCAGGCGCCGACGAAGGCTCCACCCAGAACCCTGGCCAACGCCCCCGGTAACGGCGGCCCGGGAAGATCCCCCATCGGCCCCGGACAGGCCTTCGCGGCCGTGATCCGGCGCTAGAAACCCAACCCAAGAAGGAATTGATCTATGGCTGAAACCACCCTCGCGACCGCCTCCGAGCGGCAGAGTTGGGTCACCACCTACTTTCAGGAATATATCCGCACCTCTCGGTTCATGCCGTACATGTCCAATGCCGACGTGAACAAGGGCGGCATCATCCTGACCAAGTTCCAGCAGGAATCCGAAGCCTTCCGCACCATCAACATCCCGTTCATCGGCCGCCTGAAGGCCGCCGGCGTCACCGGGGGCACGGTGCTGGACGGGCTGGAGGAGGAGCTGACCAACTTCAACTGTCCGATCACCATCGACTGGCGGCGCAACGCCGTGCGGCTGCCCAAATCGACCACGTTCCGCACCGAGATCGATCTGTGGAACGCCTCGAAGGACGCCCTGAACATCTGGGGTTCGGAGAAGCTGCGCGACGATATCATCAAGGCCCTGGCGATGATCGTCACCGACACCGCCGGGACCTGCGTCGCCTATGATGTGGCCAGCACCGCGCAACAGAACACCTGGGTCGGCGCCAATGTCGACCGGGTGCTGTTCGGGCTGCTGAAGAGTAACACTTCGGCCGTGTTCGCCACGGCGCTCGGCACTGTCGCCGCCACCGCCAAGGCCTCGGCGCCGATGTTCGGCCTGGCCAAGCGGATCGCCAAGGCGGCCGACCCGCACATCCGGCCGTTCCGGGTCGAGGACGGGGACGGGCGGGAGTTCTATGTCGCCTTCCACGGGGCCAGGACGTTCCGCGACCTGAAGGCCGACACCACCATCGTCTCGGCCAACACCAACGCGCGGTCGCGCGAGGGCCTGGGGATGGAGAAGAACCCGATCTTCCAGGACGGCGACCTGATCTATGACGGCGTGATCCACCGGGAAATCCCGGAGATCGACGACTATTGCGCCAATCTGGTCAATCCCAACGGCGGCGCGGCGTTCAACGGCGTCGGCGCCAGCTCAGCGGACGTGCGGCCGATCTTCGTCTGCGGCGGCGGGGCGGTGGGCGTGGCCTGGGGCCAGGAGCCGACGCCGCGCACCGACATGCTGAAGGACTACGGGTTCCGGCCCGGGGTCGCGATCGAGGAACTGCTGGGGGTCAAGAAGATCAACTTCAACGGCCTGCAGAACGGCATGGTGACGGTGTTCGCCGGTGCGGCGGCCGACTCCTAAGCCTCTAATCGAAGTGCGGGCGTGTCGCCCGCACTTCACCTTCAACTTCAAATATGCGGGCGAGGACGCCCGCGGTCCAAAAGGAGGCTTGGCTGATGGCCACGACCTATTCGACTGCTCTTTATGCCAACAGGACGCCGCCCAATACCGGGCACGGGTTCAACACCACCAGCGTCCACCTGCACGCCATTTCGGGGGTGATCTCGACCTGGGCGGTGGGGGATGTGATCAATGTCGGGTACCTGCCCGGCAACGCCGTGGTGGTTTCCGCGACGCTGAAGGCGGCGTCTCAGCTGGATTCCAACGGCGCGCCGACCTTGGCGCTTTCGCTGGGCGTCGCGGGTACGGCGGGACTGTTCAAGTCGGCGATCACCACCGTCGGCCGCGCGGCCGGCGCCTCGGTCGACCTGACCCTGGCGGCGGCGGGGGCGCTGTATAAGCCCGCCGCCAAGACCGCGGTGATCGTCACGGTCGGCACGGGCGCCGCCACCGCAGTGGCCGGAACCCTGGAAGCCGACATCGAATACTACGTCGAGGACACCGCGGGCTCGGCGCCGTAGTGGCCACGGTTCGGGTCGCCATTGGTGACGCCATGCGGGCTTTGCGGGCGACGGCGGTGGGGGAGGATCCCACCGCCGATGAGCTTGCGGTGGGGCTGGAGGCGGCAGCGAACCTGATCCTCGATATCCACGAGGCGCGGGGGCCGCTGCTGAGCGTCGACGTGACCGGCGCCATCATTGCCGGCGAGAACCAGCGCCTGCGGATCCAGGCCGGAAGCACGGTGGGCGTGACGCTGCCCAACGCGGTGCAGGCCACTGGCGGCAACCGGTATGACTATGGTTTCGGGGGTTTCGGCGGCTCCGGCGGGGCCTCGGCTCCGCTGGGGACGACCGGCGCGGCCGATGGCCAGACCTGGCGCGCGCCCGGCGACGGGGCGCGGATCGAGATCGTGGGGACCACCACGGCGCTCTATTTCTACCGCGAGGACATCAACGCCTGGCAGAGCGCCACCGGCCTGGGGCTGGATAGCGAGCTGCCTTTCAACAGCCGCCTGACCAGCGCCTTCGCCGCGCTGCTGGCCGAACGGATCTGCGACGTGGTCAGCGGCGCGGCGCCGACCCCGACCTTGACGCGGCGGATCGCGCGGGGCCGGGCGGCGATGATGCTGCGGATCGGCGCCGTCCGCACCGAGACCATCGGGCAATATTTCTGAAGGAAACAAAGCATGGGCAATCTATCGGGCCTTCTGGCCACTCAGGATTCCTCCGACGTGCCGGTGATGGCGTCGGGGATCAATGTCTCCGCCCAGGGGGCGGGTTCCGGCGGCCAGCTGACCTGCTCCATTCCGGCATTGCCGGGCGAGACAGCCTATCTGACCGGCTTCGAAATCACCTCCGGCGGTTCCACGGCGGGCAGTCTCTCCACCGTCACTATCACCGGCCTGGCCGGTGGAACGATGAGCTATGTGATCTCCATTCCGGCGGGCGTGACGCTGGCGGCCGCTCCGGCCTGGGTGTCGTTTTATCCCGCGCTGGCCGCATCCGGACCGAACGTCGCGATTACCATGACCTTGCCCAGCGCGTCCGGCCGCACGGCGGCGGCGCTGTCGATCCAGGGGTTCTATCTGTGATCGACGCGGCGAGCGGATCGGCGCTGGCGGCGGCCGGCGGCCTGGGACTGGCCCTGGTCGTGCACGTGGTCAGATACGCCTACGACAGGGGCCAGACCGACAACCGCCTGGCCGTGGTCGAGAGGAACACCAGCGCCCAGGGCGAAGTCCACTCGGTGCTGTCGGCGCTGACCGCCACGGTCGGGGCGCTGAAAGAGAGCGTCGAGCGCCTGGACCGGGCGCTGGAGCGCATCAACCACCGCATCTTCGAAAACCGGGAGGCATGAGCATGGATACGCGCTCCGAACATAGCCTGGCGCAGGTGCACGCCGACCTGTGCCGGGTGGTCCGCGCCGCCGCCCAGGCGCCGCAGCCGTTCGTGGTGGTGTATGGCGTCCGCACCCTGGAGGCCGAGAAAGAGGCCTGCGCCAGCGGCCATTCGACCACGATGCACAGCCGCCACCTGCCACAAGCGGGTTGCGGCGGCGACGCCTGCGCGATCGATGTCGCGGCCCTGACCGACGGCAAGGTCGATTTCGCGCCCGGCCACGAGGCGATCGTGTTCGGCCACATCTGGCGACAGATCCGGGCCGCCGCCGAGGCGCTGAACATCCCCGTCGAATGGGGCGGCGACTGGAAGACGTTCAAGGACTGGGGCCACGTGCAGTTGCCCTGGGCCCAGTACCCTTAAACCACCCCTCCCCCTAAACCCTCTCACACAAGGAAGACCGAAATGACGGACACGTCCGTTCCTACAACCACGCCTGTATTGTCGACCACCGTGCCCTCGGTGGCCGAGCGACTGATCGAGGCCATGGCCGACAAGGCCGTGACCGCCGTGGCGACGGTGCTGATCGGCGCGGGGCTGCTGGCGCCGGTCGGCGAAACCCAGTTCACGGCCGTGGCGGCCGGGATCGTGGTGGCCGGGGCCAATCTGGCCTGGAGCTGGATCCTGGCCCATCGCCACGACACCCGCCTGCGCGCCGCGGTGTCGTCGCCGGCCAGCCTGCCGGTGTCGAAATGAGGGCGGCGCTGTTGCTGGCCGCCGTTGTGGCGGCGAGCTCGCTGTGCGGTTGCGCCAGCCTGTCGGCGGCGCTGACGCCGGAGGCCGTGCACCGTAACGCCACCCTGGCCTATATCGGCCTGGCCGACTGGGTGGCTGGAGATGAAGCCCGGAGCGACATCACGCCGGCGCGCTTCGCCTCGGACGAGGCGATCAAACTCAAGAGCTGGGACGCCTTGACCGTCGAGCGCGCCGCCTGGGCCACGCAAGGCCCACACGCGCCCGGCGCCCTGGACGCACTGGCCGACAGCCTCAAACCGGCGGGGCTGTAGGGTGGGGTTCGTCGCCGGGCTGGGTCTCGGATTCATCGTCGGCGGTTTCGCCATTCCGTGGACGATCCGCTGGCTGTTTGGCCAGGACGGCGGCTGATGGCCGCCGGACAGAGCGCGTCGGTGGTGGTGACGGTCACCGGTGCGACGCCTAGCGGCCAGGGCCAGGAGATCGACCTGAGCATCGACCCGGGCGGCGACCTGCTGAAGGTCGATCCGGCCGGCGAGGTGTTGCTGGTCCAGACCGGGACGACGTGGACCGGCCAAACCGCCTCTCAAACCGTTTAGGAGCGCCGATGACGCGTCGCTTTATAAAACCATTGGTCACAGCGCCAATGGTCATACTGCAGCTGGCCGCGTGCCTGGCCATCGGCCAGGTTGCGCCCGCCCACGCTCAGAACAAGCCCGTCAGCGCGCTGACGCCCCACGGGACCCCGGTCGCGACCGACCAGATACCCATTCTGCCCACTGGCGCCACGAGCCTGCTGAGCTCCACCGCGGCGGACGTGGCCAATTATGTGCTGACCAGCGTCAAGGCCTATGGCGCCAAGGGCGACGGCGTGACCGACGACACCGCAGCGATCCAGACGGCGATCAACTCGGGGCTGTCGGTGTATTTTCCGCCGGGGGTCTATCGGACGACGGCCACGCTCAATCTAACCTCGCTGGCGAACGACGGCCAGACACTGCGGGGCGCGGGGGCGGTCGCATTCACGGGTTCGGGAACCGGAAAAACCGTCATCCGGCCGTCGAGCGCGGTCAGCGTGGCCTTCAAGATCGACGGATCAGCGACCTCCGAAGCCTATCTGATGGGGATCAGCTTCGAAGGTCTGGCCATCGACATGGCCAACATGACGGATGCTGTAACTAGCGCCGGGTTTGAACAAGACCAAGCCTTTGATCTACTTTATGAAAAAGTCCGGGTGCTGAATTACGGCACTAAGAAACTCTCATGGCATTTCCAGTCGGGAGCGTTCACCACCCAACTCAGCAACTGCGGCGGTGGGATTGTCTATTTCGATGGCCTCACGATCTCGAACGCCACCACTACGATCGAGCTAAATAACTGCGACGTGCTATCGATTCTCCACGACAGCTTCCAGAACATCACTCTGGTCGGGGGTGCTGTTCAACAGCCTTACTTTTCTGGAATGAAGATCGTTTATCTGGCGCCGGGCAAGACGCCCTACGCCTACTCAACGAACTCGGCCGGCCTCTATGCGGCGGTGATGTCGGAGATCAACAACAGCATCAATTTTAGCTCAATCGGGACCGACTGGGAGCAGGGTGGAGGCTATCCATCGACCTACAACGATGGCACGCACGGCACGCTAAATCTCGTCGCAGTGGTGATGGTGGACGCGAGCGCGACGAACTCCACGTTCATCAACCCTACGTTCGCCGGCTCCTATTTGCTTGACTACGGGATCAACACCCGGCTGCTCGGCCAGGGCCAAAGCGGCGTGACCGGCTTTGATTTGACCACTGGGACGCAATACAGCTTGGGTGACTTCCGTATCTCAGGGACGTTGAGCGGCCCGGTCGCCTTCGCGGGAGCCTTGGGCTCGGAAACCTCGTCATCCTATACGATCAATGGAGCGACCGGCGTCGGGGCGTTCAAAGGCCTGATCGTTCGACCCAGCGCGGACGGCTCCTATTCCCTCCAGGTCAGCAATGCCTCCAACAGCCTCGCAGAGTTGAACTTTACTACGGGTACGGCCACGGGAATACTGCAAATTCTGGGAATCTCCCAAGCTTATTCGCTGAAGTCACAGCCAGCGGCGGACGGTTCAAACGCAATAATTATGCTCAATAGTTCGGGTACGCAGGGGCTCAATTGCAGTACTGCGATTCCCCAATCAAATGCTGCGTGTAATTTTGCCGCTGGAACGTCCATTAATTTCTACAGCGACAACTTTTCGACTCTGAAGGCATCGATCAATGGCCTGACTGGCGCGGCTTCTTTCGCCGCCCTGTCCGTCACGGGAGTCACCTCGACCGGAAAAATTTTGGGCAAGAGCGTGAACGTCGGAGTCTACACATTCTCCACGCTCCCAGCTTCCCCGGCTCAGGGAGACGTGGCCCTCATTACGGACTGCAATACCGCCGTTTTCAACGCAACGGCTGCGGCCGGCGGGACAAACAAGGTCGTGGTGGTCTACAATGGCTCCACCTGGGTTGTCGGATAGCCGCAACCAGCTAAACACGCGATATGACCTACAGGGACGACACTGGACGCATTTCCTTAGACCCGATCGCACTATGGGCTTCGGCCCTAGTCGTGGTGGCCATGGCTGCGCTCTACTGGCACTTTTCAGGTCCCATATTTGCAGACTGGATTGGCTATAGCCAACTCTGGGACAACGATGGCGGTTGGCTACTCCGTGAGGGTCGCGACCCCCTATTCGTCTCGCTCCTCCACCAATCACGCAGACTGTTTGGTCAAAATGGCTATGGCGAGTTTCGTTTCGCGCTCTTCGCCGTCTTCGCAGCCGTCGGCGCTCGACTGGCCTACCTTATGCGAGCCGAATGGGTCTCGGTTTTGTTCGTGGTGCCGATAGTCATTTCGGCGTTCATGCTGAAGAGCCTGGTTCAAATCCGTGAAGGCTTAGCATTTCTGATAGTAGTTCTGCCCCTAATTTCGGTTTTTCGACCCAAAGGGGGAGCGTGGTTCATCGCTGGAATTGGCGCGATCGCTGGTACGCTAACGCACGCAGGGGCCGGGATATTTGTACTCGCTTGGGCCATAGCTTGCGGATTGTACTTTGGCCCCTCTCGATTTCTCGGCGGTAAGGGCGTTAGGGATGTCTTGCTACTCGCTGGTATCGCCTTAGGCGTAGCTGTTGCGGCTGCGATATTTCAATTCGCTCAGGTCCTTGAATTCGCCCTTCAAGACATCGGAACCGACACGACGGTCGATGCAACTGGTGGGATTTGGAAATACCTCTACTGGTCGGTCAATGGAATCCTGATGTTATTAACACGTCACCAACTTCTCAGTACCGCCTGGGGTTCGCGGAAATTTGGTTATTCATATGCAACAGTGCTCGGTTCTTTAATAATCCCTCTAATTTACACGACTTGCATAGTGCTCGTGTTTAGCAATTTTTATCTTCCTATAATTACCGCATCGGTCACACGACTTCTATTTTCAACAATGGAGATAGGTTTACTTATAATTGGCCTTCGGGGTAAGGCCAATTGGATGACATTGCCGATCGCGCTCGCACTCGTAGCGGATCAATTCCGGTTGCTCATCATCGAGCGAATTTGACCGAGGTTTTTCAGCCAGTCGCCGCCCGTTGGAATGGTGAATATTGTTTGAGACTCAGCGCGGGTTTCTCGATCAGGGCCCAACTGACGGCCGCCATGGCTAGGGCGCCGACTAGCGTGGCGAGACCTAGGACCACCGGTGTTTTCGGGGCGAAGTAGATGATCGAATTGGCGATCGGCCACGCATAGAGATAGACGCCGTAGGACAGGTCGGTTCGGTTGTTAATCCTGGCCAGCCAGGGCGACTTCAGCTCCGTCGCCAGCCAGAACACCGCATAGCCGCCGAAGATCGCCACGCCGGTTTCGGCCAGGGGGGTGAACAGCAGCACAGTCATGCCGATCAGGGCGAGAGCGGCCAGCCTGGCGTCCCAGGGGATGCGGTCCCGGAACAGCAGGAACGACGCCCCGGCGAGGAACAGCCCGGTCAGCCGCATGGTCTCATGTGGCCAGCCGAAAATGTCGGTCAGGACCGGCGGCAGATCGCGGATCGGCGGGATGAGCGCGCCGGCGAGCAGCAGCACCGCGCCCGTCAGGATCAGCCATCGCCGGCCCAGCAAGCCGACCGACCCCAGCAGCATGACCAGCAGGTAGCATCTGAACTCATAGCGCAGCGTCCACACCGAGGGGTTCATCAGCGAGGACGGCATGTGCGGGAAGGCGCCCGGCGCATCGATCGAGCACAGCACCATCAGCCGGGCGATATCGACGGCGGCGGCCCTGGGCGTCAACTCCGACAGCCGCGCGCCGACTAGCGGGGAAAGCACCAGGAAGCCGAGCAGGGAGACGACCAGGAAGGCCGGATAGATGCGCAGCACCCGGCGCCACAGGAAATCAATCGCCCGGTGGCCGGATCGCCAGCTGAGGGTGATCAGATAGCCGCTGATCAGGAAAAAACAGTCCACCGCCAGATCGCCGAAGCTGATGGTGTGGAACAGGTTCAGCAACAGTTCCCGGTGGCGGTCGCCGTCGAGCTGCTCGGGCACGTGGCTGATGATGACCATCGAGGCGAACGCCAGCCGCAGGACGCCGAAGTTGTTGTCATGCGATCCGGGCGGCGATCTGGGCGGCATCGGCGGTTCATTCCACGTCCCGCGCCGGGTGTCGACCGAGGGGGGTGGGGGAGTGGCCTTTGTGGCGGCCTGAAACGTTACCATGCTGTTGACAACGTGTTACGCTATGCGGTCATCCATAAGACTGGGGTGTGGCGGCAGGAATGCCGAGGCTCTCTGGAGTTGGAACGGAAAGGAGAGACGAATGGCCATTCAATCAGACGCATTCAGCCGCGTCGATCTGACCGGTGAGGACGCGAAGAAATTCAAGCGCCAAGTGACCTATGGGCGCCCAAAAGCCGTGGCTAAGGAAAATATTGAGCGCGGCGTAAACATGGTGAAGGATTTCCAGAAAAATGGGGGCCACCTGATTTTTAAGGCGACCGTAAAGTAATAAGTGGCGGAGTCCGAGGAAGAGTTTGGACTCCGGCCCATCCTGCCTGCTGATAATTTCAGAAAGATAAGCGCGGGATCGGACGAGTTTTTACCATTGAAGACGTTTGCCCAAAAGAGCGCAAAGCGTCACGAGCAAGAACAGCTGGCGCAACTTATGTTTTGTTCAGGGTGTCCGATAACACAATCGTTGGGTACATAACAATTATATGTAGCGAAGTCTCAACAGAGAAAGAAGCGCCCTTGGTGGTGGAAGATGGACTCCATTTTCCGTACGAAAGCTATCCCGCGGTAAAAATAGTCAGGCTGTTGATTGATAGTAAGTATCGCGGGACGCCGGCAAAACTCGGCGAAAAACTGGTAAATTTTGCTCAGGGCATCGCCAAGGAAATAATTTGCCCCTCCGTGGGGTGTCGGTTCGTGGTCGTGAATTCCAAAACCGCTTCGCTGGGATTCTATCGGAAGTGCGGTTTTACGCTCCTGGAGACCGAGGCTAACCGCGCTCGGAGCGAGCCCGTCATGTATCTGGACCTCTACAAATCCTGAGTCGAACTGAACAGGTTGACCCCGGCGGCGGCGGGACTCAATAGTCGCGGGCATGGGGCTGACGCCACACAGGATCACAGAGTTTGGCCCCGAGCGCGAGGCGGCGGCGCGGACGGCTTTCGCGGGCGCGCGGCCGTTTCCTCACCTGGTGATCCACGACTTCCTGACCGCCGAGGGCAAGGCGGGGGCCGATGATTTCCCGGCCGGCGACTGGCCCGGATGGCGGCGGTTTTTCGACGAATACCAGAAGGAAAAGCGCACCTGTAACGACATCGAGGCGATGCCGCGATCGTTGGCGGCGCTGATCCATGAGTGTTCGACGCCGAGGTTCCTGGGGTTTCTGGAGGCGGTGACCGGGATCGGCGGGCTGTTGACCGACCCCTATCTGGACGGCGGCGGGCTGCATTGCAGCGGCCCGGGTGGGGTGCTGGCGCCGCACACCGACTTTCATCTCTACCAGCGGCTGAAGCTGTATCGGGCGATCAATCTGCTGATCTATCTGAACCCGGACTGGTCGGAGGCGGACGGCGGGCGGCTGGAGCTGTATGGCCCGGGCGAGACCGCGCCGGCGGTGAGCGTGACGCCGGTTCTGGGCCGGGCGGTGATCTTCCGCACCGACGATGCGAGCATCCACGGGTTCACGCAGCCGGTCGCGCCGGATCGATGGCGGCGGTCGATCGCGCTCTATTACTACACCAGCCGCGAGACCGGCCGTTTCAGCGGCGACACCGGCACCCATTGGCGCAGCCACGGCGCGCGGCTGACCGGCCCGCGCCTGGCGCTGTTCGAGGCGCTGATCTTTTGTTCACGGGCCTTTTCCAAGGCCGCCCACGCCATCAATCCGAACAAGGGAGCCTGATCCGGCCGGCCCGTTCGGCCGGAAGGATTACCGATGTCTCTCACCGTCCTCGGCGTCGTTCGCCGCGCGCTGCGCCTGTTCGGAGCTCTGGCCGCCGGGGCGACGCCGGACGCCGACGACGCGGCCAACGCCCTGATCGCCTTCAACGCCATGAAACGGGCGTGGATGGGCACGCTGATCGGGCCGCGGCTGTCGGCGATCCCGGCTTTGGCGGGGACGGGCGGCATGCAGGCCGAGAACGGCGGCGAGTATCAGATCCCGACCGGGGCGGCGTTCACCCTGACGGCGCCGGCCAATCCCAGGGCCGGGGCGCGGTTCGGGGCGGTGGACGCCAATCTGACTTTCAACAGCTATAATCTGACCATCGCCCGCAACGGCCGGCTGATCAACGGCGCGGCGTCGAATTATGTGGCGTCGACGGCCGGCGCCGATACGCGGTGGTGGTTTCGCGGCGACACCGGCAATTGGGTGCTGGAAGCCGACAGCCCGTCGCCGGCGTCGGCGATCGAGTTCCCGGATTCGGTGATCGCCTACATGCCCTACATGCTGGCCGTGGCGATGGCGGCGGAGTTCTCGGCCGAGCTGACGCCGGAGGTTTCGGCGGGCAATCTGGAAGGCCGGGCGGTGCTGGCGCGGATGTATGGGCGCCGCGGCCGGGGGCAACCCGAGGGTCCGATCGGGCTATATCAGCCGGCGCAACCGACGCAGGGAGGCTGACGATGCCTGGATTGCGCGTGCCGTTCCTGACCGATAGCTTCGACCGCTCGAACAGCCTGCCGGCAGCGCGGCTGATCAACCAGATCGTGGAATCGACGCCGCTGCGGGAAGAGGCGGCCTATCGCGGGTCCGAGGGGTTGCGCGAGGTTCACTACAGCCGGCCGGGCCTGGTCAGCGCCCATGCCTGGGGTTCGGGGCCGGTGCGGGGCGTGACGGCGGCGCCGCCGATCTATGGCGGGGCGGTGATAATGGTCAGTGGGACCAGCGCGTATAACGCCGCCACCGGGGCCAATCTGGGGACGATCCCCGGAACCGACCTGGTGCGCTTCGCCCAGAGCCGCTCGCAGCTGGTGATGGCGGCGGGCGGCGTGGCGTATCTGTTCAACGGGTCGACCTTCGCGCCGATCGTCAGCGCGGTGCTGCCGCCGGTGAGCGACGTGGCCTATCTGCCGGGGCGGTTCGTCTATGCCTGCGCCGGGTCGGACACGTTCTATTATTCGGAGATCAACGACGCGGCCAATGTCGGCGGCCTGAACTTCGCCACCGCCGAGAGCCTGCCCGACGCCACCGTGGCGGTCGGGGTGCTGGACGAGGCGCTGGCGTTTTTCGGCGCCACTTCAGTCGAGTTCTGGCAGACCACATCGGACGCGGCTTCGCCGTTCAAGCCGGTGGTCGGGCGGGGCTTCCAGCGGGGATGCGTGGCGCGGGGGTCGGTGGCCTTTGTCGACAACTCGCTGTTCTGGGTGGCCGACAACCGGGTGGTCTATCGCGCCGGGCCGAACGCGCCGGCGCGGATCTCCAGCAGCTCGATCGAGGACAAGCTGCGGCAATGCGTGAACGTGGCGGGCATCACCGCCTGGGCGGCGACGTTCGAGGGCCACGAGATCTATCTGCTGAACATTCCCGGCATTGGTTCGTTCGCCTACGACGCCTCGCGCCTCGGCATTCGCGAGGCCGACCGGGGCGAATGGGCCGAGTGGCAAAGCTGGAACCGCGGCAATTTTCGCGGCCAGGTCGCCACGGTGCTGGGCGATGTCACCTATGTCGGCGACGACACGACCGGGACGCTGTGGGCGATGACGGTGGGAGCCTTCGCCGACGGACCCGATCCGCTGACACGGGTGGCCAGCGCGTTCATCAAGATCGAGGAGGGCACGCCGCGCTGTAACAACCTGGTCGCGCATGGCGTGGTCGGGGTGGGAAACGCGGTCGATCCGGGGGCCGCTCCGATCGTGGAGATGCGCTACAGCGACGACCAGGGCAAGACGTTCTGCGACTGGCTCAAGGCCGGCATGGGCGCGCGGGGCGCCAGCCTGACACGGGTGTTCTGGCAGAGACTGGGCCAGATGCGCGCGCCCGGAAGGCTGGTCGAGGTCCGGTGCTCCGATCCGGTCAATGTGGTGTGGAGCCACCTGGAACTGAACGCCACAAGGCCGGCGACATGAGCGCGACCTTCGTGCCCGCGCCGCCGGTCAATGTGCCGGTGGTGGACGCCAACGGCGTGATCACCCGGCCGTGGCAGGCTCATCTGACCGCGCGCCACGCCCAGGCCGGCGGATCTGTCGACAAGATCGACGCGGCCCACGCGGCGGCCCTGGCGGCGGCGCCCCAGGCGACGCAGGTGGTCGCGGCCGGCGGGCTGCACGCCGGCGGCGACCTGACCGGCAATGTCGCGGTGTCACTCTATCGGGCCATGACAACGGTCTCCGCGCTGCCGGCCAAGGGCAACAGCGAAGGCGACTGGGCCTATGCGCGCGATGGCCGCAAGCCCGGCGAGGGCGCGGGAGCCGGGACCGGCGCGCCGGTGTTCTGGTCGGCCGGACATTGGGTGGCCGTGACCAGCGGCGCGACAATTACAGCTTAGGAAATTTCAATGACCGGCACCCTCTTGGCCATGCCCGTGATCCGGGCGGTGGATAGCGGCGGCGCGCCGATTTCAGGGGCGCTGCTGGCGTTCTATCTGACCGGAACCACCACGCCGGCTAGCGTCTATACGTCGTCGGCCCTGTCGGCGGCGCTGGGCAATCCGGTCGTCGCCGACGCCGGCGGCCTGTTCGCGCCGATCTATCTGGACCCGGCGGTGACCTATCGGGTGCAGCTGCAAACCGGCGGCGGGACGGTGATCCGCGATGTGGACCCGGTCAGCATCAATATCCTCGAGGCGTCGATCGCCCAGGTCAACGCGGGGGTGGCGACGGGCGTCTATGTCAGCCCGGCCAAGCTGGCGGCCTGGACCGGCATCGCCGCGGCGCTGGGCTATGTTCCGGCCAATAAGGCCGGCGACACCCTGACCAATTCGCTGCTGGCGTTCAGCAGCCTGGCGACCAATTCCAGCGGCTATCTGGGCCTGCCGGTCAACGAACAGGACGCCACGCCCTATACGACGGTGCTGGCCGACGCCGGCAAGCTGGTGCGGTGCAATTCGGCGGCGGCGACGGTCTACAACCTGCCGCCAGTGGCCAGTGTCGCCTATCCGGTGGGCGTGGCGATTTCGTTGCGCAATGTCGGCGTCGGAGTGGTGACGCTGACGCCCGGCGCGGGGGTGACGTTCTACAAGGCCGGAACCGTGGCCAGCGTAGCCAGCATCGCCCTGGCCCAGGGCGCGCTATGCACCGCGATCATGGAGGCGTCCAACGTCTGGGTGGTCTCCGGCGTGGGGATCACCTGATGAGCGGGGCTCTGATGGCCCTGGCCGGCGCGGCGGGCGCGGGCGGCGGCACGGGGGTGGTGATCACGCCAACGCCTTCGTGGGTCGCGATCTATGACACCGACACCGGATCGACCAACACACCCGCCATCCTGGGGATCACCACGGCGATCTCGATCTCGCTGGCCAAGAGCGGCGGTGGGACGCTGTTCTATAATCTGAACGGTGGGTTCACCCTCTACACCGGGGCGTTCACGGTCCATGCCGGCGACACCCTGGGCTTCCTGATCGACAATTCGATGTCGGGAACCAAGACCGGAACCCTCACCGTGACCAACGTCAGCAACGGGTCGGTGACGGTGGCGACGGTCGCCTACACGGTGTTTTCGTCGGGGCACGCGTGATGATCCGCGTCGAGCGCGATCCAGCGTTCTGGACGGGCGTCGCCGGTCATCCGGCGCTGGCCGGGGCGCTGATGGGAATCAGCCCCGAGGCGGTGGGGGCGATCGCGGGGCGGACCGAGGTGCTGCCGATCGCGGCGCGGCACGGCGGGTTCCTGTTCGCAAGGTCGGACCCGCTGGGGTTCATCGCCGAACTTCACACCCTGTTCACGCCGGAAGGCTGGGGCCGCGAGGCGCTGATGGCCGGCAAGGAAGCGATCGGACTGGTCTGGCTGAGCGGCTTTTCGCTGGTGACGACATTCGAGGTTGAAACAAACCCCAACAGCCGGCCGCCCAAAACATTTGGCTTCACCCGGGCCGGAGACTGGCGCGAGACGCCGTTCGGAAATCTGCGGCTGTGGACACTATCGCGGGCGGCCTGGGCGGCCAGCCCGGCGGCGCAAAGGAGAAACGTAAATTGCCAATAGCTCTGATCGGGGCCGCCATCGGCGCGGCCGGCGTGGTGGGGAGCTCGCTGATCTCTTCATCGGCCAACAGCCACGCCGCCGATTTGGCGGCGGCCAATAACGCGGCCGACAACAAACTGTCGCAAGACCAGTACAACGCCACCAAGGGGCTGATCCAGCCGTATGTTGACAAGGGAAACACGGCGGCCGACGCCCTGCAGGGCTTCCTCGGCCTGGGCGGCGATCCGACCAAGACCCAGGCGGCGTTCGACACCTATCTGGGTTCGACCGGCTATAAGTTCACCCGCCAGCAGGGCATCGACGCGGCGACCCAGAGCGCGGCGGGCGCGGGCCTGCTCAACAGTGGCGGGGCGCTGAAGGCGCTGCAGGACCGGGGGACGGGCCTCGCCCAGCAATATGGCCAGCAGTATGTCGATAACCTCAGCGGCGTCGCCAATCGCGGAACCAACGCGATCAACGCCCTGACCGGCGCGGGGGTAGCCAATGTGGCGGGGCAGACCGCCAACAACAACGCCGGAACCGCGGCCAGGACCAGCGCCATCACGGCGAACGGCGCCATCGCCGGCGGCCTGATCAACGGCCTGGCCGGCGCGGCCGGCAAGGTGATCGGGGCCAGTTCGTTCGGGGGCGGCAACGCGATGACCGGCTACTCCACCGCCTTCAATCAACCCGGCTACGCGCCGTTCGGAGGCTGACCATGAACGATAGCCGCTATATCGGCCCGGGGCCGGATATCACCCAGCCGCCCTACGAGGCCGGCGCCCAGCCAATGACGGGACATCCGTCGCTCGAAGCCAGGGTGCGGACCCAGATCGCCGCCATGAATGCGCCGCAACACGCGGCGGCGAGCCAGGCGCAGGACCAGGTGGCGGCGATCCTGCACGGCCTGGCGCTGAAGTCGCCCGATCCCGCCGCGCGCCTGTCGATGGCGCGGCACATCGCCGGACTGCACCCCGAGCTGGGCATCGCGCCCCAGGCCATCAGCCTGGCCGATGTCACAGACCAAGGGCTGGCCGAACACCTGGCGGCGGTGATGGCCCTGAAAGATCACCTGGGACGCGGCGCGGCCGGACAAACCAACCCATCAACCATTGGAGCAACACCCATGAGCAACCCTTCAGCCCAATCTGGCGCCCAATCCGGCGCCCAACCCGGCGTCCGCTACCTGGGGGTGGCCCGCTGATGCCCCGCTTCGCCATCCCCATCAACGGACAAAACCACGTCTTCGAAGGCCCCAACGCCGACGCCGCGACCCGCTTCGCCCGGCAATGGGCGCGCGACAACCCCCGGGCGGTCAACGCCGGCCCGCCGGACTACAGCGCGCTGGGCGGGTATGTGGACACCTTCAACCGAGCGGTCCCAGGCCTGTCGGAAATGGGCGCGGGGCTCGCCGCCGGGGGCGGCGTGCTGGACGACCTGATGGCCGGCCGCCCGGCCGACTTCGGCGCCCACTGGACCCAGGCGCGAGCGCATCAGCAAGGCCAGATCGATAAATTGCGCAGCGATCACCCGATCGCCTCCAATATGACGACGGGCCTGGGCATTGCCGCGCCCGTGCTCGCCGCGGCTCTGGCGACAGGCGGAACGGGGGCCGCTCCACTGGTGGCGGAAAACGCGCCCCTGGGCCTGCGCGCCACGGCGGTTCGCCTGGCGGCCAACACGGGGCGAAACGCCTTCACCGGAGCCGCCGTCGGAGGCGTCTACGGGGCGTCACAGCCCGGAACCCTGCGCCAGCGTCTCTCCGCCGCGAACCAAAATATGCTGCCCGGCGCCGTGGCGGGCGTCGCGGCGCCGGCGCTGGTCGGAGCGACCCGCGCGGGTCTGGCCGGCGTCCGCGCCCTGACGAACAATCCAAACGCGATACCCAGCGCGCTCGCTCTCGCCGGCGGCGCGCTCCAACGCCTGCCGACGTCCGAAGACGCTCTATACAACGCCTCGCTACGCGGAATCGATGGAGTGGGCCGGCCAGCCATCTACCAGGCGCCCTGGGGCGCCGCAGACCGCCTCAGGGCGCTACCGGACACCTTTATTGCCAAACCTGATAGTGAGTTTGCCGCACTTGATCGTATTCAAGATGATCGAACCGCGAATTTGTCGGCGGATATTCGCAATCACTTCAAGCATAACGCCGTGGGGGCGCTGCTCGATCCGGTTCTTTATGATGACGATTTCGAAGGTTACACCGGCGCTCAGGTCGCCGATCTCCAATCAAATTTGTCCAATCTAGCCAATCACTATCGGCCCCAGGGTGAGAATGGGCAGGTACTGGCCAATGAAATCGATCATCTGAACGCCAATTTCACGGCCATGGCGGGCCGGACACAGCCCGAGTTCGCCAAAGCAATGACGAGCGTGGGTGCAAACTTCACCGACGGGGCTCCCAATCCCATCGGCGCGACGAACATGTTCGAACGTTCGCGTATCCTGAGCGCCGCGCAACGCCTGCGGCCAAGGTTGCTGGATCTAGGGGCGTCAAAAGGAAAGATTCCTCCCGGATTTGACGCCGCGAATTTCATCGCCTCGGCCGCCAACGACGACTTTCCTCTGGAGGAAGACGACGCACAAAGCTCAGAAGCCGCACCAGAGGCGATCTCGGATCCGAGCCAGAATGCCAGCATATTGAAATTCGAACGCCGTCCGCAGTGGGAAGAAGAGAAGGACCCAAATGCTTTGCCCGACGAGTTCAAGAACAGATTTAGCGCCGAACATTTTATCGCCTCGGCCGCCAACGACAATCTGCCCTTGGGCGATCCACCGCTACGGGCTCCCGACGGCGCGCCATCCGCCATCGCCGATGACCTCGCCGCCAGAAACGAGAAATTTCGAAAGGAAGTCGATCCGGAATTTCTCAAGGCGTACGACAACGGCGACCCTGCGGAAAGACGTCGGCTTGAGGAGGCTCTGAGGAGTCTCATACCCACGAGCCCGCGGGCGCCGCTTTCGGCCAACGTACTAAACTTTCGGCAGCGACAACCGGACGACTCAAGCCTGAGCCCAACCCTGGAGAACGCCGCTTCGCGTTCCACCCCGCCCACCGGCAGCCCCAACGGTGCGCCAAACGCCTTCACCGGCGCCAGTTCTGATATGGATCTGGCGGCGGCCATTGCCGCGCGGACGCCAGGAACGCTTAGCGATCCCAATTACGACTTTTCCGGATTGAAAGTCGTCTTGCCGCTATCAACCAGGGAACAAGAGGACATTGCCCCACCGATCGGCCAACAGGACCAATAGCACGGCTTCGCGGGGGATACCGTTATCCCCGGGACGCGATCCCAGCGGTCGTCTGTCGCGCCAGCCTCACAGCCGCCCAGAGTCCCAGCCCCGCCACTGGCACGAATACGCCAAACAGCCAGGGGGCGGCGGCCTGGGCATGGGCCGGCGTGAAGGCCTGGGCGAGGCCCAGCAGGTTGGCCACAGCTCCGGCCGCGGCCGCCCCCACCGCCCCGCCGATCAACTGGGTGGTGGGCACCGCCGCCGAGCCGATGGCGCGGTCGTCATCAGACAAGGCGCGAAGGATCCGACCGGTGGCCAGCGACCAGGAAAGCCCGAACCCGACGCCGATGATCGCCCCCGCCGCGACGACCCAGCCCAGCGGCCAGCGGGCAATGGCCAGGGCCATGATCGCGCAGCCGAACAGGATGACCGTCCCACCGGCGATGATGAACGCGCCGTGCCAGCGTTCCGGTTGGTTGGAAACCAGGAAGGCCGCCGCGGTCCAGCCCACCGCCATCACCGAAACGGCATAGCCCGCGATCAGCGGCGAGACACGATAGACGCTCTGCAGGATCGCGGCCTCGTAGACATTGACCACGATGGTGGCGACCTCCATGGCGAAGATCATCGCATAGCCCGCGCCGGCGGTGGTGGTGGGATTGGCGGCTTCCGGCGGCAGCAGGCGCTCGCCCGGCATCGTGTTGACCCAGGCGGCCAGCGCCAGCAGGGCAATTCCAACAATCAGCAGAGCGCCGGGCGCCGCCACGCCGCCAATCACATCCGCGGCGGCGATGACCAATATGGCGGCGGCCAGAGCGGTGAGCGTGCGCCAAGCCAGGGGCCGAATCTCGAAATTCTCGACCCGGCGGGCGGGAAGCAGCGCCAGGCAGGCCACCGCGAACAGCGCGCCCTGGCCGGCGAACATCCAGAACGCCCCTCGCCAGTGACCGGCCGCGGCGAACACCCCACCGATGAACGGACCCAGGATGCTGGCCACGCCCCACACTCCGGCGGTGGCGCCGAACATTCGCGCCCACAGCGCCTCCGGGAACACCATGCCGATGGCCACATAGCAAAATCCCACCAGCCAGCCGGCCCCGACACCCTGGAGAATCCTACCGAGAAGAAAAATCTCTATGGTCGGCGAGGCGGCGCTGAGCACGCATCCGGCCGCATAGGCCAGGGCGGCAATGATCATGGCCGGCCGCAGCCCGAGGCGGTGAGACAGCTGCCCAGTGCTGGCCCCGGCCAGGATCGACCCGGTGAGATAGAAAGCCACCGCCCAGCCATAGTAGGCGGCCCCGCCCAGGTCATGGGCGACGCTGGGCATGATCGTGGCCGTAACCAGGGCGTCGGCGGCATTGAGCCATACACCCAGCATGACCAGCGCGGCCCGTGGCGCGAGGGTCGGCGACACCAGGTCTCGCCAACGGGCCGGGGCGACGGAATTGATCACAAAGCGCCCCGGTAAACGTCCTAGATCGTCGAGGCGCCGTCCACCACAACGGCCTGGCCGGTCATCCAGGCGCCGGCCCTGGACGCCAGGAACACCGCCGCCCCGGCGATATCGTCCGGCTCGCCAAGACGGCGAAGCGGCGTGCCGGCGCTGTTGCGCTGCTCGGCCTCCGGCGTGTCCCATAGCGCGCGAGCGAAGTCGGTCTTGACCAGACCGGGCGCGACGCAATTGACCCGGATGTTGTGGGGCGAAAGTTCGTGGGCGAGGTTGCGGGCCAGCTGGAAATCAGCCGCCTTGGAGATGTTGTAGGCGCCGATGACGGCGTTGCCGCGCAGCCCCCCGACCGACGAGACGATGATGATCGCGCCATCGCGACGCTCTTTCATCTCCGGCGCGACCATCTGAACCATCCAATGGTTGGAGATGATGTTGTTGTCGAGAATCTTGCGGAACGCTTCGTCGCTGATGCCGCTCATCGGGCCGTAATAGGGGTTCGAGGCGGCGTTGCAGACCAGGATATCGATCTTGCCGAAGGTCTCGCGGGCGGTGTCGACCAGCCGCTGAAGGTCTTCCTTGGAAGAGATGTTGGCCGGGATCGCGATCGCGGCTCCAGGGTATTTGGCGTTAATGGCGGCGGCCACCGTTTCGCAGGGTCCGGCCTTGCGCGACGAGATGGTGACCTTGGCGCCGTGTTCGGCCATGCGCTCGGCGATCGCCCGGCCGATGCCCTTGGACGAGCCGGTGATCACGGCGACCTTACCGGTCAGATCGAATAGCTCCACGGGCGCTCTCCCTTGCATGGCCTGATTGAATCGGAGCGCACCATTGAGCGGTGACTGGGCAAGGTCAAGGCGGCGGCCGCGTTGCGCGCGATAGCGCCGATCCTCTAGAAGGCGTCATGGCGCAGGGCGAGGCAAGCACGGCAAGCGACACCCGGGCCCCTGGCCAGGCGGGCTTCGGCAAGAGCTTCCTGTCCGACATCTGGTATTTCGCGGCGCTTTCGCGGGACGTAAAGCCGGGAAAGCTGAAACGCCACGAAATCCTGGGCGAGCCGGTGATGCTCGGCCGGGCGCCGGACGGATCGGTAGTCGCGCTGCGGGATGTCTGTCCGCACCGCGCCGCGCCGCTGTCGGCTGGCCGGTTCGTGCGTGAAACCGACGGAACAACCAGCGTCGAATGCCCCTACCACGGCTGGCGGTTCGGCGGCGACGGGCGATGCGCGGCCATACCTTCGCTCACCGACGGCCAGGAATTCGATCTGGGCCGGATACGGGTACGGCGGTATCCCGTGGTGGAGAGCCAGGGCCTGGTGTTCATCTGGATGGCCGCCGACGGACGGGATGAAGCGGCGCCCACCATGCCGCCGCCGACATTCCCGGGCGTGGTGGGCGGCGGGCCCAAACTGGTCCTCACCCTCGAACTCGCCGCCCATATCGATCACGCGGTGGTCGGCTTGATGGACCCCGCCCATGGACCCTTTGTCCATCAACAATGGTGGTGGCGCAGCCGGGCGTCGATGCACGCCAAGGCCAAGCGGTTCGAGCCGGCCGAGTGCGGGTTCACCATGTCGCGCCACACGCCGTCTGCCAATTCCAGGGCCTATGCCTTGCTGGGTGGCCGCCCCCAGACGGAAATCACCTTCCGCCTGCCCGGGTTGCGCTGGGAGCATGTGACGGTTGGCGCGCGGCAGGTGCTGTCGCTGACGTGCCTGACGCCCGTGAACGGCGCCTCGACGCGGATAACCCAGATGCTGTGGTCCGACCATCCGATCTTCAGCCTGGCCGCCCCACTGATCCGCGCCGCAGCCTGGCGCTTCCTCAGACAGGACGCCGACATGGTGACCCTGCAGAACCAGGGGCTGAAATTCGATCCGACCCTGATCTGGGTCGACGACGCGGATAGACAGGCCCGCTGGTACCACGCCCTCAAGCGCGAATGGGCGGCCAGCCGGAGGGAGGGACGGGCGTTCGTCAACCCCGTGGAGCCGACGACTTTACGATGGACCAGCTAGACGGGGCGCCCATGTCGAGACGCATGACCTTCAACTCAATGGTTTCGCTGGCGATCGCCGCCGCGTGGACATTGGGCGGTTGCTCTGGCCCAGGCGCGGAAAAAGGCCTGCCCGTCGACGCGTTGCACGATGCGATAGCGGTGTCGGTGGGAGATCCGTCGACCTGTGTGCTGCTGGCGGACCGGGCCACGGGCAAGGTGGTCTATCGCTATGGCGAAGCCTTCAACTGCGTGAGAGGCGTGCCAGCCTGTGACCGGCCGGGCGCCATGTCGGCGACCCAGGCGCTGGCCCTGGCCTCTACCGCTGGAGGCCGCGCCGCCAGCTGCCCCTCGAACGCCGACGGATCACGCGAGGTTGGATGGGCCGAAGGGCGCGCCGCCAGCAAGACTCGCGATCTGGTCTATTCGGCGATGATGGAGGGTGAGAGGGCGCTGCCCGGCCACGAAATCGCCGCGCGGCTCGATGGGGCGTTTCGCAAGGCCGGACTTTAGCCGAAGCACTTTTAGCGGCGCGCAACGCGTGTTAACCGCATGCGCCTAGTTTCTCCCTCTCAAGGGCCCGTAGCTCAATGGTTAGAGCCGACCGCTCATAACGGTCTGGTTGTAGGTTCGAGTCCTACCGGGCCTACCAGGGCGATTGCGATGGGATAGTGATCAGCCACGCCGCGCGTATCGCGTGAAGCGCCTTGAATGATCTGGGGGGACGTCATTTTGACCATCGCCGAGTTATGCCTCCTCGCAACCGTGGTCCTATGGCTGGCCACCATCGGTTTGGCCAAGGGCTTCGGCTGGCGCGACTACGATAACGCCAATCCCCGTTCCAAGGCCTTCTATGAAGGCGGCTGGAGGGCTCGCGCACTGGGCGCGCATCAGAACGGATTCGAGGCCCTGCCGTTTTTTGCCGCGGCGGTGCTGCTGGCCGAGTTTCGTGGCGTCAATCAGGGCTTGGCCGATGACTTGGCCATGGCGTTTGTCGCGACGCGGCTGGCCTATGTCGCAGCCTATTTAGCCGACAGGCCCCTATTGAGGAGCGTGCTCTGGACAGTGGGATTCCTGATCAATATCGCGCTTTTTCTCACACCACCGCTGAAGCCCTGAGCGACGTCCGTCATGCATCCTCGAAGGCGTCCACCGGCGATTCACGCCAAGCGAGACCATCCGCGTTGCAGACCCATCGGCCCAGTCGGCGATAATCCTTGCCATCGATAAGTTTGCCGAAGGGCAGCAGTTCGATCAACGCAGCTTCAACATATTGATAATTGGCGCCGCGCGCATGTCGCGCGAAATCCAGCAGTTCGGCCTGGGCCCAACGGATGGCGGCGGCGTCATCGGCGCACCGTTGCTTCAACGGCTCAAGCCGGTTGCCGGGCAATGCGTTCAGACGCCGCTTGGATGGCGCGTGGCGGAGATCGAGGTTGTAGGTCTTCATCGGAGGTTTCATGGAACTGTAGAGATCAACCGCGCCGGGTCAGGCGACGATGATTGGCTTGCACCCGGTCGCGATAGAGCGCCACGGCCCGGGCCGGGACAAGATGGGCTTCGCCGCTCATGACGCTCTTGGCGACCATAAATTGAGCGTCAAAAGCTGCCTGGGCCTTTTCACTGACCATCAAAGCGGCCTCGGTTTGGGCTTTCACTCCACCACGGGCGGCGAGGGCCAAACGGAGTCCGATCACATGACTCGACTCATAGGTCAGGCGCGCCGCGTCGAGGGACAGGTCCAACCAGGGGTTGCTCGGGGTCTTCATCGACGATCCTCCTGCCGACGACATATTCAAGGCGTCACGCCTTCATATCTATGTTGCAGTGCAGCATGAATTGCAAGCCCATCGAACGGCTGTTTGCAATTGTTTGCGGGCGCTGACGATCGGGGCGGGCGGCGCTATAAGCCGTCCATGGCCGAATCCTTCTCAATCCAGACCCTGCCCAACGCAAAACCCGAGCGTTATGAAACCCTGCTCGCCGAGATCAACGCCGTGCTTGACGGCGAAGACAATCGCGTCGCGCGCATGGCGACGGTCACTTCCATGCTCGCGACGGCGTTCGAGTCATTCTTCTGGACCGGTTTCTACGTGGTTGACGCCAACCGCCCAAACCAATTGGTGATCGGTCCCTATCAAGGAACTCTGGGATGCCTGAGAATCGCCTTTGGCCGCGGTGTCTGCGGCGCGGCGGCCGCAACGCGGCAGACGGTGATCGTCACGGACGTCGAGGCCTTCCCTGATCATATCGCCTGCGATTCGCGGTCGCGCAGCGAGATTGTGACCCCGGTATTCGACGCCAAGGGTGAACTGATCGCAGTCCTCGATGTCGACAGCACCGAGTTGGCCGCCTTTAACGACGAAGACAAAGTCGGCCTTGAAGCCATCGTAAAAAGTGCCTTCGCCTATTAACGACGTCGAACGAGTTTTGAAGCGAAATAGCCCGCTGTTGCGCCCGATGCGGTGAGAAACGTTCCCCAGCACAGGTCGAGCAAGGTGATCTTGGTGTCCCAGACGATCAGGGTCGCCTGATTGGTCAGGTCATAGGTTGCGTAGCAGAAGAAGCCGAAGAGGGCGCCTGTCAGGGTCGCATCCCGCCAGCGGCCACTGCGAATCGCCGGGGCGACGGCGAAGATCACCACACCCACCAGATAGACCAGATAGAACAGAACCGCCGGCCCCATGCGAGGGCTAGCCGCCAGGACTGAACCCAGGATCGGTCGATAGAGGGTGACGTTCGTCGTGGTCAGCCAGAAGTAGTCGAGACCGGCCAGGAGAAGGCCGGCGCCAAACCAAGCGACAATATAGCGCAACATCAAACTAGCCCCTAGGCCAAGGCGGGCTTCAATCGATAGTGACTGACACCCCAGACCGCGCCGCCACTGTCGCCGAACAGGCCCGCCGTCGCCAGGAAAAACACCCGCCATCGGCGCTTCCACATGGAGGCGTCGGCGCCATACACGGCGCGAAAGATCTCATCGATGGCGACGGAATGGCGGTCGAAATTGGCTAACCAGTCCATGGCGGTGCGCCTGTAGTGCTCACCGCTCCAACGCCACTCGGCTTCGACCTCGAAAAGATTGGGGAAGCAACGAACGAGACCATGACTTGGCATGATGCCGCCGGTAAAGAAGTGCTGGGCGATCCAGTCCTCCTTGTCGTTCATGTCAAAGCGATAGGGCGTGTCGCGGTGCGTGAAAACGTGGAGGAACAACCGGCCGTCACGACGCAACCAGCCGCCGACCCTCTCCAGCAGGGCCTGCCAGTTGGACATATGCTCAAACATCTCCACCGACACGATTCGATCAAAACGACTTGCCGGCTGGAAGTCGTTCATATCCTCGGTGATCACGGTAAGATTCGAGAAGCCCTTCTCGCGCGCGGTCGCCTCAATGGCGAGGCGCTGGGATTGGGAATTGGAAACCGCCGTAATCCGCGACGCCGGATAGTGCTCCGCCATCCAAAGACTGAGTGATCCCCAGCCACAACCAAGTTCGAGGATATCATGGCCGTCAAACAGGTCGGCATGAGCGCATGTATCCGCCAACGCCTTTTCCTCGGCCTGAGCCAGGGAAAACACATCATCGCCATAGACGCAGCTGGAATATTTCCTACGTGGCCCAAGCACCAAGCGGAAGAACTCAGCCGGCACTTCATAGTGTTGGGCGTTAGCTTCGCCAGTATTTTCAGCGATAGGGTGAGCGCGCATATCAAGCGCGAAGGTCGCCTCGGTATCCTTCGGCTCGGTAGTCAGGCGACGCCGGGCCCGAGCGACGAAATAGCGAATGCCCAGGCGGGTAATGGCGTCGGGAATCGGGGCGCGCTCAACGATACGGCCGGCGGCGGCAGTCAGACTCATGGATCAGGTTCCGGCGGTTTGGGGCGACACGACCCGAACCCGCGGAGCGGGTTCCGAGAGCGGCATGGAGTCACCGGCGACAAAGGCGGTGATGTCGTCGAGCACAGGCGCCCTATGACGGAACAAACCCGAGACCGAGGTGATCAGGCCTATATGGCCAAGCCCCGGATAAACATGGGTGGAGACTAAGCCGCCATGCGCCCGTATCGCCGCCGCCAGACGCGTGGAGTTGCCCGGATCGACAACAGTGTCTTTACTGCCCGCCAATAACCGCATGGGCGGCGCGGCGCCGTCAACGTGCGTTATCGGCTGCGTTTCAGTCAGGCGTTCCTCCGGCCCAAATATGATCTTCAATTTAGGGTCGCGAAGCGGGAGGAAATCATAGGGTCCAGCCAAGCCAACCGCGCCCTTGATATCCCGCCGCGAGTCCAGGCCCACGGAGCCAAGCCAGCGAGGATCTAACGCAAGCATGGCAACGTTGTAGGCTCCCGCCGAATGGCCGATCAGATAAAGGCGATCCGGGTCGCCACCCCAATCAGCCGCATGCTGCTTCGCGAAAGCGACGGCTTGGGCGTTGTCCGTCAAGAATTCGGGGTATCTGACCTGAGGATAAACGCGATAGTCTGGGATAACGGTGACAATGCCACGCGACGCAAGGGAAACGCCGACGAAGCGATAGAGCGCTTTTTCTCCAGATTGCCAACTGCCACCGTAGACGAACACGGCGACGGGAGCATGGGACCGCGACACCCTAGGCGAGTAAACATCCAGCCGGCCTCGTTCGCCGCCAGCATAGACAATATCGTGCTGAATCCGGACCGCCCCCGGAGATGACATCGTCAGCAGACCCACCCCGACCGAGACCGGTAAGTTCATCAAATGCCAACGATCGGCTGAAAGAGCCGGCCGACCCAATCCCGTGGAACCAATGGCCCCTCGGCCGCGACGAGGCAGACACACTCGCCATCGGCGGTGATCTCCGGTCGGTGATCCACCGCCTCGTCGCTGCAAGTGAAATCCCCAGGGCGATGAAGCGTCTCGCCGTCTCTATAGGCTCCCTTGAGCACGCAAACCAATTCCTGACCCCGGTGGGTGTGACGTGGCACGCTCATTCCGGCCGCCACGCCCAAGAGATAGCCGCGAGCCGCGCCAGGGCCAGTGAAGACAGACGCCACCCACACGCCGGGAGCTGCCCACCGTCGCCGATCGCGCGCAGCGCGAAGCACCTCGCCCGGAACTGAAATCCAGTCTTCTCTCTGTTGAACGACACTGCTTGTGAAATTGGCTGGGCGCTCGATTCGAGCCAGGGCCAGAGCCAGAGCATCCGACTTCAGCGCGACCGGGGGCAGGCCTGACAGAAGCATCCCCCCCACGGCCTCGACCTCACCGACCGCGCGCGCGCAAATCAAGCAAGAGCCTAAATGGACGGCCAAAACCAAGCGTGCGCCGCCTACTAGCGCGCCGGTGGCGTAGTCGAGAAGCAGATCCTCGGTAGGGTGGTGATGAGGGCTCACGCGTCTGCTCCACCAAGAGCGCCGCGCAAGCGGGCCATCGCCAGCCGCAAGCGCGACTTCACCGTTCCAAGGGGTAAACCAAGCTCGCTGGCTATCTCGGAATGCGGCTTGTCAGCGAAGAACGCCAGCTTAATGACCTGAGCCTGTTCCTTCGGCAGTCCCGCCATGGCGGCGGCTATGCGGATCTCGTCCTGACAGGCCCCAAGCGCTTCGTCGGGCGCGGCTGGTCCCGGATTGAAAGTCGATGGATCATCCGTTGGCTGAGCCCGACCATCGCGACGAGACAGATCAATCCGCAAGTTCCGAGCGATGGTGAATATCCACGTCGAGGCGGCCGCGCGGGCGGGATCGAATGAGCCGGCCCGTCGCCAGACCGTCAGCAACGTCTCCTGCGCCAGTTCCTCGGCCGCCTCTGGCGCCGTTCCCAATCGCAGCAGATAGCTCTTCACGCGTGGTGCGAAATGATCGAAAAGGCCAGTGAACGCCTCGCGGTCGCCCCGCTCGGCGATACTCACGATGAGTCCCGACAGGGAAGCCCCGTCGGCGCCAGGCGTCGTCCGCATTGTACTCATGCGCGCGCCGGCCATCTGAGTCGGCTGAGCCCATTGTGGCCCGAGACGGGCGCCAAGAACGGTAGCATTCATGGCCTTTCTACGCCGTCCACAAATTCACGGATCACTCAACGCCGTCCGCCGTTCCTGATCCGGCGATAGGGGTTTGGCGTAGACTTTGCTCTAGAGCAATGTCCCTGTCGCCCAGACGTTAAGACCTGGAGCTAAAGCCTTCCTCGTGACCCTCTCACAAAACCGTTCCCGCCAGAAGATCGCCATTGTCGGCGCCGGCATATCAGGCATGTCGGCGGCCTGGCTGCTTGCCCAGACCCATGATGTAACGGTCTACGAAGCAGAACCGCGGCTGGGCGGCCACAGCCACACGGTGGACGCCCCTTCGACCCTAGGACCAATTCCCGTCGATACGGGCTTCATCGTCTACAACGCCGTCAACTATCCAAACCTAGTCGCGCTTTTCGACCATTTGAAGGTGCCGACCAAAGACTCGAACATGGGTTTCGCCGTCAGCCTGGACGATGGACGTATGGAGTACGGCGGGGACAGTCTCATCACACTATTTTCGCAGGTCCGTAACCTCGTCAGTCCCAGATTCTGGGCCATGCTTCTCGATTTGCTCAGATTTTATCGCGAAGCGCCGACCCATGCCGACAGGCTCGAGGCCGACATGACAACTCTAGGCGATTTTCTGGACGCCCAAGGTTACGGGAGGGCGTTCCAGAACGACCATCTCCTGCCACAGGCCGCGGCGATCTGGTCGGCGTCGGCCAATGATATCCGCGACTATCCAGCCGCGGCGTTTATCCGATTCTTCCAGAACCACGGGCTCCTCAAGATCACCGATCGGCCAATCTGGCGCACCGTGGAAGGCGGGAGTCGGACTTATGTTTCACGTCTGACCGCGACCTACGCAGACAGAGTGCGTGTTGGAGCAGCCGTCCGGAGTGTCAAGCGGACGCCGACGGGCGTCGTTGTTCGCGACGCCCTGGGAGGGACCGAGACCTTCGATCAGGTTGTCATCGCCACGCATGCCGATCAAGGCCTCGCCCTGTTGGATGCCCCTTCCGATGAAGAGAGAGCCGTCCTTGGAAGCTTCGGTTACAGTCGCAACCTGACCGTACTGCATTCGGACCTGGCGTTGATGCCGAGACGCAGGCGCCTATGGTCGGCCTGGAATTACATGGGGCGCACCTCGCCAGGTGGAGACCGACGGCTCTGCGTCACCTACTGGATGAATCGCCTGCAGAGCCTGCCCGACCACATGCCATTGCTTGTCACGCTAAATCCAGTCCAGGAGCCTGATCCGTCGAAGGTAGTCAGCAGTGAGGTTTACGAGCACCCGCGGTTCGACACCGCCGCGATTCGCGCCCAGAAGCGCCTGTGGTCATTGCAGGGCACTGGAGGGGTTTGGTGGTGCGGCGCCTATTTCGGTTCAGGGTTTCATGAAGACGGATTGCAGTCTGGCCTCGCCGTAGCCGAAGCGATAGGTGGCGCCCGGCGTCCATGGTTGGTTGCTGGCGAATCCGGTCGAATTCACATCACGCCGGGCGCACCCGGCGCACGAGACCGACCAGCGCTTGAGGCTGTCGCATGAGCGATCCGGGTTCCTGCCTCTATGTGGGCGAGGTGATCCATCAGCGGTTTGCGCCTCGGCGGCACCGCCTCCGTTACCGCATGTTCCAGATGCTGTTTTATCTCGACGAACTGCCGAACCTCGCTCGGCGCCTGAAACTATTTTCTTACAACGGGTTCAATGCTTTCAGTTTTCACGACGCCGACCACGGCGACGGCGCGGGCGGATCGCTACCCGCATACGTCGATAGAATTCTCGACAGGGCCGGACTCGTCGTCCAGGGCGGTCGGGTCGCACTGCTGTGCATGCCCCGATTATTCGGGTACGTTTTCAATCCTTTAAGTATATATTATTGTTTTCACGTCGATAAGAATCTTATGGCAATTATCTATGAAGTCAACAATACTTTTGGGCAGAGACATACATATCTCATTCCAGCAAATGAAATTACCGAAGGAACGATTAAACAGTCATTTGCCAAAGTATTTTATGTATCTCCGTTCATGGACATGAACATGCGCTACGACTTCAAGCTGACCATCCCTAGTGAGACGATCGCTACTGTAGTCAACGGAAGCGATTCCGCGGGCGCCTCATTGATCTTCGCCGCCTTCACTGGCCAAAAGCGTGAGCTCACCGATCGGACGCTGCTGGCGATCCTGTTCGCTTATCCCTTTCTTACGCTTGGGGTAGTTGTTGCAATTCATTGGGAGGCGCTGAAACTTTTCTTTAAGGGCTTGCGGCTACGCAACCCGCCCCCTCCACCTTCGACCGACCTGACTTTGGTCGACCCATGCACGTCGTCCCAGAACGCGACGGTTTGATACACATTCACAAAACCGAAAAGCAATCAGCTTAGCTCCTTTTTATCCGAAGAGCGCGCGGGAAGTGACATGGACGATCTGCCGGATTCCACCCACTATCGGAGCGTATTCATCTCCGATGTCCATCTGGGTACGCGCGGCTGTCAAGCCGAATTGCTGCTGGACTTTATGCGTCACATGACGTGCGAGCGCCTCTATCTTGTCGGCGACATAGTCGATGGTTGGAAAATGAAGAGGGGATGGCACTGGCCTCAAACTCACAACGATGTCGTGCAGAAGATCCTCCGCCTCGCCCGCAAAGGGGTAGTGGTGACCTACATTCCGGGAAACCACGACGACAGGGTGCGGGATTTCTGTGGCGTGCATTTTGGCGGGGTTACCGTGGCGCGCGACGCCTTGCATCAGACCGCCGACGGTCGTCGATTTCTTGTGGTGCACGGTGACGAATTCGACGCCGTGATGAGACACGCCGCTTGGGTTGGCTTCACAGGCGACCTTGCCTATCGAACACTGCTGACGTTGAATACGGCGCTGAACCGTCTGCGGCGCCAGTTGGGTTTCGGCTATTGGAGCCTGTCGGCCTTCCTGAAGTCCAAGGTGAAGAACGCCCTGAAATTCATCGATAGGTTCGAAAATTCAGTCGCTATCGAGGCTAGGCGGCGCAATGTGAACGGGGTCATTTGTGGCCATATCCACAAAGCCGAAATGCGCGAGATCGACGGAGTACTTTACATCAACGATGGCGATTGGGTGGAAAGTTGCACCGCGCTGGTCGAGCACCGTGACGGGCGCCTCGAAATCCTCCATTGGGCGGATTTGCGTTCCTGGTCCATGATAGATAGATCACGGCGCGTCGAAGACACGCACCGGCCCACAATGGAACCTTCGACCGCCTGATGCGCATTCTCTTAGCCACCGATGCCTGGGAGCCTCAGGTGAACGGTGTGGTTCGCACCCTAACCCGCGTTGTGGCCGAGTTGAGGCAGATGGACGAACAGGTCGAGGTCATCACCCCGGACCAGTTCGCCACGGTGCCGCTGCCGACTTATCCAGAAATTCGACTGGCCGTGGGCGCCTACGAAAAGGTCCAGGAACGCTTCAAGGCTTTCGAACCAGAGGCCATTCACATCGCAACGGAAGGTCCTATCGGCCTCGCAGCTCGGCGAATTTGTCTGGAATGGAAACTTCCCTTCACTACCAGCTATCATACCCGGTTCCCTGAGTATGTGTCGGCTCGCCTGCCCGTTCCCCTCGCGGCGGGCTATGCCTACATGCGTTGGTTTCACCGCCCCTCCGGCCGGCTGATGGTGGCCACTCCAACCATGCGCGATGAACTCGATGCTCACGGCTTTCGCAATATCTCGCTTTGGTCAAAGGGCCTGGACACCGACATGTTCCATCCCCGGATCATCGGTGAGCCAGACATATTTGAAGGCTTGACGCGGCCAATCTGGTTGAACGTCGGCCGCATAGCGGTCGAGAAGAACATCGAAGCCTTCGTCAAGCTCGACTTGCCCGGCACCAAGGTCGTTGTGGGAGACGGGCCGCAGCGGGCGGAACTGGCGGCGCGATACCCCGCCGTTAAATTCGCCGGTGCGAAATTCAACGCCGAACTGGCCGCGTACTACGCCTGCTCGGATGTTTTTGTATTTCCGTCGCTGACGGACACGTTCGGCCTGGTCATCCTCGAAGCCTGGGGCGCCGGGACGCCCGTGGCCGCATTTTCGGCGCCGGGTCCGATCGACATCATACCTGCCACGGGCGCGGGCGTGCTTGCACCAGGGCGCGATGGTGGATTGAAAGAGGCTTGTCTGGAGGCGCTCAAGCTCAATCGGTATCATGTGCGGTCGGTCGCCGAACGCTACTCCTGGCGCGCCTGCGCGGAGGAGTTCCTTCGGCTGCTCCAACCCTATCCGGAGCCCGAGAAAAGCCGGTTCTGGCGGCGATTGCGCCGTCTGGCGCGACTGAGGCGAGGGCCACGGCCGACGACGGCGCCCTCCTAAAGTAGTCTGCCTCGGATCACCTGGGACAGAAGATCGATTCCAGACACGGCTATGACGATGACGATGACGATGGCGCTCGTCTGTCCGAACGCGAAGCTGTTGATTGAATCGAACAGCGGCTGACCGATCCCACCGGCCCCAATCAGGCTGAGCACCGTAGCCGACCGGGCATTGGATTCGAACCGGTACAGGGCGTAGCTGGTCCAGAGCGGCGCGACCTGCGGCAGTACGCCCCAAACGATTTCATGGAGGGGCGCAGCACCGGTTGCTCGGACCCCTTCCACCGGCGCGCGATCGATCGCTTCGACGGCTTCGGAGAACAGTTTGCCCAGCACACCACCAGTATTGACCGCCAAGGCCATCACGCCCGCGAACGGACCGAGACCGACGGCGGCGACGAAAATCGCCCCGATCACCAAATCCGGCACCGAACGCAGAACATCAAGCAACCGCCGGACAGGCTGCTGAACCCAGATTGGCGCCAGGTTGCGCGCGCCGGCCAGTCCGAGTGGAATCGCGATGAGCAACGCCAGCGCGGTGCCCCAGAGCGCCATCTGCACCGTTAGCCACATATCCGTGATGTAGAGGCGGTACTCGCCGAAATTCGGGCGCACGAACTCTATCCCAAGCTGGCGCATGTTCTGACCGCCAGAAAACAATTCGCCCATTCTTCCGATTTCGACACTTCGAGCACCAAAGATCAGAAGCAGAGCGAGCCCTCCCCAGATCAAGATGTCGAAGGTACGCTGAGCAAGGCTCTGCTCAGGCGGTCGCGGGATCGTCTCTGGGGCCAGCGCCATCTCCTACTGCGCCGCGGCAGCCGCTCGGGTACGCGCCTCAAGCGCGACCCTCTGGTCATGGATCGTATCGAGATCGCTCTTGGTCTGAGCGATTTTGGCTTTGTCGCCGCTGTCTTTGGCTTCGATCCAGTGCTCGGTGGCCTCCATTTCCCTTACGGGAAGCAGGTGACTGTCATCGGCCGGTTTGAAACCACCAACATGTACCTTCGCCATGTAGCCACGTTGCTTGACTGCGTCGGGGCCATCACCCTGGCCATAGGTGAGGAAAAACTGGCGAAGCTTTTCCTTGACGTCTGGGTCTAGATCCTTGCGCCATACGATGGGATCTTCAGGAAGAATAGGAGAACGCCATATAATATTGACCCGTTCGGTGTCATGGCCCCCATTTTGCTGATTTAGCACTAAGGATGTACTGTTATTGGTGGCGACGTCCAATTGACCGTTGGCCACGGCCACCAGATTCGTCTGATGGCTTGAACCGCTGCGCACCTGTTTGAAACAAGCGGCGGGTTTGATGTTTTTTGGTGCGAACAGATATGTCATCGGCGCGAGGGTGCCGGACGTCGAGAGCACGTCTCCCAGGCCGAACGTAAGCGATTTGTCACACTTCAAAACCTTTTCGAGCGTAATTTTGCTCTTGGCGTTGACGATTAGCACCGAGGTGTAGCCATCAACGCCCGATGGATTGAAGGTCCGGGCGAACACCTCCCCGCCACCTCTGCGAACCGCCTCTAGTCCCGACTGATTGGAAAACCATCCCGCATCAGTCTTCTTGAACCGCATCGCCTCGACCAATAGCGTGTAGTTGTTCGAATAGAACGGCGTGATCTTCAGGCCGGTTTGCGCCTGCATATCGGCGAGGATCGGTCGCCAGTAGGCGGACATGGCTTGGGTGGATTCCGTCGAAAGCACCGAGAATCGCACCTCGGCTGGCGGCCGCGAGTCCGGCGTCGGTCGCGGCTTGCCACAGGCGGAAAGGCTCAAGACGCAAAGTCCGAGAGCAGCCACTTGCCAGCGCGTGATCATATCGGCGCTTCCTCCCAAAATGTGTCCTGAAATTCAGGGCCGTATATATTCACCAACGCGTCCTGGCGAAGACCGGAGGTGGGTCCGTCGTAGACGATACAACCTTCCTTCAGCGCCACCACACGATCACAATAGCGTAGTGCATAGTCGACTTGGTGGAGCGTGACCAAGACGGTCATGCCGTCGACTCGATTCAGATCCCTCAGGATGTCCATAACGTTTCGAGCCGAAACTGGATCGAGCGAAGCGACCGGTTCATCCGCCAGGACAACCTCGGCCTGCTGTACCAACGTTCGCGCGATCGCGCCGCGCTGCTGCTGTCCCCCTGAAAGCGTATTGGCCCTCTGACCGGCACGATCGGCGACGCCCACCCTGACGAGGGCCGCCATCGTCGCGGTCCGAACCTCAATCGGCCAACGACCAAGAAGGCCGCGCCAGAACCCGATCCGGCCCAATGAACCCAACGCAACGTTCGTGAAAAGCGATAGCCGGCCTACCAGATTGAATTGCTGAAAGATGAATCCAATCCGGCGCCGCGCTCGACGAAAGCCGTCCATCAGACGGCCCTGCTCCTGGAGCCGTTCGCCAAATATCGTGACAGTACCGTCGCCGCCGTCGATCGTCGCTAGTCCAGCCAAGGTGCGCAGCAGCGTGGACTTGCCCGAACCGGATGGTCCAATCAGGGCTATCATTTCGCCTCGGCCCACTTCGAGTGAGACAGCGTCGAGCGCGATGGTGGCGCCGAAACGCTTGGAGACGTTCCGCACGGATATCACGGCGGTTGGAAACGTCATCAGCGTTCCTTGAGGCTTGCGCGGGCCGCGCGGACCAACTGTCGTCGATGACGGTTCATGCCACGGCGGGGCTCCGACGGTCCAGCCCATTGCTTTATCGACCATTGGTCGTTTTATTCTTTACATTACCTCCCATCATAACTAAGTGCGCGCTCTCCGGCGGACCCGTTGTCCTCAAAAGCGCTGCTAACGCCGGCCTGGGTTCAACAATCTGCAGGGGGCTACGTGAATTGCACACGTACCATACACCCCTGGACCTGGTCCGTGAGCGGTCGCCGGAACGTCCTGTCGCCTTCGCGCGGCCGGACACCCTGGCCGTAGCGGCGCGCTGGTTCAGGAAGAATTTCGCCGGCGACGTTTTCTACGCGGTGAAGGCCAACCCAGAACCGTGGGTTATCCGTGAACTGGCGGCCAACGGTGTAAATTGCTTCGACGTGGCCTCAATCTCGGAGATCGAGCGCGTGGGCGCCAATGCGCCTGGGTCTCGGATGGCGTTCATGCATCCGGTGAAAAGCCGTGCGGCGATCGCCTCGGCATATTTCGATCACGGAATCAGGACCTTTGCGCTCGACAGTCATCATGAACTGGCGAAGATCCGCGAAGCTACGGGCGACGCCCGGGATTTGAATCTTATCGTGCGTCTGGCGGTGGAAGCCCCCGGGGCGGCTTATGCACTCAACGGCAAATTTGGGGTATCGGCCTTCGAAGCGCCGGACCTTTTGCGGGCTACGCGCCAAGCCACAAGCGAACTCATGGGCGTCTCATTCCATGTCGGCAGCCAGTGCATGCGCCCGTCCGCTTTCCAGGCGGCCATGGCGCAGGCCTCCCGGGCTCTGGTGCGCGCGGCCGTGTTCGCCGATTTGGTGGATGTCGGAGGCGGGTTTCCGTCGGTCTATCCCGGCATGATTCCGCCGAACCTGACTGAATATGTCGCGGCCATCGATCGGGGTTTCGCTGAAATGATGGTGCACGAAACCACGGAGCTCTGGTGCGAACCGGGCCGGGCGCTGGTGGCGGAAAGCACATCGCTCCTCACCCGCGTGGAACTGCGCAAGGGCGACGCCCTCTATCTGAATGACGGCGCCTATGGCTCGCTGTTCGACGCCGCCCACTCCAAATGGCCGTTCCCGGTCAAGCTGGTCCGTGGCGGATGCGCCGCAGACGCGCCGCTGCGGCCGTTTCAGTTCTTCGGTCCGACCTGTGATTCCATCGACGTCATGCCCGGTCCATTCTGGCTGCCGGAAGACGTACGCGAAGGTGATCACATCGAGATCGGCATGTTGGGCGCCTACGGCGTCGCCATGGCCACGCGCTTCAACGGCTTTGGCGATGTGGAGACCGTCGCGGTTCGGGATGCGCCGATGGCGTCGATGTTCGGTCTCGCTCCGCGGTCGAGCCCGAAGGGCGAAACCGGCGCTGTCATCAAACTGCCGCGCGCCAAGGGCAAGAAGCGTCGCCGCAGATAGGCTAGGCCGCAACACATCCTCATTCGCGTCCTCCCCGGCGAGCCCGATCCCGGAGGGCGCCTTTCCCTGTCCCCGCTGGAACCCGAGCCATGAACGCCCCTACGCCGAATACGAAGGCTGAACTTCTTTCTCGGGTGGTCGAGCATGTCGACATCACCGCCTATGACGCTCGACCGGTGATCGATGCAATGCGCAAGATGAGTTTCACCTCCCGCGACACAGCGCGCGCCGCCGACATTCTGTCGATGGCCATAGAGGATTCGTCCTGCTCGGTCTGGATAACCCTGGCGGGCTCCACGAGCGCTGGCGGGTGCATGCATGTCTACCGGGACATGCTCAAATACGGCATGGCCGACGTGGTGGTCGCCACCGGCGCCTCGATCATTGACATGGATTTCTTCGAGGCCCTCGGCTTCAAGCACTATCAGGCCCAGGGCGCCGCCGATGATCGCGATCTGCGCGCGCTCTATATCGACCGGATTTACGACACCTATATCGACGAGGAAGAACTTCAGGCGTGTGATCACGCCATCAAGGAGATCACCGACGCCCTGCAGCCCCGCCCCTATTCTTCCCGGGAGTTCATTCACGAGATTGGCCGGTGGCTGGCCGCAGGCAATGCCAAGAAGGCGGGAAGCCTGATCCAGACCGCCTATGAGGAAGGTTGCCCGATTTTCTGCCCCGCCTTCACCGACAGCTCCGCCGGGTTTGGGCTGGTCAAGCACCAAGTGGAACGGATCAAGGCGAAGCAACCCTACGTAACCATCGACTCCGTGGCCGACTTCCGGGAACTGACGGATATCAAGATCGCGGCTGGCACCACTGGCCTGTTCATGGTCGGGGGCGGCGTGCCAAAGAACTTCGCTCAGGATACCGTCGTCTGCGCGGAAATCCTCGGCGTCGAAGCTGAAATGCACAAATATGCGATCCAGATCACCGTCGCCGATGTGCGAGACGGCGCTTGTTCATCGTCGACGCTCAAGGAGGCCTGCTCCTGGGGCAAGGTAGATGTGGCTTGGGAGCAGATGGTGTTCGCCGAGGCAACCACGGTCATCCCGTTGATCGGATCCGACGCCTATCATCGGGGAGGTTGGAAAAGCCGTGAAAAGCGCCGGTTCGCGAGGCTATTTGCAAACAACTGAAACGGCGGCCTATCATCCTTCAGGCTCTGGGCGCCCGGGAGTTGTGATGCGCGCGAAGACTGCGATTTTTGGCGCGTCCTTGGCCATGGCGATTGCCTGCGGGTCGACCGCTCAGACCCCATGGGGCGGATACCTCAAGGGGCGTGAACCCGAAACCCTCTCGATTCTTCCAGCCGCGCCGGAGGTCGGATCGCCGCGCGACCTGGCGGACCGAGCCATCTTTAAGGCAACCAGGGCATTGAAGGACTCCCCGCGCTGGGCGATGGCGACCAGTGACGCAAGGATATCAATCGCGGATCTCCTGCGGGATTTCAGTTGCGCGACTGGCGTCAACCTCGACGAGAAAGACGCGCCGGCGCTGGCCCTGATGTTGCGCAAGGTCGTCCCGGACATGGTCTCGGCCTACGGCATTCCCAAAGACGCCTATAAGAGGCCGCGACCCTATCTGCGGGACCCCGGTGAGATTTGCGTCGACCGGTCTGATGATTTGGCCAAGAGTTGGGACTATCCTTCAGGACATGCAACCTTCGCCTGGACCGCGGGCCTGATCCTCGCGGAACTGGTCCCCGACCGGGCCGGCCCAATCCTCACCCGCGCGCGGGCTTACGGCGAGAGCCGCGCCATCTGCGGCGTCCATAGCGCTAGCGCCGTCACCGAAGCCCGGACCGCCGGGTCATCCCTGGTGGCGGCTTTGCATGGCGATCCGGTGTTCCGAGCAGATCTCGATGCCGCTAGGGCCGAGATGGCGGCGCTGCGGACAGCCAAGGTGGCCGATAAACCGAAGCGTTGCGATATGGAGGCGGCGTTGACCGCGAAAAGCCCCTGGTAGCGGGTCCGTGTCTAGCTTCGGAACCTGAACGCTTCGTAGACACGCCATGAACGTTAGTTCGGATCGAGGATTTGCCCAATGAACGATCTTGGCGGCCTTGAGGTCTGGCGCGGCGGAGTGAACACCTGGGAATGCGATGATATGGGCCACCTGAACGTGCGCTTCTATGTCGCGCGGGCGATGGAAGGGCTGGTCGAATTGGCCGGCGTGCTCGGCTTGGACAGCGCGTTTCGCGAACAGGCTACCGCCACCATGCTCCCGATCGATCACCATATCCGCTTCCTGAAGGAGGCCCGGAGTCGAACGCCTCTCCATATGGTCGCCGGCGTTCTCGAAATGCGGGAGAGTCATGCGCGCTTCCTTCAGCTTCTGGTTCATTCGATCACAGGTGAGCTCGCCGCCAGCTTTCAGTGCGTGGTGGCGCACGCCACCGCTCGGGAGGGCCGCCCATTTCCCTGGTCAGCCGAAACGCTGCGGCGGGCCGGGCGCTATCGCATGAACGTACCTGACAAAGCGTCGCCCCGAAGCCTTGATCTGAATCCAGCCGTATCTGTCGCCTCGCTCGAGGAAGCCGATCGCATGAAACTGATCCGCATCGGCGCCGGCGCCGTCGGTGCGGTCGACTGCGATATCTTCGGCCGCATGCGACCCGATGTTTTCATGGGCCGCGTATCTGACGGAGTCCCCACCCTCGGCATGGCGCTTCGGGAAGTGGGCGCGGTCCCGCCCTCGGAATCCGGAGCTCGGATCGGTGGCGCGGTTGTTGAGTACAGAGTGGCCTACCACGCTTGGCCCCGGGCTGGCGATCGGTTCGTCATCCGTTCAGGCCTCGCCGCGGTTGGAGATCGCACTCAGCGTCTGGTCCACTGGGTGCTGGACCCGGAGTCCGGCAGGCCCTGGGCCACTGCTGAGGCGATCGCCATCGCTTTGAATCTTGAGACCAGAAAAATCATACCGATCACCGCCGGCGATCAGGCTCGTCTCCGCGGTCGTGTCACGCCTGGATTGGCGCTGTAACGTCGCTCGCGGACTTACCCGAGATGGCTTCCGCCAGCACGGTCCGGATCAGATCAGATCGTTCCATTGGCAGAAAATGAGTCGAGCCCGGCACGGTGGTGATTTGGGTCCTGTCGCCCGCCAGGGTGCTGGCTTCGCCGATATGGAACGTCGAAGCCGTCTCGGCGCGCAGGATATCGATCGGGCATTGGGCCAAGCGCAGCGCGACCCAGGGATCATGTCCGTGGGCCACGTAGCCGGAAGCCTCCCACGCGGGGGCGCAGGCGAGCATGACCTCCCCGCTCGGCAAGTCGTGAAAGCCCGCCGCGACATAGTCATGTAGAATTCCGTCTGGCCAGGTCCGAAAGGCGCCTCGCCCTGTGTAAGACTTGATCGCCTCGGCGCGGTTCGGAAAGACCGCTCTGCGTCGGCCCGCGGCCTGTTCAAGGCGTGAATCTTGGAGGACCGCGTCCTGACCAGGGGGCAGAATGACCGGATCGAACAGCACCAGCCGCCGGCAGCACGTAGGCTCGGTCGCCGCGGCGAGCAAGCTGGTGGTGGCGCCCATGGAGTGGCCCGAGAGGACGACATGCCTGAGATCAAGCGCCGCCAGGAAGGCCAGTAGATCATCCCGTAGGTCAAACCAGTCTCGGCGGCCCTTCAGGTCCGTCTCCAGGCTGGTCTCCCCATGACCGCGCTGGTCGATCGCGAGGATTCGGTAGTTCGCCGCCAGCGGCGTGAGGATCGATCGGTAGGTCCCAGCGTTGAAGCCATTCGCGTGCAGGAACACTAAATCGACCGGTCGAGATGGCGAACCAAAGTCGAGGAACGCCAGTGCCCCCGACCCACGGCCAGGAAGCATCATAGAACTCTTACGGAACGATATATTGTCCACCGCGTCCATGGGGGGATCAGCTAGGCTGTCGCCCATGGACGTTCAAGCCCAGATGCCGGGAGACTCGACGCTACTTCTTGTCGGCCGTCGACTGGCCGGTCGCCAACTGAATCAGAGCCGCGATCCGATCGGTGGAGTCGGCGACCTGGCCCAACATCTGCATAGCAGACGCCCCTGGCCGCACGGCGGCGGCAACCTGATTGGCGGCATTCTGCGCCATCTCCACCGCGACGTTCTGCGCCACGGCGAACCGGGTCGCGGCGTCGTCCTGGTAGATGAAGCCATAGGTTGGATAGGTTGATGACCCCAATCCGCGTGACGGGTCGTACCAGACCTTAACTTCGCTCCAGTCGCCGGCCGGCGAGACATCTATCACCGTGACATTTTGCTCAACCTGCCCCCGTGCGCCTTCGATGATAGACCAATTGGCGTGGGTGATCTGAATTATGCGGTCGGTCAGAACCTGGCTGACCACGGCTACGTGACCAAGCCGCATGCGGCCTGTCGGTTTGAAACACAGTACCGCGCCAGCTTTTGGAGTGAAGCCCGTCTGATAGTGACCGGCGGCTTGCTGCCACCAGGTATGGGCGTCTCCGAAAATCTGAATGCCGGACATCAGGCGCGCGAACGGAACGCACTGCCAATAGGATTCGGCCGACGCGCCCATGGGGCTGAGGCAAAGCAAAAACGAGGCGCCGATGGAACCCAGGATGGCTCGGATGCGTTTTCTCATCTTAAAAAATTCTCCCCCGCGGATCACGCCTTAGGGGTAACCGTCGCACAGCCATATGAAAAGAGTGTTTATGCGCTGATCGAGTCGCTTTTTTGTGAAAACGCTTCATTCATCGTCGCTCTCACACACGAACGCGGTGTGATCTCAGAGTCTCGATCAAGATACGGCAGCGGACATTTGCCGCCATTTTTGGCCTTCCCGTCGGGATTTCTAGCGTATTCTCACTGATCCATCACTTAGATTGACTGAACTACGATCTATTTTGCCTGAAATTGTTATGTATAGCTCCTCCGATTTCAGTTTCCATGGCACGGTTAGTGCGTTTTCGCACGTTCGCCTTTTTGTCGAGCGCAATCCAAAGTCTTACGGTTCCGTAATATCGTCCGTTGTCTGTTGGACTTTCCGGGCTGACTAGGCGAATGGGTGTCACTTGGCGGCGCCCAAAAATGCGGCGATCCGTCGCGGCAATGCCGACCATTTCTCAGGCTCCAGGTCGTTTGCGGCTTCGGCGTTTTTGGGATGTCGAGTTCAGAATCTCAACAAAGAGAGAAAACGCGATCGCGAAATAGATGTAGGCGCGGGGAATATGGAACCCGAGCCCGTCGGCGATCAGGGCCACGCCGATAAGCAGGATGAAGGACAGCGCCAGCATCTTCGTGGTCGGTCGCTGGTGGATAAGCCGCTCCACTGGTTCGGCGGCGAACAGCATCACCAGGGTCGAGGCGACGACGGCGGCGATCATGATCGGAAGATCATTGGTCATACCCACCGCCGTGATCACGCTATCCAGCGAAAAGACGATATTGATCAGGCCGATCTGAAACACCACGGCCGGCATGCTGGACCACTGGGGGGTCTCCGGCGTGGGCTCCGACGCCCCTCCGCCAGTGGCCCCGTCCATGGCTTCGTGAATCTCTCCGGTTCCTTTGGCCAGCAGGAACAGGCCTCCGGCGATCAGGACGATGTCCTTGATAGTGAACACACGTCCCATGACCCGAACAAGGTGCATATCGAGGCTCGACGCCCAGACGAGGCTGACAAGCATCAGAATTCTAAGCAGCATCGCTAGGGAAAGGCCTATGCGCCGCCCCATCGGACGTTTCTCTAGGGGCAACCGCTGGATCGCCACCGCCAGGAAAACGATATTGTCGATGCCTAGAACCACCTCAAGAAAGGTGAGCGCCGCGAAAGAGGCGAAGGCTTCCCCGGTCAGAAAATGAGACATCACCCCTTATGGTCGGCCCGGACCATTGGGATCAACCTTTGTAGCGGGTGCTCATGCAATGATTGTTACAGAAAGCTGTAGGGATCGACGTCGATGGTCAGCCTGATGCGCGACGGGATCTTCACCCTCGCGCGCCACGCAGCTAAAAAAGACTGAAGATCGACCGACCGATCCGATCGCACGAGAAATCGCTTGCGTCGCAGGCCGCGGACCAGGGCCAGGGGCGCGTCGGCCGGCCCATAGATGATCACGCCCTCCCCGTTGGGCGCGGCGGCGGCCAGTACGCGGGCGAAGGCGTCCAACGCCGTCGGATCTGGCCCGGAAAGGATCAGAGCGGCCAGGCGCCCGAACGGCGGCAGGCCGACAGCCTCCCGCTCGGCGAGCTCAATAGCCATGAAGCCGTCCCGGTCCCCAGCGGCGATGGCCCGCATCACCGCATGGTCCGGCGCCCAGGTCTGGATGAGCGCCCGACCAGGGCGTTCCTGTCGGCCCGCCCGCCCGGACACCTGGGTCAGGAGTTGGTAGGTGCGTTCAGCGGCCCTGAGATCGCCGCCTCTCAGGCCAAGGTCGCCATCGACCACGCCGACCAGGGTCAAGACAGGAAAATTGTGTCCCTTGGCCGCCGCCTGGGTAGCCACCATGATATCGAACTCGCCCCGTGCCATGGCCTCGATCATCGCCCTCGCGGCGGCCGCGTCGGTAACCGTATCTGATGAAAACACCGCCAAGCGTGCTTGTGGAAACCGCGACCGGGCCTCCTCCTCCACGCGTTCGACGCCGGGGCCGATGGAAATCAGGCTGTCTCTGGCCCCGCAATGCGGGCAGTAGGCCGGTTTGACCATGGAGTAGCCGGTGAGATGACAGACCAAGCGGCCGGTATAGCGATGCTCGACCAGCCAGGAATCGCTGTCGGGCGCCCTCATCCGCTCACCGCAGGCGCGGCAAAGAACCAGCGGGGCGTAGCCGCGCCGATTGAGAAACAAGAGCGACTGCTCACCCTGCTCCAGTGTCTGAGCCATCGCCGCGGTGAGCCGCGGCGACAACCACTGTCCAGCCTCGGGGGGAGACTCGCGAAGATCCACCAGTTCGATGGACGGCATCCGGGCCGCTCCATGCCGGTCTCCGAGCCGGAGCCAGCGATAGCGCCCTGTCTGCGCGTTGTACAGTGTCTCAAGGGACGGCGTGGCCGATGCCAGAACGGCCGGGCAGTCCTCGATCTTGGCCCGGGCCACGGCAAGATCTCGGGCTTGGTAGATGAACCCTTCTTCCTGTTTGTAGGAGCCGTCGTGTTCCTCGTCGGCAATGATCAGCCCAAGGCGGCCGAACGGCAGAAACAGAGCCGACCGCGCGCCGACCACGATGCGCGCCTCGCCCGTCGCCACCGCTTCCCAGGTCTCCCGGCGCCGGGTCGGAGACACCCCGGAATGCCACTCGGCGGGCGCGCCGCCGAATCGCGACGCGAAGCGATCAATCACCGCCTGGGTGAGCGCGATCTCCGGCAACAGTACCAGAACCTGCGCGCTGGGATCAGCTTTTAGCGCCAAAGCCGCGGCCTCAAGATAAACTTCTGTTTTTCCGGAGCCGGTCACGCCGTCCAGCAGAGTCACCGTAAATCGGCCCTCTCCAATGGTATGGCCCAGTGCCGCCACGGCTGCGGCCTGGCTGGTGTTCAGGATCGAACCTGGCAGGCCCGGGTCGGGCGCGGCGAAGGGCGAACGCCGCTCCGTCTCGACAACACATAGACACCCCTGCTCCAGCAGGGCCTTGATGACGCCGTCCGAAACGACGGCCACCCTGGCTAACTCCGATCGACCCAATGGAACCGACGCCGCATCCAACACCCGACCCCGGCTGGGTGTCGAACGCGCCGGTCTTCTGCCGGTCGCCACGACCTTGCGCTCAAGTCTGGGACGCGGAGCGTTCAGTCCGCGCAGGGCGATGGCCAACGGCGCGCCGGGCGAATCGACCGCGTATCTCGCGGCCCAACGCACGAACGCGAGTGTCCCCTTCGGCAACCGGGGCTCATCTAAACGCGAAGTCACCGGCTTGAGCAGGCGGTTTGCGCCCACACCGTCCCGTACCGACTCCACGACTCCACGAAGAATCCTCGGCCCCAAGGGCACCGCCACCATGTCGCCGGGCGCCAAGTCCATGCCCTCGGGCTCCGCATAGTCGAACCCTTCGGGCAGTCTCAGCGGCAGCAACACCTGAACGACGCGTCCGACCTTAGAATCCTCATGCGCATCCATTTGTCGTAGGTCGCGCTTTCCGCGTCTGGCCGCAACCCAGCGTTAACCGCTCGAAGTCGATGGTCGGGTGTTGCGCACGCTCGCCTCGGCGAGGCTTGGAAAGCGGGGAACGAAGAGGTCATGTCAATGGATTTGATTGAAGCGGACGGGATGATTTCCTCGCCCAGGCGGGCTGATCGCGAGACGGTTCGCGATGTTCTACTCGAAAATTCAGGCTGGCTGCGGGACGATCCGCAACTCCTCGCCAACCTTGGCCTGCGACTGGACGCCGCCAACATCGTTGATTTCGGGCCGGTCGCCCTATCCCGAGTGAGTGCGGCCCACCAGCGCGAATCCAGTGAGCGCATGCGTCTGGAGACCATGGCGCGGGCGAACTATGCGGCCCAGACTCAGACACACGCGGCCGTAACCGATGTCTTGCAGGCCAACAGCTTGGCCGACCTTGCCCTCCGTGTCGATGAACTGGCCCGCCAGCGATTCGGCCTCGTCATGGGCTCCCTCGCGCTTGAGGGCGATGGAACGCCGGCTGGCTGGCTGACCCTGGTGGAGGGCCAAAGTGATCTGCTCCTGGGCGACGGCAATACGGCGCGCATGGGGTGCATCCCGACAGCCGCGGGTCTTTTTGGCATACACGCGCCGCAAATACAGAGCGTGGCCCTGACCCGGCTGGCCCTTTGGGACACCACGCGCGCGGGCGTCATGGCGTTTGGATCGTTCGACTCGGAGGCCTTTACACCCGAGATGGGGGCCGAACTCGTCACTTTCCTCGGCCGAATCGTCGAGCATACGGCCCAGCGATGGCCGACACCCTGACCGCCGGGGAGGCCTTGAATGCGTGGCTGGACTACCTGGCCAAGGAGCGGCGTGTCAGTCCACGAACCCTGGAGGCGTATAAGGGCTGCGTCGCGGCCTACCTGGACTTCCTGCAACGCCACAAGGGCGACTCCGTCACACTCGCCGACCTGGCGACGATCAGCACCGCCGATCTGCGGGCCTATCTGGCCAGTCGCAGGGGCGGCGACCACGTGCTGGCCGCGCGCTCGCTTTCCCAGGCTCTTTCGGCCATCCGCTCATTTCATCGCTTTCTGGATCGCCGGCTGGCGACGCCCAATAGCGCCGTACAGGTATTGCGAGGGCCACGAGTCAGACCCGGCGCCCCCCGCCCAGTCTCCGAAGATCAAGCCATCGGCTTGATTCGCGAGGCGGGCGACGACGCCCAAGGCCCGCCCTGGGTCCGTGCCCGGGACCAAGCGATCCTGACCCTGCTCTGGGGATGCGGCCTGCGAATTTCCGAGGCTCTCAGTCTACAACGCCGCGACGCGCCGGCGCCTGACTCTCTGCGGATCATCGGCAAGGGCGGCAAGACGCGCCTGGCGCCGGTTCTGCCCAGGGTTCGCGAGTCAATCGACATCTATCTGGGTCTCCTGCCCTTTCCGTTGGAACCCGATGACGCCTTATTCCGAGCCAATCGGGGCGGTCCGCTAGGTCCCCGCCAAGTACAAGGTCTGGTACAGGGCCTACGCGCCCGTCTGGGGCTCTCCGAACGGGCGACGCCCCACGCCCTTCGTCACGCCTTCGCCACGCATCTACTGGGCGCCGGGGCGGACTTGCGGTCGATCCAGGAACTCCTGGGTCACGCCTCCCTCTCGACAACTCAAAGATACACGGCCGTCGACGCCGCTGGTCTGCTCAGGGCCTACTCGGAAGCTCATCCCCGGCCCTGATGGTTTGATCAGGACTGCATCGTCCAGCCTTCGACCCCCATGGCCGCCTGCCGCAGCGCCTCGGAGCGGGTGGGATGAGGGTGACAGGTCCGAGCAACGTCTTCGGAAGCCGCCGAGAACTCCATCGCCACGCAATATTCGCCAATCATCTCGCTAACATCGGGACCGATCATATGGACGCCGAGAATCCGGTCGGTGGCGGCGTCCGCCAACACCTTTACGAAACCCTCCGCCTCATGATTGACCTTGGCGCGCGAGTTGGCCGTGAAGGCGAATTTACCCACCTTATAGGCCACCCCTTCGACCTTGAGCTCCTCCTCGGTCTTTCCCACGCAGGCCACTTCCGGATAGGTGTAGATGACGTTGGGGATCACGTCGTAGTTCACGTGGCCGGCTCTTCCGGCGATGATCTCCACGCAGGCAACCGCTTCGTCCTCGGCCTTATGGGCCAGCATCAGGCCATGGGTAACGTCGCCAACGGCATAGACGCTTGGCGCGCTGGTCGCGAAATGGTCGGTCTCGATGAAACCGCGCTTGTCGGGAACGATCCCCACCGTCTCGAGACCCAGATGGTCCGTAACGGGCTGTCGGCCAATCGCCAGCAGCACATAGTCGGCGCTTAAGGATTCGGACGCGCCGCCCGCGACGGGCTCCACCGTCAGATCCACGCCATCGGGCCGCGCCGTCGCCTCGGTTACCTTCGCGCCGAGCTTGAACGCCATGCCCTGGCGGGTCAGCGACCGCTGAAGGGTTTTCGCCGTCTCCTGGTCGAGCCCTGGGGTGATGCGGTCCAGGAATTCCACCACGGTGACCTTGGCGCCCAAGCGTCTCCAGACCGAACCCAACTCCAGGCCAATGACGCCAGCGCCGATCACGATCATCGACCCCGGAACCTCGCTCAGCGCAAGAGCGCCGGTCGAATCGACGATACGTTGTTGATCCACGGCCACCCCAGCTAGCGGCGATGGCCGCGAGCCCGAGGCGATGATGATCGATTTCGCCTCCAGGATGGTCTTGGACCCATCGGCGGCGGTGACCTCAACCTTGCCTGGTCCCGCCAGACGACCGGCCCCCTTGAGCCAATCGACCTTGTTCTTCTTGAACAGGAACTCGATCCCCTTAGTCAGCTGGCCGACCGAATCGATCTTCTGCTTCATCATGGTCGGCAGATTGAGCTTCGGGGTGACGTCGATTCCCAAACCGGCGAAATCCTTGTTCGCCAATTCGAACATCTCGGAGGCATGAAGCAGCGACTTCGACGGAATGCAGCCGACGTTCAGACAGGTGCCGCCGAGCGTCTGGCGCATCTCGACGCAGGCTACCTTCAGGCCAAGCTGGCCGGCGCGGATGGCGCCATTGTAGCCGCCGGGTCCGCCACCGATGATGATCAGGTCATAGTCGGCCATACAGTGTTCTCTTACTCGTGGGACCCGGTCTTATCCGGTCAGATTTCAAGCAGCAGTCGTCGAGGGTCCTCGATGTTATCCTTGACCTTGACCAGGAAGGTGACGGCGCCCTGGCCGTCCACCACCCGGTGGTCATAGGATAGCGCCAGATACATCATCGGCCGGATCACAACCTGGCCGTTCATCGCCACCGGCCGGTCTTGAATCTTGTGCATGCCCAGGATGCCCGACTGCGGAGCATTGAGGATCGGGGTCGACATCAGCGATCCGTAGACGCCGCCGTTGGAGATGGTGAACGTACCACCCTGGAGATCGTCCATGGCCAGAGCGCCATCGCGGGCCTTCTTGCCCAGAGCGGCGATCGAGGCCTCGATTTGCGCCAGAGTCATGGCGTCGGCATCCCGCACCACCGGGACGACCAGACCTCTGTCGGTGCCGACCGCGACGCCTATGTCGTAGTGATTTTTGTAGATCAGATCCTGGCCATCAATCTCAGCATTGACGGTGGGCACCTCTTTCAGGGCCGCAACGCAAGCCTTCACAAACAAGCCCATGAAACCCAGCTTGACGCCGTGCCGCTTTTCGAAACTGTCTTTATACTGATTACGCAGAGCCATCACGGCGGTCATGTCCACCTCGTTGAAGGTGGTCAGCATCGCGGCCGTCTGTTGCGCCTCTTTCAATCGCCGGGCGATCGTCTGGCGGAGGCGGGTCATCCGCACCCGCTCCTCGCGGGCGGCCGGCGCCCTGGAGATGGTCGGAGCAATCGGTTGGATGCCAGGCGCAAGCGCCGCCACCGCAGGCGTCACGACCGGGGCTGGAAGCGGGGTAGGCGCCAACCTGACTTGCGCGGCGGCCAAGGCGTCGCCCTTGGTAATCCGACCATCCTTCCCAACGCCCACAATGGTCGAGGGGTCAAGATCGTTTTCAGTCACGATCCGCTGAACAGACGGCGACAGAGGCAGGCTTTTGGCCGGAGCGGGCGTGGACGCCGCGGCCGGAGTCGGAGCGGCGACGACTGGGGCTGGCGCTGCCAATGTCGGCTGGACTCCGGAGCCCGCGCCCACCCGGCCAAGCCTCTGTCCCGGCAGCACGGTCGCGCCTTCCTCGGCGTCGATTTCGCTCAGAACCCCATCTTCGGGAGACACCACCTCAAGGCTGACCTTGTCGGTTTCCAGCTCGAGCAGAACTTCATCACGCTTGACGGCGTCGCCGGCTTTCTTGGCCCAGCGCGCCACCGTGGCTTCGGTGACCGACTCGCCAAGGGCAGGGGTCATGATGTCGGTCATGGCTTAGAAAGCTCCAGGTTTGGGATCACGTCCACCCACGGTGAGGACCGCGATCGGCGCCGGACGGCCAATACGCCGTTTTCTCGTATCAGGCGAACGCAAGCGCGAGGAAGGTCTGCAATTCCTTGACGTGGCGGGTCATCAGGCCCGCCGCCGTTGACGCAGACGCCGGGCGGCCCACGTAGCGAGCGCGCTTGGCGGCGATATTCAGTTTTGCGAGGGTGAGTTCGAGCCACGGATCGACGAAGGTCCAGCCGCCCATATTTTTGGGTTCTTCCTGGCACCAGACCAGTTCAGCGTTCTTGAACCGGGCCAGTTCGGTGCTGAGAGACTTAACCGGCCACGGGTAGAACTGCTCCAGCCTCATCAGATAGACATCGTCGACGCCACGTTTTTCACGTTCGTCGAGGAGGTCGAAATAGACCTTCCCCGAACACAGCACGACTCGCCGGATATTATCCTCCGACTTCAGTTGACTGGTGGTGTGGCGGCCATATTCGGCATCGTCGCGAAGAACGCGGTGGAATGAGGAGCCCTCCGCCATGTCGGCCAAGCTCGACACGGCCTTCTTGTGCCGCAAGAGCGACTTAGGGGTCATCATGATCAGTGGCTTGCGGAACTCGCGCATGATCTGGCGACGTAGGATGTGGAAATAATTCGCTGGCGTGGTGCAGTTGGCCACCTGCAGGTTGTCCTCGGCGCAAAGCTGCAGATACCGCTCAAGACGCGCGGAAGAGTGTTCTGGACCCTGTCCCTCGTAGCCATGGGGCAGCAGCATCACCAGACCGGACATGCGCAACCACTTGCGCTCGCCGGACGAAATGAACTGATCGATCACGACCTGGGCGCCATTGGCGAAATCGCCGAACTGCGCCTCCCAAAGGGTCAGCGTTTTGGGATCCGTCAGCGAGAAGCCGTATTCGAAACCCAGCACCGCCTCCTCCGAGAGCGCCGAATCCAACGCCTCGAAGTGGGCCTGTCCGGGACGCAGATTCGAGAGAGGCGTATAGTGGCGGTCCGTGGTCTGGTCGATCAGATCACAATGCCGCTGGACGAAGGTCCCACGCACGCTGTCCTGACCGGAAAGACGCACCGGAACGCCCTGGTCCAGCAAACTTGCGAAGGCCAAGTGCTCAGCCGTCGACCAATCGATATTTTCTCCGGTTTCGATCGCCGTCCGACGCCCAGCGATCACCCGCGCCACGGTCTTGTGGGCATCGAGCCCCTCGGGGATGGCAGTGAATTTCATCCCCAGATCAAGCAGCTTCTGTTTCGCCACGGCGGTGTTGCCGCGCCGTTCCTCGCCGTCGGCCAGCGCCAGGCCCGCCCATTTTCCATCCAGCCAATCGGCCTTGTCGGCGTGCCAGGTCTTGCCGGCCTCGAACTCGGCGTCGAGATAGGCAGAGAACTCGGCCACCCACCCATCGATCTCCTTGGCCGTGGCCACGCCCTCGGAGATCAGGCGCTGGGAATAAATCTCCCGAGTCGAGGGATGACTCCTGATCTTCTGGTACATCAGGGGCTGGGTCATCGTCGGATCGTCACCCTCGTTGTGGCCGAACCGCCGATAGCAGAACATATCGATGACGACGTCCTTGCCGAACTGCTGGCGGTATTCCACCGCCACCTTGGCCGCGAAGGTCACGGCCTCGGGGTCGTCGCCGTTGGCGTGGAAGATCGGCGCCTCGACCATCAAGGCGCTGTCGGAAGGATAAGGACTGGTGCGGCTATAGGTCGGGCTGGTGGTGAAGCCGATCTGATTGTTGACGATGAAATGAATGGCTCCGCCGGTGCGATAGCCGCGGATGCCCATCAGGTTGAAACATTCGGCCACCACGCCCTGACCGGCGAAAGCGGCGTCGCCATGCATCAACAGAGGCAGCACATGGCCGCGCCCGAACGTCGGATTCTGTCGCAGGGTGAAGGCCTGTTTGGCGCGCACCTTGCCCAGCACCACCGGATTGACGATCTCCAGGTGACTTGGGTTGGCGGTGAGCGACAGGTGGACCTCGTTGTCGTCGAACCCGCGATCGGACGACGCCCCAAGGTGATATTTGACATCGCCCGACCCCTCGATGTCGCTAGGCAGGGACGAGCCGCCCTGAAATTCGTGGAAGATCGCCCGATATGGCTTGGCCATGACCGCGCCGAGCACGTTCAACCGGCCGCGATGGGGCATGCCGATCACGATATCCTGGACTCCCAGGGCGCCGCCGCGCTTGATGATCTGCTCCATGGCCGGCACCGCCGCCTCGGCCCCATCCAGACCGAAGCGCTTGGTTCCGGGGTAGCGTTTGGCAAGGAACCGCTCGAAGCCCTCGGACTCGATCAGCTTCTTCAGGATCGCGATCTTGCCCTCGCGCGTGAAGCTGATTTCCTTGTCCCGCCCCTCGATGCGACGCTGGAGCCAGGCTTTCTCCCGTGGGTCGGTGATGTGCATATATTGCACGCCAAAGGTCCCACAGTAGGTGCGCTTGAGAATGGCGAGTATGTCGCGGAGCGTCGTGGTTTCCAGGCCCAGCACATAGTCCAGGAAGATCGGCCGGTCGTGATCGGATTCGGCGAAGCCATAGGTCGCGGGGTCCAGCTCGCTGGCGTCCCCGACCGTCACCGCCAGGCCAAGGGGGTCGAGTGTGGCCTTTAGATGCCCACGCATACGGTAGGCGCGGATCATCATGATGGCGCGCAGCGAATCCAGCGTGCGGGCCCTGACTTCGTCCGGGCTGGCGGCCGGCGCGCGCTGGGCGATACGCTCGGTCAGTTTGGCGTCAACCGCCGGCCAAAACCCGTCGATCGCCGACAGCCAATCGGGCCGGACCTCTGGCAGCGGATCGGGCGTCCAGGCTGGAGGCTCTCCAGCGTGCCGAATCGCCTCCTTGCTGTCGGCGAGCGAGGCGAAGAAGACGCGCCAGGAAGGTTCCACCGACGAAGGGTCGGCCGACCATCGCGCGTGCAGATCCTCCACGAACTCGGCGTTGCCGCCATACAGAAATGACGTCTCGGCGAGTATTCCGCTTAGCCGTCCAGCATCGTCCGCCATGGGTCTCTCACCTCGCGCCCCGCCGGAAGCGGCGACGCCATACGACAGAGTGTCGCGCAAAGGGTTTGTTTTCGGTGAACCTCATCGCTTGTTTTGGGAACCAAAATACGGCGCCCATCGGATTAAGATTCAAGTTTGGCCTTTATTCAACCGGCGACAAGCACTGGCGCCGCGGAAAACGCCGCCTGCCGCCCGACAGACTCAGGTGTCGCTCGAGCCGCCGTCATCCCAGCCGCCTTGATCGCCGCCGCCGAAGTCGCCCCCACTGCGATCACCACTATCCTCGTAGTAGTTGTTGATCACCTCCGTCGACCCACCACCAAAACCACCGCCTCCGAAGCCACCGCCAAAACCCCCTCGCCCGCCGCCGAAAAGGCTTGAAAGACCTTCAAACAAGAAGGCGCCGCCGGCCACGCCCGCCGCCGTCGTGCCGGCGTTGCGCAGGAAGCTGCCCAAGCCGCCGCCACCTGAAAACGGACCCGACCCGATATAACCGCGTCCCTGGACAGGCGCGGGTTGGGGTTGAAACTGCGGCTGCGGCGAAGCCGCCTGAGCCCAGGGGCTGGTCCCTCCGAGAAAAGATCCGCTCGACGCCGGCGCGGGAACACCGCGCAGCTGGTCCCTCAAAGAGGCAATCTGATCCTGAGCCGCGTGCAGCGCCTGATCGGACATGATCGCGTGCTGGACCAACACATAGGGGGCCTCCGGAGAAGCCCGCAACGCATCGAGGATCATGGATTCGGCTTCGGCGTCCTTGATCACGCCCCTGGTCTGGACCAGATCCTGCAGGAAGCGCTGCAATAGCGCGCGTTCGTCGGGAGTCATGCCTGTTTCCTTACATAGCCTCGCGAGAGCCTATGTGGGGAGCGCGGGGGTCGCCGTCCAGAGGACGCCATGATCAGCCGCCGCGCAGCACCTCCAGCAAGGTTTCGCCAAGCGCCGCCGGTGAGGGCGAAACCCTCATGCCAGCGGATTCCATGGCCGCGATCTTGTCGTCAGCACCGCCTCGGCCGCCCGAAATGATCGCTCCGGCATGGCCCATGCGCCGACCAGGAGGCGCGGTACGGCCGGCAATGAAGCCGACCATGGGCTTCTTGATCGGATGGGCCTTGATAAACTCGGCGGCGTCTTCTTCGGCCGACCCTCCGATCTCGCCGATCATGATGATCGACTCCGTCGCCCCGTCATTCAGGAACATGTCTAGCACATCAATGAACTCGGTGCCCTTCACCGGATCGCCGCCGATGCCCACGGCCGTCGTCTGGCCCAGGCCCACCTGGCTGGTCTGGAACACCGCTTCATAGGTCAAGGTGCCGGACCGCGAGACCACGCCGACCGAACCATTGCGGAAGATGTTGCCCGGCATGATACCGATCTTGCACTGGTCCGGGGTCAGAACGCCGGGGCAATTGGGGCCTATCAGGCGAGACTTCGAACCCTGCAGCGCGCGCTTCACCGCGATCATGTCGGCCACCGGAATACCTTCGGTGATGCAGATGATCAGGCCGACTTCGGCGTCGATGGCCTCCAGGATGGCGTCGGCGGCAAACGGCGGCGGCACATAGATCACACTGGCGTCCGGCGCGGTGGCCCGGACCGCCTCATCGACCGTATCGAAGATCGGCAGGCCCAGATGCGTCGAACCGCCCTTGCCGGGCGAGGTGCCCCCGACCATGACCGTACCATAGGCGATCGCCTGTTCGGTGTGGAACGTGCCTTGCGCCCCGGTCACGCCTTGACAGATGACCCGGGTGCTCTTGCCGATAAGAATGGACATGCGTCTCGCTTTGATTCTTGGAAGGACTGGAAGCCCGAGGCTCAATGGCCTCGCGGCTACTTCTTGATGACCAGCAGATCGATCAGCGTGCCGTTCGCGTCGCCTGATACCGTCAGGATTTCCAGACCCGCGCCGCTGGCGGCTGCGTCATACTCGCTCGCCGCGAGCGCATGGTGCGCGCCTTCCTTATCGGTATATCGATAGACCGCCTTCTTTTTGTCGGCGCTGTCGGCGGGAGCGAACGCCAGCCACGCCGTCGCCGCCTCGCGTAGGGCGCCGAAGTCGCTCTTGGCGACATGCACCGTGCAGGCGCTGACCTTCACACCTTTGGCGGTGGCCCCATGCCAGGCCGATAGCACCAGGGAAACGCCCCCGGCGTTGGAGCCGCGGGTTAAACGCCCACCGATCGTCACGCCGGGCATCGCCGAATCCGTGGTCGCCTCGGCGGCTCCCCAGGCGTGGGTATCGGCCGCGGCGCGAACGGCGGCGAAATCGCCGGCGGGTTCGCCGCAGACCGTCGTGAAGGCCGCGAAGGCCGGATCCGGCGCCGCCGCAAGCCCGGAAGCGGGCGCGACACAAAGTGCGAGGGCGGTCAGGGCCGCGGCGATCTGAGCGGACTTCGGGGGGTTCACGCACGCTTCCTTGTTGTTGTGTCCAGGCAAGGCGAACCCTTAGGCCATGCGTCCCGTCACGCAAAGCTTGGAAATCCGGTGTCCAAGGGAGGCTCAGGCCGCCGCGCGGACCGCGGCGACGATCTTCGCGGCGCCGTCGGCCAGATCGTTGGCGGCGATCACGTTCAGGCCGCTGTCATTGAGGATTTTCTTACCCAGGTCGACGTTGGTGCCCTCCAGGCGCACCACCAGTGGCACGGTCAGGCCGATTTCCTTCACTGCCGCGATCACGCCTTCGGCGATGATATCGCAGCGCATGATGCCGCCGAAGATGTTGACCAATATGCCCTTTACGTTCGGGTCGGTGGTGATGATCTTGAACGCCGCCGTCACCTTTTCCTTGGAAGCGCCGCCACCCACATCAAGGAAGTTGGCCGGCTCCGCGCCATAGAGTTTGATAATGTCCATGGTTGCCATCGCCAGGCCGGCGCCGTTGACCATGCAGCCGATCTCACCGTCGAGCGCGATGTAGGAAAGATCGTATTTCGACGCCTCGATCTCTTTGGCGTCTTCCTCGGTCTCGTCGCGCAGGGCGGCGATGTCCTGGTGGCGATAGAGGGCGCTGTCGTCGAACGACACCTTGGCGTCGAGCACCACCAGCTTTCCTTCGCTAGTGACAATCAGTGGGTTGACCTCCAGCATGCTCATGTCGTCCTGGACGAAGGCCTTGTAGAGCGCCGGCAGCAGCGCGCGGGCCTGCTTGGCCTGTTCGCCGGTCAGCTTCAGAGCCTTGGCGAGCGCCTGGGCGTGGTGCGGCCACACCCCGGTGGCCGGATCGATCGAGAAGGTGATGATCTTCTCGGGCGTCGAATGGGCCACTTCCTCGATGTCCATGCCGCCTTCGGTGGAAGCGACCACCGAAACCCGGCTGGTTTCCCGGTCCACCAACAGCGACAGGTAGAGTTCGCGTTCAATCGCCGCGCCCTCCTCGATGTAGATTCGGCGGACGACACGACCCTTGGGTCCGGTTTGATGGGTGACGAGGGTCATGCCCAACATCCGCTCGGCCTCGGCGCGCACCCCCTCGATGGATTTCATCACCTTTACACCGCCACCCTTGCCCCGGCCGCCGGCGTGGATCTGCGCCTTGACCACCCAAACCGGGCCGCCCAGCTTTTCCGCCGCCGCGACGGCCTCATTGACGGTAAAGGCGGCAAAGCCCTTTGGCACGGGAACCCCGAATGTCGCGAGAACGGCCTTGGCCTGGTGTTCGTGAATGTTCATGGCGAGGTCGGGGTCCGATTGCGAAAGGCGCGCCGGTTATAGGTACCACCCCTCGGGCGCGCAACGGCCAGCCCTATGGCTTCGACGCCTTGCCCATCACCGCCGTGGCGCGGCGCTCGAGCTTGCCCCAACCGACGCGATAGCCACGGATGGCGGTGATCACCGACTTGACCACGACGTAGTACATTAGCTGTCGGTAGCCGAACCTTTGGATCGGCAGCCAGATCAGGTCCGGCCAGGGCGCCTTGCGTTCAAGGGCCATCCCCAGGGCGCCAGCCGACAGGTCCAGGAAGATGAAAGCCGCCCAATAGAATACCGAACGTATGAAATTATCGGGCGACCATTCCACCGGATGAAAAGCGCGTCCGTAGACCGACCAGATCAGCGACGAGACGATCGCCAGGTCCACCAACGGCGCCGCGACTGTGAGAAAAATCTGGAACAGCCAGATCTGCGGTAAAGCCACGAACCCCAGCACCGGCCTTTGCCGATTGAATAGCGCCGAACGATGCTTCCACAGGCATTGCAAAGTGCCAAACGACCAGCGGAACCGCTGATTGAGCAGGCCCTTCACCGTATCGGGCGCCTCGGTATAAGCCCGGGCCGAGGAATCGAATTCAACCCGCCAGCCGGCCCGCTGGACCGCCAAGGTCAGGTCCTGATCCTCCGCCAGGGTGTCGGCGGGATAGCCGCCAAGATCTTCCAGCACCGACCGCCGCCAGGCCCCCACGGCGCCCGGCACCACCGTCACCGCGCCCAGCGCCGCCAAGGCCCGCCGCTCAAGGTTCTGGGCGGTTACATATTCCAGGGCCTGCCAGCGCGTGATCAGATTGAGCCGGTTACCCACCATGGCGTTGCCGGCCACCGCCCCCACCTTTGGATCGACGAACCAGCGCGCCAGTCGAGGCAGGGTGTCGGAGGGAAAAAGGGTGTCGGCGTCCAAGGCCACCACGATATCGCCGCCAGTCTGCTGCAGACCGCGATTCAGCGCCCGCGCCTTGCCACCGTTTTCGAAGGTGAGCAGCTTGACCCGGGGCTCGTCACCGAACGCCTCGCGCACGACCGTCGAGGTGCCGTCCTTGGAGCCGTCGTCGAGCACCAGCACCTCCAGGCGCCTCCACGCCGAACCCAGGATCCGGCGCACGGATTCGACGATGACTTTCTCTTCATTGAAGCACGGGATTAGCACACTGATCAGCGGCCCGGTCTCCGGGTCCAGCATCGGCGGTTCACGGCCGCCTTCCCGCGCCCTGTGCCATAGCGCCAGAACCGCCATGAACACCAGCCGCGCCAGGCCCAGCACGATGGCCACCAGGAACAGGCTCGCCATGGCCACGTCCACATACCGGAAGAAACTGAAGCCCAGGTTGTCGAGCGCCAGGTCCAACGAACTGCGGGAGGTCTGGGGCAGGGCGTCGGTCCGGCTCATGCCGGCCAACTGTTCGATGGACACCAGACGATAGCCGTCGGCCCTCAGCGCATCGATCAGAGTGGGCAGGGCCTCAACGGTGTGGGCGCGGTCGCCGCCCGCGTCATGCAGCAGCACCACCTGGCCCGCGGCCTCTCCCGTCACCTTCAGCTTTTCAAGCGTGCGCTTAATAATCAGCTTGGGGTCGGGTTTCTGCCAGTCGTCCGGATCGATCCGCAGGCCGGCGATCAGATAGCCGAAACTCTGCGCCACCTTCAACGGCTCCACTTCGCCCGGCGTCGATGGTTCGGCGTCGCCGAAATAGGGTGGCCGGAAGAAACGCATGGAACGGCCGGTCAGCACCTCGAACAGCCGCTGGGTGGTGTTGATCTCCAGATTGGTCTGGGCGAGCGGCGTCACGGCGATATTGGGGTGGGTCCAGGTGTGATTACCCACCAGATGACCCTCGGCCACTTCGCGCTGCACGATGTCCGGCCGGGCCTGCATGTTCTGGCCGATCACGAAGAAGGTGGCGGGGGCCTGCTTGGCCTTCAGCACATCGAGAATCTTTGGCGTCCATCGGCCATCCGGTCCGTCATCGAAGGTCAGGGCCACCCAGCCGGGGTGGGCGCCATAGCGATCGATCACATATTGAGAGGGCATGGTCAGGTAGGTCTCGCCGGAGATCAGGCCGGTCTGCGGGTCGATCTCCACCGAGCGCTTACCCCCAAGCGGCGATTGATCGACGTGCAGGATTTCGCCCGTGCCATCGAAGGTCACCCCCAGGCTGGGCTCTATGTCTTCAAGTCCCACGGGCTTGGCCGTCCCATAGGGTTGTTTGAAATACCGCCAGGCCGAGGGGTCTTCGCCTCCCATCCGCCAGAGGGCGTAACCTTGCGGACGATAGAGGTCGGAAATCTTGACCTGGTTGAAGACGGTGGCGACGTCCAGGAACCAGACCACGTGTTTGTGGTCGTCATCGTCCTTGTACTGGAAGCCAGGATTGAGCGCATCGTCGTCGAGGCTGACATCGGCGTTGGCGTCGTGAGCCAGCTGGGTGGCGTCGTAGAAGGTTACCGCTTCGGCCTTGGCTGGACCCTTTTCGTCCGCCAGGGTCCAGTCGTAGCCATAGGCGCCGAAAGTGACCACGGTATGGGACGGATCGAGCTCGGCCATGTCCAGGGCCAGGGTCCGTTCGAACCACTCCTGGGACGCCGTCGGGCCGGGATCGCCGGTGCCCCAATGCTGATCATAGGCCATCAGCACCACGGTGTCGGCGGCTTGTCCGAACCGCCTCAGAGGCCAGGAATCGTCCGCGAAAGGCACGGCGACCCAGACCTCGCGGCCGAGTGGCTTCAGCGCCGCGCGCGCCTTGGCCAGAAAGGCCGGATACCGCGCCAGCGCCGGTTTGGAGAGATTCTCCAGATCGAAGACATAACCCGCCCAGCCCCTCTGCTTGGCAAGGATAATCAGATTTTGGATCAAGGCGTCCTGAGCGGCGGGGTAGAGCAGCAGATCGTTCGCCAGCGGGCCGTCGGAAATGCCGTTATGACCGTTGTGCACCATGGGAAGAATCGACGGGGGCGCCTTGGCCCGCGCCACCAGGGCTTCGGCGAACGGATCGGAGGTGACGGCGACTCGTCCCAGCGACCCATCGAGCAGCACCCATTGCGGCGAAATCACATCCAGATCGTTGACATGTCGCCGCAACGACACGCGCGAACTCTCGTCCCAGCTGACATAGAACCCCACCGATAGCGGTCGAGCCGCGCCCCCGATCCTGGCTTTGGTGGGATTTGGAATGCGCCGCCAACCGGCCGGGCGTTTGAATTTGTGCGCAGTCTCCACGTGCAGCGCCTGCAGAACCTGGGGGTCCTTCAGGTTCAACCCGGGCAGGCGGGGCGCGAACGCCAGCGTCGCGAAGAAAGCCGCCACCACCAGCGCCGATATGGACACGAAAATACCAAGGCCGAAATTGGCCCGTTTGGCGCGCCGGCCGGTCGGGTCGTGAAATACGAAATCGTCCATGGTCGAGGCTTAGGCTTCCCGGCGGGGGCTCGCCCCACGCGGGGGGGAAGATGACGAAAGAGCCGAATGTTGCAAGAGCGTCGTTTGAACGCGCCACGACTTGACACCGTTCAGGCCACCGGGTCTTCACAAAGCTGGGGCCTAAACTCCTGGTTTCCCGTCATCTCGGAAACGGAGCCTGGCGGCCAGTGTGGGAGCCCGACACGAACGGTCCATCCTCCGCCTTCGGGCCGTGGGTCCGGGTGTTTCGGCGACTGCGAGACATCTGTTCCGGCGACTGGGCCAGGGTGGTGCTCGCCGCAAGCGTGGTCGCGGGGGTGATGGCCATATCGGGAGGGTTCGGCGCGACGGCGGAACCCGTCATCTTTCGCCTAGCTTATGGCGAGACCCTCACCCTTGTCGGCGTAGGCCTCGGCTACTGTGGATCCCGCCTTCTGATCCCCCGACCGTGGTTTGAGACAAAGCCGACCATTTCCGCCGCTCTGATGACCCTGGTGGTCGGATTGCCGATGACCTTCGTCGCCGCCGCGGCTGCGGCCTGGACGCAAGGACGACCCCTTGGCCTGGGGATTCTGGCGGATGTCTTCCCGACCACCCTCGTCACCACGGGCGGCATCATTATGCTGGCCTTCATGGTTCAGTCGCGCGCCGTGGTGGAGACCCGCCAATCGGTCCGGGGGGCGGCGCCCGCCCGCTTTCTAGCCCGTTTGCCCGCCAGGCTCTCCGGCGCCGCCCTGTGGGCGGTCCAGGCCAAGGACCACTACCTTCGGCTGCACACCTCCAAGGGCGAGGATCTGATTCTGATGCGGCTGGCGGACGCCCTGGTCGAGCTGGAGGGTATCGAAGGCGCCCGCACCCATCGCTCCTGGTGGGTGGCCCGCGAGGCGGTGAAAGCCGTTGAACGCGCCGAAGGCCGCGCGACCCTGACCCTCACGGGCGGCCAGAAGGCGCCTGTCAGCCGCGCCTATGTCAAACCCCTCAGACAAGCCGGCTGGTTCTAAGGCTCATCAGAGACTTTGACGCCTCAACCGGGTCGCGGGGAAAGGTGGTCATGACCCGCGTGGGTGTGGGGGCCGGGACCCGCGTGCTCGTCGTGCGGATCGACACCGATCAGGTTCAAGGATCCGAAACGCACCCCACGCTCGGCGCGAACCCCATCGGCGAAGGCGCGAACCTTCCTGGCATCGCCCTTCAGCATGACACTCTCAAGGGTATGATCGTGGTCGAGGTGCACCTGCGTGGTGGCTGCTACAAGGTCGTGGTGGGAGTGCCGAAGGTCGGAGAGCCGCTGGGCGAGGGCGCGGATCCTTCGGTCGAAAATGTATGAAAGGTTTGCGACACAATACTCGCCGGTCTGCGTTTCGCCTCGCCAGGCTTCGACGGTCTCTCGCACTACGTCGCGTACGCCCTCCGAACGGCTCCGGTAGCCGCGTGCGCCAAGCATCTGGTCGAACACCGCTCCAAGACTCTCGTCGATCGAAATGGTGATGCGTTGCAAGGCCGTGGTCTCCCGGAGGGAGCTTCGCATACGCCGCCGGGATAGGAAAAAATACGTTCGCCGTGCATCTTTACGGATTCTTCGTCGTATGAATTATTATCAGATTGTTCATACGAGGGTTGGTGATGGCCGTTCGATCGATAGGCGTGCTCGGCGCGGTGATCGTCTTGGTATTGCCGATCGGCGCCGTGGCCCGCGCCGAAGCAGAGGCGACCAGGGCGGCGGCGGCCGACACTGACGCGGCCATCTCCACCAATCCCAGGCCAGAGGCCGAAGCGGTCTATGTGTTCGGCAAGCGGCTCGAGGGCGTGGGAACTTCCGTGGCGGCCAGCGAGGGCGCGGTCTCCTTCGCCAAGTTCGAGGATCGCCCGCTTCTGCGGCCGGGCGAGCTGGTGGAAGTGGTGCCGGGAATGGCGGCGACCCAGCACTCCGGCAACACCAAAGCCAATCAGTATTTCCTGCGGGGTTTCAACCTCGACCACGGAACCGATTTCTCGGTAAGGTTCGACGGCGTGCCCCTCAACCTCCGCACCCACGCCCACGGCCAGGGATATCTGGATCTGAACGGGATCATTCCCGAGGTGATCGAGCTCATCAAATACCACAAGGGACCCTACTACGCCGACACAGGCGACTTCTCGAATGCAGGGGCCGCGACCTTCGACACCTTTTCCAGCCAGGCGCCGTCATTCATCGAAGTCACGGCCGGCGAACACGACTACGGTCGCCTCCTCGCGGTCAAGAGCTTCGGCGATCGCAGCTTTCTGGCCGGCGAGCTGGACACATATCGCGGTCCCTACGATCACCCCGACAACTTCCGCAAGGTGGACATTATCGGGCGCATCGGCCTGGGCGATTGGTCGCTCACCGGTCTCGCCTACGTCGCCCAGACCAATTCGAACGACCAGATTCCCCAGCGGGCGGTCGACCAGGGACTGATCACAGCCAAAGGCGCGCTCGATCCCACCGATGGCGCGCGCACGTCGCGTTTCATTCTATCTTTGCAACGAACCAAGAACGATGGTTGGTACGTCAACGCCTACGCTCAGCGCTATTATCTGGCGTTATACTCAAATTTTACCTATTTTCTGCGCGACCCGATCAATGGTGATCAGTTCAAGCAATTTGATGATCGCTACACTTTCGGCGGGTCCGTGGTAAGAACGTTTCCGACCAAGCTAGTCGGCATCGCGTTTCGCGCTGGAGCGGAATTTCGAGACGACCACATTCCACGGATTGGACTTTACTACACCCATCAGCGGCAGGTGCTCTCAACGGTTCGCCAGGATAGGGTCAACGAATACTCCGGGGATTTGTGGGCGGACGCGTCCCGAGCCATCGGACCGGTCCGCATCACGGCCGGACTGCGCTTCGACGACATCGGCGGAGACGTTACGTCAAGCGATCCGCGCAACAGCGGCGCTGACAACGCAACCCTGGTCAGCCCGAAGCTGACGGTCGCATGGCTGGCGACGCCGCACATCGAGTTCTATGCTGATGCGGGGCAGGGCTTTCACTCCAACGATTTTCGGGGCGCCACGCTGACTACCATACCCGGAACGAACGATCCCGGCCAGAAGGTGCCGATTATCTCCGCCTCCCAGGGCGCCGAGGTCGGAGCGCGTTACCAGAATGGTGGACTGACCACGACAGTAACGCTGTTCACCCTGCATCTCGATTCCGAGCTGGTCTATAACGGCGATGGCGGCGATACCTCCAGCACCAGCGCCACCCAACGCCGCGGAGTTGAATTCCTCGTTGACTACGCGCCCTCTCCACGCCTCGACTTCAATCTCAGCGCGGCCGCGTCGGATGCGCACTACCAGAATAATCCCGCCGGTCCTCGGGTGCCGAACGCCGTGGAATATATCATCACCGGTGGCGTCACCGCGCGCATAAGCCGGCGCGCCACGGTCACATTGACCGGTCGCCACTTGGGACCGGCGCCGCTGATCGAGGACAATTCCGCGCGGTCGAAAACAGCGACCCTCGTCAACGGGCTGCTGGACTACGATTTCGGGAAGTTCAAAATGAAGGTCGAGGTTCTCAACCTATTGGACAGCCACGACGACGAAATCCAATACTACTATACGTCGCGTCTTCAGGGCGAACCGACTGATGGGGTCAACGACTATCACTTCCACCAATTTGAGCCCCGAACTGTGCGTGTCATCGTTCAGGTGCCGCTCGGCTGAGACTTCAAGAAGCGGGCATCGGCTTGTGGCCATCGCCGCCGACGCGGGTTCACCCCAATGAAGGTTCGATAACCTTGCAGGCGTCGATCAGGCCCTGAACCGACGCCACCGACTTGGCGAACATCGCTTTTTCGGCGTCGTCGAGCGGAAACTCCAGAATGCGCTCGGCGCCGCCGGCCCCGATCACCGTCGGCACCCCGACGTAAAGATCGCTGAGGCCGTACTGCCCGGAGAGGAAGCTTGCACAGGGCAGAACCCGCTTCTCGTCTTTCAGATATGACGTGGCCATGGCGATGGCGCTTTCGGCCGGGGCGTAAAACGCCGAGCCGGTTTTCAGCAAGGCCACGATCTCGCCGCCGCCGCCGCGGGTGCGCTTGACGATCGCGTCCAGCTCGTCCTGGCTGATCATCCCCTGGCGCACCAACTCGGGTAGGGGCAGACCGCCAACCGTCGAATGGCGCACCATGGGCACCATATCGTCGCCATGGCCGCCCAGGGTCCAGGCGTGGATATCGCGCACCGACACGCCCAGCCGCTCGGCCAGGAAAAAGCGGAAGCGCGCCGAATCCAGCACGCCAGCCATTCCGATCACCTTCTCATGCGGCAGGCCGGAGAACTCCCGCAGCGCCCAGACCATGGCGTCCAGCGGGTTGGTGATGCAGATCACGAAGGCGTCCGGCGCGTGGGTCTTGATGCCTTCGCCCACCGCCTTCATCACCTTCAGATTGATGCCCAGCAGATCGTCGCGGCTCATCCCCGCCTTGCGCGGCACCCCAGCGGTGACGATGCAGACATCGGCCCCGGCTATATCGGCATAGTCGCTCGTTCCCCTCAGGAGCGCGTCGGACCCGAACACCGGTGTCGCCTCGTTCAGGTCGAGGGATTTGCCCTGAGGCACGCCGTCGACGATGTCGAACAGCACCACATCGCCCAAACCCTCTCGTGCCGCGATATGGGCCAGAGTGCCGCCGATCATGCCGGCGCCGATGAGAGCGATTTTCGCGCGAGCCATGAGGGGTCTCCGTGCTGGACTGGTGGGGAACGCGGCGTCGGTCTAGCCCCCCGCGCGACCTCCGGCAAGCTGGACCCCGCCTGTGCGGAACGACACGGATCCAACGCCTTTGCTCTTCATGCGACGCACCGTTGTCGTCAGGCTTGAACGCCCGGCCGCGTAACCCGGTCATAGTGTTTGAAGTTATGACGGGCTATCACTCCGAGACGCGTCACCAGGCTCGGCAGGCCGCGCAGCGTATCCTTGATGAATCCCATGGCGCTGTCCCGCTCGTCGCCGCCGCCGTCGGCGGTCGCCAGTGAGTCGATCATGCCATCGAGTGGCATGGCGATCCGCACCATCAGCGTGTGCATCTCCACGCGCAGGCCCGCGTCGCGAAGATCGACCAGCGCCTCGCGGTTTCGATCATAAATATCCATCTCCCGCCGCGCGGCGTGCAGCATTCGCCGGGTCACGGGGCCATAGGGCTCGCCGATGTGGCGGACCGACTCCGCGTTCTCGAGGATGACTCGCAGGGTAGAGAGCAACTCACCAAACAGCAGGGCAGCCGAGCGCTCCCGCTCCCGCCGACGAAAAAACGTCTCAAGCTGATTGGCGATCACCCCGCTGATCGTCGCCAGCAGCGCCCCCAGGACGATCGCCACGAGGGTTTCATTCTGGTGGCTGAACTCAGGAAATTCCAGTCGCATGGCCTTGGTATCTCCGTCGGGAAGGATTTATCCGGAACGCCTTGCTGGTGACCATAACAAGCCCGTGTCGCCACGCCATGCCGATCCCTTCGATCGTCTTCTGGTCGCGGGGGCCCTACGCGAACCACTCCGACTGATCAGTCATGACTCTAAGCTCGCGGCCTACAGCGACACCGTGATGGTGTTCTGACACCGTTTAGAACCTGCTAAGGCCGCAAGAGCCGCCCAACGGGACGCTCGAAGGTCTGCCGACCGCGCTTATACCCGCGCAGGGCCGGGGCGAGTTCGGCGATCGCCTGGGCCTCGCCCTGGCAATCCAGCACCACCAGGTCGGCGGGCAGGCCCGGCGCGACGCCATAGTCCCGCAAGCGCATCAGCCGGGCCGGACCGAAGGTGATCATGTCGAGGCACGACGCCAGCCCAGCCGGCGAGCCGACCTGAGCGACGTTGGCGTAGAGATTGGCTATTCGCACCAGCGAGCCGTCGCCGAACGGCGTGAACGGGTTCAGCACATTGTTGGTCGAGATCGAGCAGGTCACCCCATGCGCCAGCAGCCGATGGACCGGCGCCACCCCGCGCGGTATGTCGTGATCATGATCGCGTCCGGTCAGGAAGAGGTCGGTGGCCGGCAGCACCGTCACCGCGACGCCGGACGCCGCCAGTCGGCGCGCGATGGCGTCGAAGCGGTCCGTCGGCAGAGCCGAGAGCTTGGTGACATGGCCCACGGCCACCCGGCCACCCAATCCATGGACGTCGGTCAGGCGGCAAACCTCTTCGACGTCGAGATGCCGGGGGTCCAGGCTAAAGTCGAGATGGAAGTCGATATCGACGTCGAACCGCCGGGCGATGGCGAAAATCCGGGCGATGTGTCCGTGGCTGTCCCGGTCCATATAGGGCGCTCCACCCACCAGGTCCGCCCCAGCCTCCAGGGCCGCGATCAGAACCGCCTCGCATCCGGGGTCGTCCAGCAGCCCCTCCTGGGGAAAGGCGCAGAGCGACAGATCAATCGCCCACGCGTAGTCCCGCTTCAACCGCAAGAGCGCCCGCAGGCTGGTCAGGCCGACGCGCGGATCGACCTCCACATGAGTGCGCATGCGCGTCACGCCATGGAGGACAGCCTTCTCCAGGGTCTGGCTGGCGCGCAGATAGACATCGTCTTCGGTAAAGCCGAGCTTGGCCGTCGCGACCGCCGCCACGGCCTCCGCCAGAGTCCCGCCGGGGCAATCGCAGCGCTCGGTCAGGCCGGACTTGTCCAGGTGGATATGAGTCTCGACCAGCCCCGGCACGACCAGACGGCCGCCCAGATCATGAATGGGACCCTCACTCACCAGATGCGGGGCCACCGCGACGATGCGGCCGTCCAGCACGCCGATATCGCTGATGGCGCCCGCGTGGCCTGATATCCGTCCATTGGCGAGGACAAGGTCGAATGTCATTGCGGGCCCGAGACTCGCCGCAGCGTCACCGGGCGGCCCTGTCCACCCTCGACAAGATCGCCGGACCAGAGGCCCGCGCCGCGCCGTTTCAGCCTCAGGCTGACAGGGTCGGCTCTATCGGAACAGACAAAGGAAATCGACAGCCGGTCGCCTCGCCGGACGATCGCCTTGACCAGGCCCACCGCGCCGCCGGCCCCGGGCTCCCGCCAGGCGGCTTCAAGCGGGCCACCATCGGCGGGGTCGGTGATCTGTAACACCAACGGCGCGCCATTCCGGTCGTCTCTCAGCGTCCAGGTTCCATCGAGCGGTCCCTGCAAGGCCTGGGCCGCCACACCGGACTCGCGCAGCCTCGCCCCGACGTCGGCCGCCGGCGGTGTGGCGGCTATCGCGAGAGCGAACAGCAACGGAGTCATCTGGCTCGGTCTAAGCCTCGGCCGCCGCGATGGCGTCGGCGATCGCGACCAGGCTCACCGCCTGATCCCGGTGCAGCAGCTCGGTTAGCCGTCCATTGACCCGCAGTGCGCCCTTGCCGGCGTTTTCCGGGTCTTCGAACGCCGCGATCACTGCCCGAGCGTGGGCAACCTCCGCAGGCGCCGGGCTGAAGGCGGCATTGCAGATCGCCAGGTGGCTGGGGTGGATCAGGCTCTTGCCGTCGAAGCCGAATTCCACGCCCTGGCGGCACACCGCCTCCAGCGCGGCGAGATCGTCGATCTCGCTGTGCACACCGTCGAGCACGGAGAGTCCGTGGGCGCGGGCCGCGGTCACCGTCAGGCTCATCGCGGCCCAGAAGGGTTCCCGGCCGGGCGTCTGGCGCGCGCCCATCTCCTTGGCCAGGTCGTTGGTCCCCATGCACAGCGCCGCCAGCCGGGACCGTGCGCCGGCGATGGCGTCAAGCGCCAGGATCGCCTGGGGTGTCTCGATCATCGCCCACAATCGCGTGTGGACCGGGGCGTCGGCCAGGAGGCGGTCATAGGCGGCCACGTCCTCTGGTCCCATGATCTTAGGCGCCAGCACGCCATCCGGACCGGCCGCCGCCGCCGCCGCCAGATCGGCCTCGCCCCAGGGGGTCGACAGGGCGTTAACCCGGATCAAGACCTCGCGCCGGCCAAACCCACCAGCCTTCACGGCCGCGACCGCGGCCTCACGCGCGCCGGCCTTGGCATCCGGCAGCACCGCGTCCTCAAGGTCCAGGATCACCACGTCACAGGCCAGGCTTCGCGCCTTCTCCACCGCCCGCGGATTGGAGGCGGGCATATACAGCGCGCTGCGACGGGGCCTTGCGGGGTTGGGCATGGGTTTGATCTCCGTGACGTGGCCACGCCTTTAGGCCATAGGTCTAAGGGCCATGACCATCCGATACGACAAGACCGCGCGCAACGTCCTGGGTGGCGAACTGCTGCCCTGTTCCCTGGACCCAGTCACGGGCTTCTACCGCAACGGCTGTTGCGAGACCGGGCCGGAAGACACCGGTCAGCACACCGTTTGCGCGGTGATGACCGAAACCTTCCTGGCCTTTTCGATGTCGGTGGGCAACGACCTGTCCACGCCCAGGCCCGAATATGACTTCGCCGGCCTCAATCCTGGCGATCGCTGGTGCCTGTGCGCCCCGCGCTGGAAGGAAGCGCTCGACGCCGGCGCCGCGCCGCTGGTGGTCCTGGCCGCCACCCACGAGGAGGTGCTGGCGATTACGACCCTGGGGGTGCTGAAGGACCACGCGGCCAAGGCCTGAGGGCGTAGGATCGTTCGAGCCGATAGGCAGAGCCGGCGCGGGTCCGCCAACTGGTATAGAGGCCGAAGCGCTCCACCGCGAACGGTGGGACCCGAAGCAGATTGTGGGTCTGGGTCCAGGCGGCGACCCGGGCGGGTTCGGCGCCGCTCAGATAGGCCAGGGTGACATGCGGTTTCCACGCCCGGGTGTCCGGCTTCAATCCCGCCCGCCGCGCGGCGCTTTCGCAGCGGCCCCGCAAGATGGTCAGGGTCTCGTCCCCCTCGACCCCCGCCCAGAGGGCGGTGACCCCGCTATCGTCGCCGAAACACCCTACTCCGGCCAGAGCAACTTCGAACGGCGGCGTGGTCACCGCGCTCAGGGCCGAGTCCAGATCCTCGGCCGCCGCCTCGGAAACCTCTCCGGCGAACCTCAAGGTGATATGCAGGTTCTCTTTCGGGCTCCACCGCGCACCGGGCACTGCTTTGGCCAGGGGTTCTAGGGCCAGCGCCACCTCATGGGGCACGGTGATGGCGACGAACAGACGGATCACTTCGCCCTCTTCAGGCTCCTGGCCACCAGCGGCGCGAGCCGCGTGGCGATGATTTCGACCCCCGCCGCGTTGGGGTGGATGCCGTCCTTCTGATTCAGAGCCGGCGCGCGCGCCACACCGGCCACAAGATCGGGATAGAGCGCCACGCCCTCCGCCTTGGCCAGAGCCGGGAAAATCGCGTCGAAATCCCGGGCGTAGTCCGCGCCGATGGCCCGGGGCGCGGTCAGGCCCGCCAACACCACTCTGATCCGCCGCGCCTTCAAGCGCCGCACGATCTTCTCCAGGTTCGCCCGCGTCGCCCTCGGATCCAGACCCTGCAACAGGTCATTGCCGCCAAGGGCAACAACGCAAAGGCTGGTGTCGGCCTGAACCGAGAAGTCGACCCGCGCCAGACCATCGGCCGATGTATCTCCCGAGACACCCGCGCCGCGCACCATGGCCGAAACGCCGACCCGCACTAGCGCCACCTGGAGGCGGGCTGGAAGGGCGGCCTCGGCGGGCAGGCCATAACCGGCCGTGATTGAATCCCCCAGCATGGTGATCACGGGCAAGGGTCCGGCAAAGGCCGGGCCGGCGATCAATCCCAAGGCGCCCGCCATCCAGGCGCGTCGGGTCTGCCTCCATATGGGTGCGATCTTCATTCGCCTTCCTATGTAGGAAAGACAACAGTCCCTCAATCACCGGAAAACCTGATGCTCGACGCCGACGCCACGCCCGCGCCGCTCGCCCTGACGGGTGTCTGCCTAACGCTGCCGTCGGCGGCCGGCCCGGTGGAGATTCTGCGCGGAGTCGATTTCACCGTGGCGCCGGGCGAGCGCGTGGCCGTGGTCGGTCCGTCGGGCTGCGGCAAGTCCTCCCTGATCGCCGTCGCCGCCGGCCTTGAGCATCCCACCAGCGGAGAGGTACGATTGCTGGGCGAGGATCTGGCCCGATTGGGCGAGGATCGCCGCGCCCGGCTGCGCCGGGGCCGGGTCTCGCTGGTGTTCCAGTCCTTCCACCTGCTGCCGAATATGACCGCCGAGGAGAACGTCTCTACCCCACTGGAGATCGCCGGCGAAGCGGACGCCACCCGGATCGCCCGCGATTGGCTGGATCGCGTGGGTCTGGGCCGCCGGCTGCGGCACTATCCGCATCAGTTGTCAGGTGGCGAGCAGCAGCGGGTTGCTCTGGCCAGAGCCTTGGCCGCGCGACCGGAACTGTTGTTCGCCGACGAACCCACCGGCAATCTCGACGCCGCCAACGCCGCCGCCGTGACCGACATGATGTTCGATCTGGTCGCCGAGGTCGGCGCGGCGATGGTGTTGGTCACCCACGACGACGCGCTGGCCGGCCGCGCCGACCGGGTCGCCCGGATGTTCGACGGCCGCATGCTCCAGGTCGCCTGAGTGGCGCCGCTGTCAGCGCGCCTCGCCGCCCGGGAGCTGCGCGCTGGTGTGCGAGGCTTTCGTATTTTCCTGGCCTGCCTGGCCCTGGGTGTCGCTGCCATCGCCGCCGCCGGCTCGGTGGCCGAAGCGTTCCGCCAGGGTCTGTCTTCCCAGGCCCGGGAGATCCTCGGCGGTGACCTGGCCGTCACCCAGCGCCTGACGCCCTTCACACCGGCCCAGCGGGCGATTTTCGAGAAGGCCGGCGCGGTCGCCTACGCCGCCAGCGCCGAGGCCATGGCCCAGGCGCCCTCGGGCGAGCGGCGTCTGGTCGAGCTTCGCGGGGTGAGCGGAACCTATCCTCTGTCGGGTAAAGTCGAGCTGGAGGGCGCGGCAACCCTCGCCCAGGCCCTGACTCCAGACGGCGACGCGGCCGGCGCGGTCGTGGAACGGCCTTTGCTTGACCGACTCGGCCTGAAAATCGGCGATCGATTCCTGGTCGGCAACGTGCCGCTGGTCATTCGCGCGGTACTGGTCTCCGAACCCGACCGGTTGTCGCGAGGTTTCGCCCTGGGACCCCGGGTTCTGACCCGCCTGCCCGTGGTCGAGGCCGGCGGGTTCCTGGACCCGGGCCTGCCCTTCGGCGAGACCGTTCGCATCGCCCTGCCGGCCGGCGCCGACCTCTCCGTCGCCAAGGCGGCCCTGGAGGCGGCTCTGAAGCGGACCAGCCCCGACCTTAGCTATCGCCTCACCGACCGCGCTGACGCGGCGCCAGGACTACGGCGCCTGATCGACGAGTTGGAATATTTTCTGGGTTTCATCGGCCTGGCCTCGCTGGTGGCGGGGGGACTTGGCGTTTTCGGAGCGGTCTCGGCCTATTTGGAAGGCAAGAAGCCGTCGATCGCAGTGCTCAAGGCGTTGGGCGCCGAAGGCGGACTGATCCGTGATATCTATCTGATTCAGCTCGGCCTGCTGGCCCTGTTGGGCGTGGTTATCGGACTGATGGTCGGCGCGGTCGCTCCCCTGATTCTGGGGGCTCTGGTCCAGGACAAGCTGCCCATACCCGCGCTGTTCGCCCTCTATCCCGGCCCCCTGGCCAAGGCGGGCGGCTTCGGACTGCTGGCCGCCGCCGCCTTTTCCCTGGCTCCGCTGGCCAGAGCTCGGGCCACGCCCCCGGCGGTCTTGTTTCGTCATCAACTTGCCGGCCGGCTTGTGCTCGGCATTGAAACCGCTGGCGCGGCGCTGGCCGCCGCCGGCCTCGCCGCCCTGGCGGTGATCACCGCCCCCACGCCCTTGGCCGCCGCGATCATGATCGCCGGCGTGGCCGTGGCCTTTGGGCTGCTTTGGCTGCTGGGCTCCGGCGGCGCGATGCTGGCCGGAAGGCTGAGAGGCGCCACGCGGGGCGCCTGGCGGATCGGCCTGGCCAATCTGGCTGGTCCGGGCTCGGCCGCCCGCACCGCCGCCCCCGCCATCGGCCTGGGCGTCGCCCTGCTCTCGGCGGTGGTGCTGATCCAGTCGAGCTTGCTGGCCCAGGTTTCCCAGGTCGCTCCGCGCACCGCGCCCTCGATGGTGTTCTCTGGCCTCTCCACAGCTCAGGGACCCGCCTTCGACACGGCCCTGGCCAGCGCTTTCCGCCGGTCATTGACGCCCGACACCTATCTGCGAGCGCCGTTCGCCTCGGGGCGGATCATCGCCGTCCGGGACCTGCCGCTGGAACGCGCCCATATCGATCCCGCCGACCGCTGGGCCTATGACAACGACATCTCCCTGTCGGCCATCGGGCCGGAGCCGGCGAAATCCGGCGTGTTCGAAGGCCGCTGGTGGCCGCCCGCCTACACCGGCCCGCCGCTGGCGGCGATCACCCGCGAGGTCGCTAAGGGCGCCGATCTGAAGGTGGGGGACAGCCTGACCCTGGAGGTTCTGGGCCGGAGGATCGAGGTGCGGATCGCCGCCCTGCGCAAGGTCGACTTCGGGGGTTTCGGGGCCAATTTCCCGATCGTACTGGACCCGGCCGCGCTTGCGGGCGCCGATTTGCGCAATGTCGCCATCGCCAAGGCCACCCCCGCGGAGGAGCGCCGCGCCACACTTGCCCTGGGCCGGAACTTTCCGGGGGTGAACGTCATCAGCGTGCGCGAGGCGCTGGGCGCCGCCGCCGACCTCTTCGACCGTCTGGCCCTGGCGGTTCGAGGGGCGGCGGCCGTGGCCGGCCTGGCCGGGCTGCTGGTCCTGGCCGGCGCCATCGCCGCCCGCGCCCAGGCCCGAGCCAAGGAGGCGGCGGTGCTCAAGGTGCTGGGCGCCTCTACCGGACAGATCCTGGGCGCCTACGCCATCGAATATGGGGCCGTCGGCCTGATCGCCGGCGTCGCCGGGGTGGCTCTGGGCTATGCCGCCGCCTGGCCGGTGGTGGTCGAAGTGTTCCAGGCGACCTGGAGCGTCGATTGGACAGGTGTCGCCGCGCTGATCCTGGGCGCGGCGATCCTGGCCGCCGGCGGCGGCCTGCTGGCGGCCCTCCAGGCCCTGGCCAAACGCCCGGCGCCGACCCTGCGGGCCGAGTGAACGCCTCCGGCGGCGGGTGAATTTCCGTTAATGTAGGGTGGTCTTGCGCCCGGCCCCGCCGAAGCCGATATTAGGGCGCGAGCTTCCAATTGGGGAGGCTCGAATGAGGGTTTCTCTCAATGAGCGACTTCGATCGGGGTTTCGCCAGACCGGGTGCGGTGGCGGCTCCGGACATGGCCATGGACATGGGGCTTCGGGCCTTCATGCTCGGCGTCTACAACAAGGTGGCCCTGGGTTTGGTCCTGTCGGCCGCCCTGGCGTGGGTCACAGGCATGTATGAGCCCACCCGCGCCCTATTGTTCCGCGTCGATGGTGCGGGCCACATCGGCTACACCATCCTCGGAATGATCGTCGCCTTCGCGCCGATCGGCATCCTGCTGTTCCAGGGCTTCGCCCGCCGGCAATCGCCACAGACAGCCGCTTTCACCTATTGGGCGGTGGTTTCGCTGATCGGCGCCTCGCTGGGCATGATCTTCCTGATCTACAGCAATGTGGGCATATTCCAGACCCTGCTGGTCACCGCCGGCGCTTTCGGCGGCCTGTCGCTGGTCGGCTACACCACCAAGCGCGACCTCACCGCGATGGGCAGCTTTCTGATCATGGGCGTTTGGGGCCTGATCCTGGCGTCCATCGCCAGCTTCTTCTTCCACTCCCCGGCCCTGGTGTTCGCGATCAATCTGATCGGCGTGGGCATCTTCGCCGGCCTGATCGCCTATGACACCCAGCGCCTGAAGATGACCTATTACGAGCTGGGCGGTAACGAAGCGGCGCTCAGCGTCGCCACCAGTTACGGCGCGCTCAGCCTGTATCTGGACTTCATCAACCTGTTCCGCTTCCTGCTCTACTTCATGGGCGGCGCCCGCCGCTAACCGGCGACGCCGGACCGGAACGACGGAAAGCCCTGGCCTTGCGCCGGGGCTTTTTCGTTTGGGCCTATCGCCGTCGAGAGGGGTGGCGGATGCTGGCGCGTATCCGGCGGCAATGCGCCCTTTTCCAAGAGTTAGCCCATGACCGATGATGATCCGGACCGTTGGCTTTGTGACACCCCGGCCCCGAGCCTGGGCAACCTTGAAGCGTCGGTCTGGCGGCGGATGGATCGGCGCGTGGCGGAGGACCGGCGCCTGATGACGGTCGGGGCCTGGCAGGGCGGTGCGCTGGTGGTCGCCGCGTTGGCCAGCCTTTCGTGGGGCGTCATGAGCGCGGCGGCCTCGGCCCGGCCCCAGACTCTGGCGGTATTCTCGCCCTATTTCGCCTCGGCGCCATCGACGCGTCTGATCGGACCCACCGGTTGACCCGCCAGATCGGCCTGATCGCGTCGCTGGTCATTCTCACCGCGCTGGTGGGGACGATCGGCGGCTGGATCGGCGCGCGCTATGGACTGGAGAGCGCCCGGCCCGAGCCCAGCCTGGACGCGGTCCTGCATCGGGACTTGTATCTGACCCCCGATCAGAGCCGCCGGATCGGCCATCTCGAAGCCGCCTTCACCATCCGTCGCGTGGCGCTGGAGGCCGAGATGCGGGCCGCCAACACCGACCTCGCCCGGGCCATTTCCACCCGGCATGGCTATGGTCCCGACGCCGAGCGGGCCATCGGTCGCTTCCATGCCGCGATGAGCGCGCTGCAAAAGGAAACGGTGATTCACGTCCTGGCCATGCGTGGCGTGCTGGGCCCGGACCAGGCCGCCCAATTCGATAAAACCGTCACCCAGAGCCTGGCGCCCGGCGCGTGACGATCCACCATCCGTGACCCCCCATCCGTGACCGACGAGACCGACGAAGCCCTCGCCGCCAGGGCTGCGCGGGGCGACCGGGCCGCGTTCGAAGGCCTGGTCAGGCGGCACAAGTCCAGCTTGTATCGCTTCACCCGTCGCTATGTGGGCGACGCCGACGACGCCTATGACGTTGTTCAGGATAGCTTCGTCGCCGCCTGGCGGGCGCTTGGCCGGTTCGATCCGCACCGTCCGTTCGGGACTTGGCTAAAGACGATCGCCCTCAATAAATGCCGGGATCTCGGTCGCCGAACGCGAACCCGGCGGCTGTTCCTGCGCGCTTTGGCGGTAACACCCACCGATCGCGGGCCGTCCCTGCCGGGTGAACCTCCCGACGACCGCGAGGTCCGACTGGACCGAGCCATCGCCAGCTTGCCGGCCGTCTATAAGGAGCCGCTATTGCTCACGACCGTTGGCGGCCTTTCACAACACGAAGCGGGTCAGATTCTTGGCGTCAGTCCCAAAGCCGTGGAAATGCGCCTGCGCCGGGCGCGGCGAAAACTGATCGAACACCTCGGGGAAACCGAGGGTTAGAAGCGCCACGGACGTATCACCGGTCAGCGGTGTGAAAGCTAAATCCAAGACATGACCCTTGATAGTCCCTGCTCACCCCACTTTGCGGGCGACCGAACGCGAAGCCGGGTCGGCTATGCGATGCTGGCCGCCGGCGCCATGGCGCTGCTCGCCGGCTGCGCCACAACCAATCCCGGGCTCGATACGCCGGCGATCAACAAGGCCCTCGCCGCCAGGGGCGCCCCGCCGCTGGCCTGGGACAGGAACGGCGACGGCCAGGACGAAGCGGCCATCCGCGCATGGTTGACCGAGCCGATGACCAGCGGACGCGCGGTGCAGGTGGCGATGCTGCGTAGTCCCCGGTTACAGTCGGAGTTCGCGCGCCTGGGCTTGGCTCGGGCCGATATCCTCGACGCGGTGCAGATCGCCAACCCGCGTTTCTCCTTCTCGCGCCTGGGACTGCAATCGGGTGACGGCAGCCAATTGGTGCTCGGTCTGTCGGCGCCCCTGGTGGATCTTCTGGTCTTGCCATCTCGCGTTCGATTGGCCCGCTCGGACTTCGAGCGCGCCAAACTTGAGATCGCCGCCTCGGTTCTGGCCGTCAGCCTGGATGTCGAGGAATCCTGGTATGACTATGTGGGCGCCACACAGGTGGCGGACATGCGCCAGGCGGTGGCCAAGAGCCTCGCGATATCGGAGGAACTCGCCCAGCGCTACTATGACGCCGGCAATATCAGCGAACTGCAGCTGGCGCGCGAGACCGCGGCCGCCGGCGAAGCCCAGATCAACGCCTCTCGCGCCCTCGTCACGGCTCGGCTGGCCCGGCTGAAACTCAATACCGTCATGGGTCTCAGCGGAGCCGACGCGGCCTGGGCGACCAGCGGCCGGCTGTCGCTGCCGGTGGCCGCCGAGGACGATCCGGCGACGCTGGAGCGGCTCTCCCGGACCGGAAACCTGTCTCTGCTGGCCGCTCGCCGGGAGGTGGCGATCCTGGCCGACGCGGCGGGGATCACCCGGCGCTTCCGCCTGCTGGGCGGCACCCAGATCGGCTACGACCGCGAGCAGGAGGTCGATCGCTCGGTGATCCGAGGCCCGACCCTCGATGTCGAACTGCCGATTTTCAACCAGGGCGGCGCGAAGGTGGCGCGAGCCGACGCCCGCCTTCTGGCGGCCCGCGCCCGTCTCGCGGAACTCGAACTCGCGACCGACAACGGGGTGCGCCTGGGCGCCGAGCGGGTGAAGGTGTCCAGCGACATCGTCCGACTGCATCACGACGCCCTGATCCCGGCGCGCGAGACGGTGGTCGAGCGCAGCCAGCAGGAACAGAACTATATGCTGATCGGCGTGTTCGAGCTGATCCAGGCCAAGACCCAGGAATATGACGCCTATCAGAGCTATCTGGAATCGATCCGCGACTATTGGCTGGCGCGGATCGATCTCATGCGCGTGGTCGGCGCTCGGCTGCCCAGTGAATCCGCGACCCCGGCCCTCGCGCCTTCAACCGAGGAAATTCTCAAGCCCAAAACCGGCGGCGCCGACCACGCCGCGCACCATCATTATCCGGGGGCCGCGGCGCCCGAAGGAACTAAACCATGAAACTCAACCGTCGCCATCTGCTGGTCGGGGCCGGCACGGCCACCCTCGCCGCCTCCTCGGCCGCATCGGGGCCGCCGCCAACTGGCGACAACCGCTTCACGCCGGTGCGCACGCTCAACGGCTGGACCCTGCCGTGGACATACAAGGATGGGGCCAAGGAGTTTCATCTCGTCGCCGAGGAGATCGTCCATGAATTCGGTCCCGGCTCCAAGGCCACATGCTGGGGCTATAACGGCTCGACCCCAGGCCCCACGATCGAAGCGGTGGAGGGCGACCGGGTGCGGATCTTCGTCACCAACCGGCTGGGTGAGCCCACCACGGTTCATTGGCACGGCCTGATCCTGCCATCGGGTATGGACGGGGTCGGGGGATTGAACCAGCCTCACATCAAGCCCGGCGAGACCTTCGTCTATGAGTTCACGCTGCGCCAGCACGGCACCCACATGTATCATCCCCATGCGGATGAGGTGACCCAGATGGCCTATGGCATGATGGGCCTGTTGATCATCCATCCACGCGGCGGCGACCCCGTGCCGGTGGATCGCGACTATGCTTTCCTTTTGCACAATTGGGCCCTCCGCCCCGGAACCTGGCGTCCCGACCCGTCGGTGATGGTCGACTTCGACTTGTGGACCTTCAACTCCAAGGTCTTTCCGGCCATCGACCCGATCGTCGCCCGCACGGGCGAGCGGGTACGGATTCGCGTGGGCAACCTGTCCATGTGGAACCACCCGATCCACCTGCACGGCGTGGAATATTATGAGACGGGGTCGGACGGCGGGCGCTGGCCGCGCGAGCAATGGCGCCGCGAGGTGACCTCGCTGGTCAGCGTCGGCCAGATGCGCGACATCGAGTTCGTGGCCGTACCCGGCGACTGGGCGTTCCATTGCCATATGTCGCACCACACCATGAACGCCATGGGCCACGGCACGCCCAACCCCACCGGCGTCGATCAGACCCAGGTTGAAGGCAAGATGCGCGCCATGCTGCCCGGCTATCTGAAAATGGGCCGCGAAGGGATGGCGGAGCACCAGAACCACACCGACGGCGGTCATCCAGGACCGCCCAACACCATGGCGATGATGGTCGGCGCCGGCCAGTTCGGAAATATCGAGATGGGCGGCATGTTCACGGTGGTGAAGGTCCGCGACGACCTTGCCCGCGGCGACTACGCCGATCCCGGCGCCTACGACTTTCCCCCCGAGACAGTGGCCCGACGGGTCAGCGTCGATCGCGACTTCGGCGCCCCCGTCAGGCGCAACGGTTAGGATCGGAGAGACCGCGATGACACCTCCACGCGCGTTTTTGACTCTCATGCTGCTGGTGATCCCGGTGACGGCCCTGGCTCAGGACAACCACGACATGGCTGGCATGTCGGGAATGGCGGGAATGCCCGGCATGTCCATGGGCGGCATGTCGCCAAAGTCAGCCCCGCCAGGAAAGGTCAGCACACCAAAATCGAACAAACACCGACTGGCCCCGGCCAAGGCGGCGATGCGCCACGCCGCGAGCCATCCCGCCAATTCCGCCATGTCGGGTATGGCAGGCATGGAGGGCATGGCCGGAATGGAGGGGATGAAACCGACGCCCAAGGGGATGAACCGCGTGATCAGCGGCCCTGCCGAGGCGGCCCTGCAGGCTTTCTCCGACGCCCTCGAAGTCGGCAACCGCGACCTCGTGGTCCGATGGCTCGCGCCCGACGCCCAGATCGTCGAGAACGGCGTTACGGAAACCCGCGACGCCTACACAAGCCACCACATGGATCTGGACATGAGGTATCTCAAGCAGGCCAAGCGCATACTCGTCGACCGACAGGTGGTTAACGACGGCCTCGACCGGGCGCGGGTGATCTCGACGATCCGGTTGATCGGCAATCGCGCCGACAGACCCTTCGACACGACGACCACCGAAGTCGCGACGGTGGAAAAATCGTCGGGCGAATGGCTGGTGAAGCGGGTGGAATGGACCCCGGCGCCAAAAGTGGAATCCTGAATATGACCGATCAACGTTCCATGGACTTACGGCGCCATTTGCCCAGCTGGCCTTTCGTCGGCTTGGCCGGTGTGATTATCGGCGTGTTCGCCGCCAGCTTCGTTTATTTCGGGTTCTATGACATCGGCGCCGACGCGCCGCACACCATGCCTGTCCATTGGGTTATAGAAAACCTGCGCGACCGGTCGATCGCGGTCCGCGCGCAAGGGATTGTCGCGCCCAGTGACCTGAACGATCCCAAACGCATCGCCACCGGCGCCGGGCTCTACACCGAAATGTGCAGCGGCTGCCACTTGGCGCCCGGCATGGAGAAGACCGAGATCAGCCAGGGCCTCTACCCGCCCGCGCCCGAGCTGAGCCGGGGCGTGAACCGGTCCGTCGCCGAGCAGTTCTGGATGATCAAGCACGGCGTCAAGCTGACGGCGATGCCAGCCTGGGGGCGGACCCACAGTGACGAACTGATGTGGGACATGGTCGCTTTCGTCCGGACTTTGCCGAACATGTCAGCGGCGCAATACCAAACGGCGATCAAAAGCGCGCCGCAAGATCATGATGCGATCATGAAGGATATGCCCGGAATGCAGATGAAGGGCGCGGAGGCGATAACCCCCAGATGACCCCCATGGCCCCGCCGGGGGCGATCTTCACCTGTCCGATGCATCCGCAAATCCGACAGGTCGGGCCAGGGTCGTGCCCGATTTGCGGTATGGCGCTTGAGCCGGTGGTGGTCTCGGCGGACGCGGCCCCGAACGCCGAGCTGGCCGACATGAGCAGGCGGTTCTGGATCGGCCTGGTGCTGACGGCGCCGGTGTTCGCGCTGGAGATGGGCGGCCACATCCCGGCGCTCGGTTTGCATCGACTGATTTCGCCCCCGGTCGCCAGCTGGGTCGAGTTGGTGCTGTCCACGCCGGTGGTGCTGTGGGCCGGGCTGCCGTTCTTCCAGCGAGGCTGGGCTTCGGTGGTCAACCGCAGGCTGAACATGTTCAGCCTGATCGCCCTGGGGACCGGGGCCGCCTATGGCTATAGTCTGGTTGCCCTGTTCGCTCCCAGCCTGTTTCCGGCCGGCTTCCGGGACATGGGCGGCGTGGTCGCGGTCTATTTCGAGGCCGCGGCGGTGATCACCGTGCTGGTGCTGTTGGGCCAGGTTCTGGAACTCCGCGCCCGGGAGGAGACCGGCGGCGCCCTGCGCGCCCTGCTCAATCTGGCTCCCAAGACGGCGCGCCGCATTCTGGCGTCGGGCGAGGACGAGGAGATCGCGCTGGACCAGGTCAGGGTCGGCGACACCCTGCGCGTGCGGCCGGGCGATGGCGTGCCGGTGGACGGCGCGGTTCTGGAGGGCCAGAGCGCCGTCGATGAATCGATGGTGACCGGCGAATCCATGCCCTCGGCCAAGGTGGCCGGCGACCGGCTGATCGGTGGCACGGTGAACGGGACCGGCGCCCTGACCATGCGGGCCGACAAGGTCGGCTCGGAGACCATGCTGTCGCGGATCGTGGCGATGGTGGCGGAGGCTCAACGCAGCCGTGCGCCGATCCAGAGAACCGCCGATACGGTGGCCGGCTATTTCGTGCCGGCGGTGCTGGCTGTCGCGATCCTGGCCTTCGTCGCCTGGGCGATCTGGGGTCCGCCTCCGGCGCTGGCCTACGCCCTGATCGCCGCGGTGTCGGTCCTGATCATCGCCTGCCCCTGCGCGCTGGGCCTGGCCACGCCGATGAGCATCGGGGTGGGCGTGGGCAAGGGCGCCGGCGCGGGCATACTGATCAAGTCGGCCGAGGCGCTGGAGCGCCTGGAAAAGGTCGACACCCTGGTGGTCGACAAGACCGGCACGCTTACCGAGGGCCGGCCAAGGGTGACCGGCGTCGTCACCGCCGAGGGTATGGGCGAGAGCGATTGCCTCGCCCTGGCCACCAGCCTGGAGCGGTCCAGCGAGCATCCGCTGGCCGCTGCAATCGTGTCCGCCGCGCGAGAGAAAGGCGCGGAGCCTCGGGACGTGGCCAATTTCGTCTCGATCACCGGCAAGGGCGTCACGGGCGTCGTCGGCGGGCGGTCGACGGCGATCGGCAACTCTGCCCTGATGAACGATCTTGGCGTCGCCCTGGGGGACCTGGCGGCCCGGGCCGAGGCCCTGCGCGACGACGGCGCCACCGCCCTCTTCCTGGCCGTGGACGGCAAGCCGGCGGCCGTGATCGCGATCGCCGATCCGATCAAGGCCACCAGCCGTTCGGCGCTCGACAGCCTGCGCGCCGCCGGACTGCGCATCGTCATGCTGACGGGCGATAACCGCACCACGGCGATGGCGGTGGCGCGAACCCTGGGCATCGAGGACGTCGAGGCCGACGTCCTGCCCGAGGACAAGCACCGCATCGTCAAGACGCTCAAGTCGGAGGGCCGAATCGTCGCCATGGCCGGCGACGGGGTGAACGACGCCCCGGCGCTGGCGGAGGCCGACGTCGGCATCGCCATGGGCACGGGGACCGAGGTGGCGATTCAAAGCGCGGGGATCACCCTGTTGAAGGGCGATCTGGCGGCCATCGCCCGGGCGCGGGCGCTGAGCCACATGACGATGAGCAACATCCGGCAGAATCTGTTTTTCGCCTTCGCCTACAATGTCGTCGGCATCCCGGTCGCGGCCGGCGTCCTCTATCCAACCTTCGGCGTGCTGCTCAGTCCGATGGTCGCGGCCCTGGCGATGTCGCTGAGTTCGGTGTCGGTGATCGCCAACGCCCTGCGCCTGCGGGGCGCCAAACTATAGAGGCGCGTCGTCGGCCGACGGCGTCGCTGCGTCAACTCGAACCTGGTTTAGTGGGCATTGCCGTGTTGGTGATGCAAATCCGGATAGTGCGGGTGTTTGTGACGCAAGGCGGTGTGTTGGTGCCAATGGGTGTGATGCTCGCCGATCGGGTCGCCGGCTTGATGGACATGTTGGTGATGCTCGTCGTGGAGGTGATGGTGTTCGTGGTCCATCAGCTCATGGGCGTGGTCGTGTTCATGCTTTTCCGACAGGTGCAAACAGACGCCAATTGTCATCAGCAACGCCGCGCCCACCAGCTGAACGGTGACAGGTTCGCGGAACAACGCCAGCGCCAGCGCCGCGCCCAGAAATGGCGCCGTCGAGAAATAGGCCCCCGTTCGCGCCGTTCCCAGGTGACGCAGCGCCAGCACAAACAGAACCAGACTGACGCCATAGCCGAAGAAGCCGACCACGCCCGCCGCGACCACGGAGCCTGGATCCGGGAGACGCGCGCCCCGACCAAAGGCCAGCGCCAGGTTGACGGCCCCGGCGCTCAGGCCCTTGATCGCCGCGGTCTGCACCGGATCGGCCGACGATAGCCTGCGCGTCAGGTTGTTATCCACCCCCCAGGCCACGCAGGCGCCGGTGATCGCGAGAGCGCCCAGGCCCGCCGGTCCACCACTCCACGACAGGATCAGGGCGCCGCCAAGGATCGCCGCCGCGCCGATCAGCAGGCGCCGATCGACGTTCTCCTTGAACACCACCCAGGCGATGACCATCGTCGCCAATCCCTCCAGGTTCAACAGCAAGGCCGCCGAGGACGCCGCCGTATGCGCCAGGCCCAGCATCAACAGAACCGGTCCAACGATGCCGCCCGATAGAATGACCAAGCCGAGCCAGGGAAGATCGCCGCGCCGCAACGGCGCTTCGGGCGCCGGAACGCCCAATACGCCGCGTCCCAGATGGACCAGGCCGAGACCGATCCCGGACCCCAGATAGAGAAGCCCCGCCAGCAGCCACGGGTCCACGCCGCCGCCGAGCAGCAGCTTGGCAAGAGGGGTCGATGCCCCGAAAAGAGCGGCGGAAGCCAATGCCATCGGTGCGCCGGGCCACGAGATCGACGTTTTCATGACCAATTGTAACCGAACCGGGATAACAGTTTAATACACCGACAATGCGCTTCGTCCTCCTCCTTTTGGCCGTCCTAACCATGCTGGCCGGCCCGGTGTCCGCCACGGCGGCCCAGGTCGCCTGTGATCGCGACGCGGCGGCGTCGATAACGGGAATGAACGTGCCGGCGGCGCACGTCGACACGCCGAAGACCACGAACGATCCTTGCTGCAATCACTCCGGCAATCACAAGATGTCGGATCGGAACTGCGCCCAGGCGTGCGCGACCACCTGCGCGGTCGGCGCGGCTCCGCCGCTTTCCCCGACGGGCGCCGCTTTCATTCTTACGATCGCCCGGCTGACCCCGGCGACCCTGAGTTTCGTTACCGCACATGAGCCTTCCGGGCTCAAACGCCCCCCCAAGTCGATCCTCTGAAAACCGCCGGCCCGCGCGCCGGTTTTCTCGACGCGCCGCGGAGCCAAGCCGCCAGTTCCACCGCGGATGTTGCTCCTCGGCGATCTCAGGCCCGTCCAATTTGGATCGGCCAGACATCGACTTTCAGGAATATTCAAATGAACAAATCTAGATCCATGAGCGTCGGCATCGCCGCCGCGATGTTGACGCTGTTCGCCGGCTCGGTCGCTTCCGCCGCAAGCCATAGTGGCGACGGCTTCCAATGCCTGCTGTCACGCGAGCCCTTCAACACCCATCACATCGTCACGGTCTGCGCCGGTGGCCCACCCGAAGCCATGGCTCGGTTGAGGGCCTCGAATTGCGATCCCGCGCGGATGTCCGATGCGGCCATGCGTAGTCAATGCTTGGCGATGATCAGCGAACCCAAGGCTCCCTCGAAGCCGGCTTCAGCCGGTTAGACGGGTCCCCATGGCCCCACGCTCAGAAGCGCGGGGCCATGGGCGTCGGCGGCGCCACAGTGATGTCCGCCGACGCTTTCGCTCATTCACACCCCCAACAAGGAGCTCACATGCGCCATGCATGGCTCTTCGCGGCCGCAAGCCTGACCGCCGGCGCCGCCCATCCCTCCGCCTTGACCTATCAGGCCGCTTTGAAGCTGGCCGGTCAGACCGCGCCAGTCCTCCAGGCGCGCGCCGCCGAGGTGCGCGCGGCCAGGTCTTCCGCCATCGCGGCGGGTCGCCTGCCCGATCCGAAACTGGCGTTCGGTGTCGAGGGATTTCCCGTATCGGGACCCAACGCCGGCCATCCCGAACGCAATGACTTCAGCGACGCGCGGGTCGGGATCATACAGGACGTTCCCAGCGGGGCGAAACGACGCTCGGCGCGGGCGCGGGCGGAGGCCGACATCGGCGTGGCGCAAGTCAGCGAAACGGCGCAGGGCCGTGAGGTGCGGCTGAACACCGCGCTGGCCTGGATCGACCTGTTCTACACCGAGCGACGACTGGGCGCGCTCGACGAAGTGGAGAAGGCGCTGGTCCCCCTGCGCGACACGGCGGCTTCCCGGTTGGCTTCCGGCGCGATGCGTCCGGCCCAGACGCTGGAGCCTGAGCAACTGACCGCCGCCCTTGGCGACCGCCACGCCGACCTGGCGGCGGCCGTGGCCAAGGCTCGCGCCGAGTTGACCCGTTGGACCGGCGACCCTGTGCCCGAGGTGGCCGGTGATCCGCCCGACTATCCAATCGACGCCACCGCGCTGCGCGCCGGCCTCGACCGGCTTCCGGCGCTGACGACCTATGACGCCCAGGGCCGGCAAGCCGACGCCGATGTCGCCGCGGCGAAGGCCGATAAGCGATCGGACTGGGGCTGGGAGCTGGCCTATCAGCACCGCGATCCTCGATTTGGCGACTTGGTGACGGTCCAGGCCACGGTCAGCCTGCCCCTGTTCGCCTCCACCCGGCAGGATCCGGTCATCGCGGCCCGGGCGGAAACGGCGGCCCGGGTCCGGATAGAGCGCGAGGCGGCGCGGCGCGACCTGGTGGCCTCACTTGACGCCGGCCTCGCCGATCACGCCATGCACCACGACCGGCTCCGTCGGGCGCTCGAGACCCTCGTACCCCTGGCCAGGCAGCGAGCCGACCTGGAGACCGCCGCCTTCGGCGCCGGCACCGCCAGCCTGTCGGACGCCTTGCAAGCCTACCTGGCGCTGGCCGAGGCCCACGTCGACGCCATCGACCGTCAAGCCGACGTCGTGCGCGACGGCGCCCGCATTGTCCTGACCTTTGGAGAGCAAGCTCAATGAGCGCCCCGTCCTGGTCTCCCGCGCGACTGGTTCTGGCCGGCGCGGTCATCGCGGTGGTGGCCGGCGTCGGCGGCTATCAGGCCGCCGGGCTTCTCAGGCCTTCTTCCCCGGCTACGGCGGCGGCTCCGGCGGAGCAGCGCAAGCCGCTCTATTGGTACGATCCAATGGTTCCGGCGCAGCACTTCGACAAGCCCGGCAAATCGCCGTTCATGGATATGCAGCTCGCGCCCCGCTACGCCGACCAGGACGCCGGTGGCGCGGCGGCGGGGGTCCGGATCGACCCGGCGACGGTGCAAAGTCTTGGCGTCCGGCTGGTCGCCGTCGAGCGCGGCGACTTCGCCCAGGCGGTGGACGCGACCGGCGTGCTCGATTTCAATCAGCGGCAGGTCGCCATCGTCCAGGCCCGGGCGGCGGGCTTCGTACAACGCGTCTATGGCCACGCGCCCGGCGACATCGTTGCGGCCGGCGCGCCGATCGCCGACCTGCTCGTCCCCAGCTGGGGCGGGGCTCAGGCCGAATATCTGGCCGTCCGCGAATCGGGCGGCCCGGCCCTGGAAGCTGCCGCGCGCCAGAGGCTGCGCCTGTTGGGCATGCCCGAGAGCCTGATCGAAGCCGTGGCCCGCGATGGCCGCGCGCGCACGGTCGTCACGGTGTCCACGCCGCTGGGCGGCGCCATTCAGACACTGGATGTGCGCCAAGGCATGACGGTGAGCATGGGACAGACCCTGGCTCAGGTCTCCGGGCTCGGTTCAGTCTGGCTGAACGTCGCCGTGCCGGAGGCCATGGCGGGCCAGGTGCGCGTGGGGCGGCCGGCCCGGGCCGAGCTCACGGCTTTCCCCGGTGAAGTCTTCAACGGCCGGGTAACGGCGATCCTGCCAACCGCCCAGGCCGACAGCCGGACTCTGCAGATCCGCGTCGAACTGGCCAATCGCGGCGGGCGACTGCGGCCGGGGATGTTCGCCATCGTTCACCTCGACGGCGCCGCGGGTCCGGCGCTGTTCGTGCCGTCCGAGGCGGTGATCCGCACGGGCAAGCGGACGCTGGTTATGACCGCCGGCGACAATGGCCGCTTCCAGCCGGTCGAGGTCCAGACCGGACGCGAAAACGCGGGCCGCACGGAGATCCTGGCGGGGCTGGATGAAGGCCAAAAGGTGGTGGCGTCAGGACAGTTCCTGATCGACTCAGAGGCCAACCTGGCCGGCCTGCGAGCCACGCCGCTCAATCCGGCCGCCGCGCGGTGATCGCCGCCCTGATCCGTTTTTCGGTCCGTCACCGGTTCTTCGTGGTCATCGCCGCCCTGGCGCTGCTGGCCGCCGGTGTCCTGGCGGTGCGCTCGACGCCCGTCGACGCGCTGCCGGACCTGTCGGATGTGCAGGTGATAATCCGCACGCCCTATCCGGGTCAGGCGCCGCAAATCGTCGAGAACCAGGTCACCTATCCGCTGGCCACCACCATGCTGTCGGTCCCTGGCGCCAAGACCGTGCGCGGCTATTCCTTCTTTGGCGACAGCTTCGTCTATTTGCTGTTCGAGGATGGGACCGACCTCTACTGGGCCCGCTCGCGGGTTCTGGAATATCTCAATCAGGTCCAGGGCCGGCTGCCACAGACCGCCAAACCGGCGCTGGGGCCGGACGCCACCGGCGTCGGCTGGGTCTATGAATACGCCCTGGTCGATCGCACCGGCCGGCACGACCTCTCCGAGCTTCGATCCTTGCAGGACTGGTTCCTGCGCTATGAGTTGAAGACCCTGCCGGGCGTCGCCGAGGTCGCTTCGATCGGGGGCATGGTCAAACAATACCAGGTGGTGCTCGACCCGGTGAAGCTGGCTGCCTACGGGGTCACCCACCAGCAGGTGGTCGCCGCGATCCAGGCGGCCAACCAGGAGACCGGCGGCTCGGTGCTGGAACTGGCCGAAGCGGAATATATGGTCCGCGCCTCGGGCTATCTGAAAACTCTGGACGACTTCCGCGCCATCCCGCTCAGAACGGCCAGCGGCGGTGTTCCGGTGCGGCTGGGCGATGTGGCGACAATCCAGATCGGCCCGGAAATGCGCCGGGGCGTCGCCGAACTCAACGGCCAGGGCGAGGTGGCCGGCGGGGTGGTGATCCTGCGCTCGGGCAAGAACGCCCGCGAGACCATCGCGGCGGTCAAGGACAAGCTCGGCGAGCTGAAGAACAGCCTGCCGGCCGGCGTCGAGATCGTCCCAACCTATGACCGCTCACAGCTGATCGACCGTTCGATCGGCAATCTGCGCGAAAAGCTGATCGAGGAGTTCATCATCGTCGCCCTGGTCTGCGGGTTGTTTCTAGGGCATGCGCGGTCGGCCCTGGTCGCCATCCTGACCCTGCCGCTTGGCGTGCTGGCGGCGCTGCTGGTGATGCGGGCGCAAGGCGTCAACGCCAACATCATGTCGCTGGGCGGCATCGCCATCGCCATCGGCGCCATGGTCGACGCCGCCGTGGTGATGATCGAGAACGCCCACAAGAAGATCGAGCGCTGGGAGATCGCCCACCCGGCCGGGCGCCTCGACGGCGAGAACCGCTGGAACCTGATCACCGAGGCCGCCACCGAGGTCGGGCCGGCGCTGTTCCTCAGCCTGATCATCATCACCCTGAGCTTCGTGCCGGTGTTCTCTTTGCAGGGGCAGGAAGGCCGCCTGTTCGCGCCGCTGGCCTTCACCAAGAGCTACGCCATGGCCGGCGCCGCGATCCTTTCAGTCACCCTGGTCCCGGTGCTGATGGGTTGGCTGATCCGGGGCCGCATCCCGGCGGAGGGCGCCAATCCGCTGAACCGCTGGCTCGCGGCGGCCTATCGGCCCGTCCTCGACTGGGTGATGCGCCGACCCCGAACGACGCTGATCGTGGCGGTCATGGCCTTCGCCACCACCGCTTGGCCACTCGCCCATCTGGGTGGCGAGTTCATGCCGCAGCTTAACGAGGGTGACTTGCTCTACATGCCCTCGGCCCTGCCGGGGCTCTCGGTCGCCAAGGCGTCCGAATTACTTCAACAGACCGACCGGCTGATCAAGACCGTGCCGGAGGTCGAAAGCGTGTTCGGCAAGGCCGGCCGCGCCGAAACCGCCACCGATCCCGCGCCGACGGAGATGTTCGAGACCACCATCCAGTTCAAACCCCAAGATCAATGGCGATCGGGGATGACCCCGGAAAAGCTGGTCGACGAACTGGATCGGACGGTAAGGGTCCCAGGGCTGGCCAACGTCTGGGTGCCACCGATCCGCAACCGGATCGACATGCTGGCCACCGGTATCAAGAGCCCGGTCGGGGTGAAGGTGTCGGGCTCGGACCTCGCCGAGCTGGACCGCATCGCCCACGACGTCGAAACCATCGCCAAAGGCGTGCCCGGCGTCAGCTCGGCCCTGGCCGAGCGGCTGACCGGCGGCCGATACGTGGACGTCAATATCGACCGCGCCGCCGCCGCGCGCTACGGCCTCAACATCGCCGACGTACAGGCGATCGTCTCCGGAGCGGTCGGCGGCGAGACCATCGGCCAGACGGTCGAAGGCGTGGCCCGCTGTCCGATCAGCGTCCGCTATCCGCGAGAGCTGCGCGACAGCCTGGAAGGTTTGCGGACCCTGCCCGTTCTGACGCCGGCCGGCCAGCAGATCACCCTTGGCACCGTGGCCAGGCTGGAGATCGCCGAAGGTCCACCGATGCTCAAGACCGAGAATGGCAGGCCGTCGACGTGGGTCTATGTGGACGTCCGCGGCCGTGACCTCGCCTCGGTCGTCGGCGATCTGCGCAAGGCCGTGGCCAGGCAAGTGAAGCTCTCGCCTGGCGTCTCGGTCGCCTACTCCGGACAGTTCGAATATCTGCAACGCGCCGTCGAACGGCTGAAGCTGGTCGTGCCGGCGACCCTGCTGATCATCTCCGTGCTGCTCTATGTCACCTTCGGCCGCCTCGACGAGGCCGCCCTGATCATGGCTACGCTGCCGTTCGCGCTAACCGGCGGCATCTGGACACTCTACTGGCTGGGTTTCCATCAATCGGTGGCCACCGGCGTCGGGTTCATCGCGCTGGCCGGCGTCTCCGCCGAGTTCGGCGTGGTGATGCTGATCTATCTGAAAGGCGCCCTGGCCGATCGGGGCGAGGATCCGTCGAACGCGCAGGTCGAGGACGCCGTGCGCGAGGGCGCGCTGATGCGGGTGCGTCCCAAGGCCATGACCGTGGCGGTGATCCTCGCGGGCCTGCTGCCCATCCTGTTCGGTCACGGCGCCGGCTCGGAAGTCATGAGCCGGATCGCCGCGCCGATGATCGGCGGCATGCTCACCGCGCCTTTGCTGTCCATGCTCGTCGTACCGGCCGCCTACCTGCTGCTGCGGCGCCGACGCCCCACCTCCGCCTCTCAAACCTAGGTGAAGTTCAGTCCACCACGGCGAATCGGGCGCGGTCGAACACCTTCAACACCTGCGCCAGGTCGTGGCCGCGCTTCAGCACCAGACCCCCATGGGCCAGCACCGACCACGCCCCCTGCCGCCGGGCGAGGGCCGGCCGTTTCTCGATCCGATAGAGCGGAAATTCCGAGCTGCGCCGGAAGACGGAAAACACAGCGGCGTCTTTCAGTCCGTCGATGGCGTAGTCGCGCCAATGCCCGGCCGATACCATCCGGCCATAGAGGCTGAGAATCTGATTTAGTTCCACCCGGTCAAAAAACACCACCGCGCCCGGAGGCGGCGTCTGAGGGGTGTGCGGAGCGGTTTCCATCGCCATCAAGGGCAAGCCTAATGGCGTCGGCTGCGGAATCGAAGCCCAATTCCGGCCGGCTCGTTCAAAAAACTTCAACCTGGCGACAAACCGGCGGGCGGCGTTACCTTCGCGCTTGAAACAGTCCACCAGCGCCTAATATTGGCCCTATAGTGTTCCCACAGCCCGCAAAACACCTTGATTTAGTCTTCACGCCGCCAGTTTGGAGCGATTTACTGCCAAGGTCGGTGGAGCGGATAGCTCCGATCCAGATCCTGAACAGCCCCCCCAGCCCTCTGGGTTTTGGCCGTCCGCCCACCGACGCCTTGATAAACAAGGCTGCTCCCCGCGGTTGGCCCCTCCCTCCGCGGGGAGCAATCGTTTCTGCCTACCGAGTTCTGGTTTTTCCGCGAGCGGCTTCGGCGGCGCCAAGGATCGGGCCACCGCGCGGCGTCTCCACAAGCACCACGGTCGCGAGGTTGGGAGCCGCGGGCGCGGTCGGCTTGAAAGTCACCTTGTGGCCACGCCACGCGCCCAGGCGAACGACTTCCTGTACGACATTGCGATGGGCGACCGTGGCCCCACGATTGTCGCCGGCCTTGACCTCCACATCCTGTTCACGGGGGTCATAGCGAACAAGCCAGACATCGGCGGGTCGCGGAGGCGGCGCCCCCGCGCTCACGACCACGCGCCCGGTGGACGCAAAGCGTATTTCGGGCTGTCGGCCTTGGCGCGGTTCGGCGGTCTGGATCAGGGTCGTCACCCCCGCCGCGTCGTCACCGGAAATCTGGCCGCGGCCGTTCACCACCACCTGCGGCGTATAGACATCCTGAGGTCCCAGCCGCCGCGCGAACGCCCTTTGCCGGTCCGTGAACTCCGGGCGGGCGAACGTGTCCTTCCAGCCCAGATAATCCCAATAGTCGACCGACCAGGTCAGAACGATCAGGCCTGGCCGGCTGGCCATCCTGGCGATCAGCCGATTGGCTTCCTTGCAGGATGAGCAACCCTGGGCGGTGAACAGCTCCACCACCACCGGACCAGCCTTCGGCGCGTGCTTCTTCGCCCAGGCGGGGCCAGGCCCCCCGATGACCCCGGAAAACGCCCCAAGGGCCATGACGATAAACAAACGAGCGGTCACTTTCATCGCGCCGCAATTAATCGGAGTTTGGCCCGCCGTTGGTTCACGAAGCCGTGAGGTCTCAGGCGGCCGAGCGGGCGAGGTTGCGCAGCACGTAGTTGAGCACCCCTCCATTGCGGAAATAGGCCAGCTCCGTCGCCGTATCGATCCGGCACCGCACGGGGAACCGGGCGATCTTGCCGTCAGTCGGCCGATAGAGCTCAACCATCAACTGGCGGCGTGGGTGGATATCGTCCAGGTCGCGGATGGTGACGATTTCCTCGCCGGTCAGACCCAACCGCTGCCAACCGTCGGCGATGAATTGCAGCGGCAATACGCCCATGCCCACCAGATTCGAGCGATGGATCCGCTCGAAGCTTTCGGCGATCACGGCGCGAACGCCGAGCAGCTTGGCGCCCTTGGCCGCCCAGTCGCGTGACGAGCCGGTGCCATATTCCTTGCCGGCGAACACCACCGAGCCGCGGCCCTCGGCCTTGTAGCGCATGGCCGCGTCATAGATCGGCATGGTCTCGCCCGAAGGGTAGTGCCGGGTCACACCGCCTTCGATGTCCGGCGTCATCCTGTTGCGGATGCGGATGTTGGCGAAGGTGCCACGCATCATCACCTCATGGTTGCCCCGCCGGGCGCCATAGGAGTTGAAGTCCGCTTGGCTGACCTGGTGCTGCGACAGATATTCACCGGCCGGCGAGGCCTTGCGGATATTTCCGGCCGGGCTGATGTGGTCGGTGGTGATGGAATCGCCGAAGATCGCCAGAACCCGGGCCTCGACAATGTCGGTGACCGGCTCGGGGGTCATGGTCAGGCCCTCGAAATAGGGTGGGTTCTGAACGTAGGTCGAACCCATTTCCCAGGCGTAGGTCTGGCCGCCGCCCACCTTGATGGCCTGCCAGTTCTTGTCGCCCTTGAACACATTGGCGTAGCGATCGGTGAACATGCTCGCCTTGACCACCTTGCGCTGCACATCGGCGATCTGCTGGTTGGTCGGCCAGATGTCCTTAAGATATACATCCTTGCCGCCCTTGCCCTGGCCCAGTGGCTCGGTGGCCATGTCGATGCCCATATTGCCGGCCAGCGCGTAGGCGACCACCAGGGGCGGCGAGGCCAGATAGTTGGCGCGGGTGTCGGGGTTCACCCGGCCCTCGAAGTTGCGGTTGCCCGACAGCACCGACACGGCGACCAGATCGCCGTCCTGAATCGCCTTGGTGATCGGCTCGGCCAGGGGGCCGGAGTTGCCGATGCAGGTGGTGCAGCCATAGCCGACAAGGTTGAAGCCGAGGGCGTCGAGCGATTTGGTCAGCCCGGCTTCCTTCAAATAGTCGGTGACCACCTGCGATCCGGGGGCCAGGGAGGTCTTCACCCAGGGCTTGGTCTTCAGGCCCTTGGCGATCGCGTTCTTGGCCAGCAGGCCGGCCGCGATAAGCACGCTGGGGTTGGAGGTGTTGGTGCAGGAGGTGATGGCGGCGATCACCACGTCGCCATTGCCCAGACCATGGTTTTCGCCGGAGACGTCCACCCGGACGGCCGCGGCGTCTTCGGTCTTGCCGAACTCGCCGGTCAGGGCGGCGCGGAAACTGGCGGCGGCATCGGTCAGCAGCACCCGATCCTGGGGCCGCTTGGGGCCGGCCAGAGAGGGGACAACGCTGGCCAGGTCGAGCTCGAGCGTATCGGAGAACACCGGTGGGGCCATGCCGGGCTCAACCCACAGGCCCTGGGCCTTGGCATAGGCTTCGACCAGGGCGACGCGGCCCGGATCGCGGCCGGTGGCGCCCAGATAGTCGATCGTCGCGCGGGTCACCGGGAAGAAACCGCAGGTGGCGCCATATTCCGGGGCCATGTTGGCGATGGTGGCCTGATCCTCGACAGTCAGGCTTTCCAGGCCCTCGCCGTAATATTCGACGAACTTGCCGACCACGCCCTTCTTGCGCAGCATCTGGGTGACGGTCAGCACCAGGTCGGTGGCGGTGGCCCCCTCGGGCAGCGCGCCGGTGATGTGGAAACCGATTACTTCGGGGATCAGCATCGGGATCGGCTGGCCGAGCATAGCCGCCTCCGCCTCGATCCCGCCGACGCCCCAGCCCAGAACCGACAGGCCGTTGACCATGGTGGTGTGGCTGTCGGTACCGACCACGGTGTCGGGATAGGCGACGGTCTCGCCGTCGGCTTCCCGGGTCCAGACGGTCTGGGCCAGGCTCTCCAGGTTGACCTGATGGCAAATACCCGCGCCGGGGGGCACGACGCGGAAGTTGTTGAAGGCCGAAGAGCCCCAGCGCAGGAAGCGATAGCGCTCGATATTGCGCTCATATTCCTTGGCGACATTCTCGCCCAGGCTCTTGGCGGTGCCGAAGAAGTCGACCATCACCGAGTGGTCGATCACCAGATCCACCGGATTCAGCGGATTGATCTTTTCCGGATCGCCGCCCAGCTTGGCCAGGGCGTCGCGCATGGCGGCCAGATCGACCACGGCCGGCACGCCGGTGAAATCCTGCATCAGAACGCGAGCCGGGCGGAAACTGATTTCGTGCTGGGTGGCGCCCTTGTTGTCGACCCAGGCGGCGACGGCCTTGAGGTCGTCCTCGGTGACCGAGGTTCCGTCCTCGTTGCGCAGCAGGTTCTCCAGCAGCACCTTCATGGACACCGGCAGGCGCGAAATTCCGGTCAGGCCGGCTTCCTCGGCGGCCGGGAGGCTGTAGTAGCTATAGGTCTTGTCGCCGACGGTCAGTTGGCGATGGGTTTTCAAGCTGTCGATGGATGGCATTTGGGGGATTCCTTCTCTGGTTCAGGCCGTCCGAAAATCGGTTCGGAGGATCTCGCGCATGTCACGCCAGGCTCACAGCGCCTGGCGCGCGCGGCGTCGTCCCCGTGCGGCCGTCGGTTTCATAGACTGGGCCGGCGGGCGCGTCCATGTCGGCGCCACCCGCTGGTGCGGCGGATGATCACCACCCTGAAAATCCGGGACCTGGCCATCGGCCGGGGAGAGCGGGTGCTGTTCCGCGATTTCAGCCTGACGCTCGAGGCGGGCGAGGTCATCGCGCTGGTCGGCGCCAACGGCGCGGGCAAGACCAGCCTGCTGCGGGCGGTGGCGGGGTTCCTGCGGCCGCTGGCCGGCGCGCTTTCGTTCGAGGGGCCGGATGGGGTGGTTCCCGCCGAGGACGCGCGCCGCGCCGACTGCCACATGATCGGTCATCAGGACGGCCTGAAGGGGGGACGGCGCGCCCGCGACGAACTGCTGTTCCAGGCCCGCTGGAGCGGCGGCGACGCCGCGCGGGCGCTGGCGGCCGCCGACCGGCTCGGCCTGACGCGCCTGCTCGATCTGGAGGTTCGCGTGCTCTCGGCCGGCCAGCGCCGCCGCCTCGCCCTGGCCCGGCTGATCGCCAGCCCCCGGTCGCTATGGCTGCTGGACGAACCCCTGGCCCCTTTGGACTCGGCCGCCCGGAGCCTGTTCGGCGTGCTGATGGCTGAGCACCTGGCGACCGGCGGGCTGGTCCTGGCGGCGGTCCACGACGCCTTGCCGATCACCGCGCGGACGGTGGAGATCGGCGCGTGAGTGTCCTGGCCGTGCTCGCCCGGCGCGAACTGTCGCTGGCCTGGAGCCGGGGCGGCGGCGCTCTGCTGGCGGTGGGCTTCTTCGTCGCGGCGGCGGTGATGCTGCCGTTGGCGCTCGGTCCGGCGCCCGGCCGGTTGGCGGCGGTCTCGGGCGGCTTCGCCTGGGTGGTGCTGGCCCTGGCCAGTCTGTTGTCCCTCGACCGGATGTTCGAACGCGACTTCGAGGATGGCGCCCTGGACCTGCTGGCCCTGGGTCCCTTGCCCCTGGAGATCGTCGCGGCGGTGAAGTGTCTGGCCCAATGGACGGTCACCGGCGCGCCCCTGGCCCTGGCCGCGCCAGTGGTGGCGGTGGCGCTGGGCGCCAGGCTCGCCGCCGCGCCGATGATCCTCGCCGCCGCCGCCCTGGGCGGCCTGGCCTTCGCCTTCCTGGGCGGGACGGGGGCGGCCCTGGCCCTGGCCAGCCGCCGGGGCGGCGTGCTGATCGCGGTGATCGTGCTGCCGCTGCTGACGCCGCCGGTGATCTTTGGCGGCGCGGCGATCGACAACTTCACGGCCGGCCTGCCCTGGGCGACGCCGCTCAGCCTGCTGGCGGCCTACGCGCTGGGATGCGTGGCGTTGACGCCATTCGCCATGGCCGGGGCGTGCAAGAATGCTCAGTCGTGAACGGTTTGTAGGTGCTGGGGTTGATCTAGCCTTGGCGGCCTCGCGCATGGTCAGAGCGGAGGTGGTTCGGGCGGGAAGCCAGGGTACACGAAGGCGCCGAAAACGTGATCGGCTAGGGCCAACGTGCATAGGAGGGTCAGTGTAGATGGCGTGTTTTGGCTGCAATGTTGCCTTGTAGCGTGGTCCCGGCGAGAGCTCATCCCTACGGAGCTGTGGGTGGTTTACTAACTGTCGCATTCTTGAGGGCGGCTTGTGCCGCGATAAAGTTAGTCTCGGCAGTCAGTCTGTTCGTCTGCGCCACGACGGCCGCTGTCTGGCCGTTGGTAAATGCCTGGCCGTTCGTAAAGGCCGACGTTAGCCCTGAGAAAAACGAGCCGACGACCGCTCCCGGGAAGGAGAAAAAGGCTAAGGCTTCGCTCGGCCGGCTGTCAGTCACGCCCGTCGCCTGACCATTTGCAAATTGGTAAGCGACGCTCTTTGCGACGAGGAATCCGCGTTTGGTAGGAAGGATCGTCAAATAACGACTGTCCTGCGCCCAGAGATAGGACTGGGCTACGGTAAAAGCCTGGTCCAAACCATCGAAACCCTTCCGGGTCTGTGTGGCGTTAAATCGACAAGCCCGAGACGCCGACACTACTAGGCCGTCATACACACCGGAAGTAACTCTTTTGCCATATTCGTCGGTAGCAGACACATTCTCGAACATACCCGTGGCCGGGTCAGGAGTATCCGGCCTTCGGGGAGAGCAAATCAACTTGATTTCCACGCGGTAGTAATTACGGACGGCGTCAATCAACTTCTGGTTATTCCAGTCAACTGCGGGCGGCTGACCCGTAAGTAAGTTCTCCATCGGTGTGTAAAAGGTGATGGGTAGCATCGCGACTGGGAGATTTTTCATTGCCCCTGGTATTGGTAGACTGTCAATGATCTGCAATAGAAGGCTTTGAGCGCTAGCTACATTGGTACAAGTTGTCAAATCGTCAATTTGATCCTTCAAGAGTATGACCGCCCCCGTCACACATGAGGGGGGCGGTGGCCCATGGCGCCGCACACCCAGTATAAAGCCGGACTCGGCAAATTGATTGCCTGCTGCTGGGCTGGGCGGCAGTCCGGATGGCGTCATCGAAAGGCCGATGTCATTGGCGATGGCGCTTGCAATCGCGGTGACCTGGGATGTGCTTGAGGGCGCGCCGTTGGTCAAAAATCCGTTCGCGTCGGTGCCAAGATTCAACGTATCAGAGTAAAAAATATTGGTTCGAGCCTTGATTGCAAACGTACGGGTCGTGTCCGGCACAAAATTTTGTTGTATACTAACCGATATCTTCGGGGGACACTCTTTCACTATTTTCTCGTAGGTCTTTGTGTTATTGGTATCTACAATATTTTTGTAGGCAGACCCGCCGACCACTTTTACGTATTTGTCGAGATCGGTGGCGAGTTGTTTTGGTGTTTCTCCGCCAGCAGGCTTTTCTTGCGCCATTTGTGAAAGGCGAATGCGAAGCGAGCTGTTGGAGGATATCTCCCCCGCCACGAGGGATTGCGCAGCAGCATATTCCGCCGTCATCACGGCGCATTCGCTCGTATCAGCGGCAGACTGAGCTTGAGAACCACTCGAAGGCGCGCTCACTCCGCCGCTGGAGGTGCTCGTCCCCCCGCTGGACGTGACTGTCCCGCTGATCGTCCATGATGATGGTACTGCCGGGGCCGGTGTCGGCGGACTTGGCGCGCCGGGAGTGGCGCTCGGCGTGGCGGCAGGCACCGGGCTGGGCGAGGCTGAACTCGCCGGGGCTTGAGCGCTGGCTGAGGCTGCGTTGACTTGGATGGTGAACATTGATTTCGCGACTGAGTAGTTCAGGTAAGCTCCGGCCCGGTCACCCACCTCCCTCTGGGAGAGATCAACACTCTTGACCGTCGAACAAGCTGAAAGGATGCCAGCGAGGCCGATGCCGTTCAATGCCGCAGTTAATATTGCCGAATTTCTAAAAGCTTGCATGTGACTGCCCCGCGCATCCATCGCAAAAAAGAAAATCACGTGGACTATTATCAGTCAACGCCGTCGTTAGTTTATTCTACGTAATTCGAGATTCTGCAAGGCGGACAAAGCTGGAGTGTGGCAAAACTCACAGTGAATGACGAACTTTTGCTAGGTCCGGTCGCCAAAGTGACGGACTGATGATTTCCCGATAGATTGGGCTCTGATGCAGGGATGCTCTTCGGAAATTGCGGTGTCGGTGCGTTAATTAGATAGATAATGCAGTGTCACCGAATCTAGGCTGGCCGCGCCGGTTGTCGCGGTGGCGTTGGGGGCCAAACTCGCCGCCACCCCGAAGATTCTCGCCGCCGCCGCTCTGGGCGGCCTGGCCTTCGCCTTCCTGGGCGGGACGGGGGCGGCCCTGGCCCTGGCCAGCCGCCGGGGCGGCGTGCTGATCGCGGTGATCGTGCTGCCGCTGCTGACGCCGCCGGTGATCTTCGGCGGGGCGGCGATCGACAACTTCACCGCCGGCCTGCCCTGGGCGACGCCGCTCAGCCTGCTGGCGGCCTACGCGCTGGGATGCATGGCCCTGACTCCGTTCGCCATGGCCGGCGCCTGCCGCAACGCCCAGTCGTGATGGGCTCATGGGCAGTCGACGGCGTTTGATCTCGACCAAGGCGCCGTCCGACGACGGCGGTCAAACCGAGGGGCGGACCGCGAAAAAGCGCGGATTTTATACTCATTCCGCTCATCTCGGCTGTTACCGCGGTCACAGCTGCTCCGGCGGCGGGGGCCTAATCCAGGGTCATCCTCCAATCACGGAGGGCTGGAGAAACCGAAATGAACAAGACCATCATCACCACCGCCCTTGCCGCCATCGTCGTTCTGACGGCCGTTCCCGCGGCCTTCGCCGCCACGCCTTCGGAAAACGTGACCTTCAAGGTCTCCACCGCCGGCCTGGATCTGCGCACGAAACGCGATGCCCAGAGCATGCTGCGCCGGATCGAAATCGCGGCCAGCGCCGTCTGTGGC
>JBBRPO010000010.1:0-123629 GCA_038227865.1 Caulobacterales bacterium
GACACTTCGCTATTAACCTTGTTCGGGCCGTCAAGGATAAACGGACACTCAAACTGAGGCGCAAGAGAGCCGGCTGGGACTCAACTTACCTCCAAAACCTACTCGGCTTCACCAATCGTTAACCCCGATTCGGAGCCCTGGGGCTTACCAGACGCGCCGCATGCCAGCGCAGGTGGTCGTCGATAAAGCTCTGGATGAACCAATAGGAGTGATCGTATCCAGGCTGGCGGCGCAGGGTGAGCGAAATATCCGCGTTCGCGCAGGCGGCCTCGAGAAGCTGGGGTTTCAGCTGGCTATCCAGAAAGCTGTCGGCCTCCCCCTGGTCGACCAATATGTCCGCCACCCGCGCCCCGTCGTCGATCAGGGCGCAAGCGTCGTAGGCGCGCCAAGCCGCGCGGTTCTCGCCGAGATAGCTGCCAAGGGCGTTTTCACCCCATGGGCAATTCATCGGCGAGACGATCGGCGCGAAGGCCGAGACGGCGGCGAAACGGCCGGGGTTGCGTAGGGCGATCGTCAGGGCGCCGTGACCGCCCATCGAATGGCCCATGATCCCCTGGCGGCCCATGTCGGCTGGAAAATGGGCGCCGATCAATGCGGGCAGTTCGCGCTCGATATAGCTTCGCATGCGAAAATGCGGCGCCCACGGCGTCTGGGTCGCATCGACATAAAACCCGGCGCCCTGCCCCATGTCATAGGCCGTATCGTCGGCGACACCGTCTCCGCGGGGACTGGTGTCCGGGGCGATCAGCATCAACCCAAGCCGCGCCGCGGCGGCCTGAGCCCCGGCCTTCACCGTGAAGTTCTCCTCGGTGCAGGTCAGGCCGGCCAGTAACCAGACGACCGGGTGTGGCCCATCGCCCGGCGGCGTGAATACCGCGAAGCGCATCGGCGTTCCGGTTTCGACGCTCGCATGCCGATGAAAGCTCTGCACGCCGCCATTGCACTGCTGGCTGGAAAGGGTTTCTAGGGTCATGCGGCCTCACAGGGGGTTTTGGTGTCAGGCGCCGTTAGTCCACAGCCTGTGTGGATCATGCTGGACTATCAAAGTGGTCCGCAACGCCTACCTCATGGTCATCAAAGGAGATGGACATGCAAACAATCGATCAGGCTGGTACGTTCGCGCTGGGTGATCGCACCGTGAAACGGCTCGGCTATGGCGCCATGCAGCTCGCCGGCGCCGGCGTGTTCGGGCCGCCGCGCGACCGGAACGCGGCGCTGGCCGTCCTGCGGGAGGCCGTGGCGGCCGGGATAGATCACATCGACACCAGCGACTTCTATGGACCGCACGTCACCAATCAGATCATCCGCGAGGCGTTGTCGCCCTACCCAAACGACTTGCGGCTGGTCACCAAGATCGGCGCCCGTCGTGGTGACGACGCGTCGTGGATCCCGGCCTATGGCGCGGCGGAACTTGAGCGCGCGGTCAAGGACAACCTGCGAAATCTTGGCCTCGATGTGCTCGATGTCGTCAACCTGCGGATCATGTTCGACTCGCACGGGCTGGCCGAAGGATCGATCGAGGAACCGCTCACGGCGCTTGCCGGGTTGCAACAGCGCGGACTTGTCCGCCACATCGGGTTGAGCAACGTGACCGAGGCGCAGGTATGGGAGGGGCTTGGCATCTGCAAGATCGTCTGTGTGCAGAATCACTACAATCTCGCGCACCGCGTCGACGACCATCTGATCGATACGCTTGCCGATGATGGGATCGCCTATGTCCCCTTCTTCCCGCTCGGGGGTTTCTCGCCGCTGCAGTCGTCGTCGCTGTTGGACGTCGCCGGCGCATTGGGCGCGACCCCCATGCGGGTCGCGCTCGCCTGGCTGTTGCGGCGGTCGCCCAATATCCTGTTGATTCCGGGAACGTCCTCCGTCGCCCATCTACGCGAAAATCTGCAAGCGGCCGTTCTGGCGCTGGATGCCGACAGCATGCGGACGCTCGACGCGATCGGCTCGAAACATGTCACCGGTTAGGGGGGCTCCTTGTATCGGATACCAGGCGCATCGCCTTCGCCGCCCAGAAGCGGAGCTCGTCGGGATCGTCCAGACAGCCGCCCGGGGCCGCGTAGAGCTTCGCGGTGACCACGCGCCGCCCGGCTTTTGAATAGGAGAACGGCGAGCATCCGGCCGCGATCAGTTCCTGGCGCAGCGAGTCGTCAACCGACAGGTAGAGCTCGTCGCGCATCACCATGGCGAATTGCACGCCGTGGACGCGCAGGCTCCAACCGCCAAAGAACCGCCCACACTCCACCGGCCCAAGCTGGCTCAATACGTCGAGGATGTGCGCCACGAGGCCCGATGGCCGCGTCTTGGAGCCAGGACGCAAAGCGGGTTCCCTCCAGGTTGAGGTTGGTCGGTCGGCTATTCGACAAACGCGCGTCTCGGGGTGAGAATCCCGTGCTTGGAAGCCTGAGCGGTTCGGCCGATGACTCCATTCCAGACGATCTACGACCGCGCGCCGGCGCGCAAGGGCGGCGCCGGCGTCATCATCATGCCACCGACCGGCAAACGCGACCCAGCGGCCCGGCGGTTAGCGGCGCGTTTTCAGAGGCCCCCTCCGGCGGGCGCCAGCATCATTTCGGAACCGGTCGTCCACCCGATGCTTTCATAGAGCGGCCGTCCCATCGGCGAGGCGTGCAGCACCATCAGATCGAGCCCACGCCGACCGCCTTCCCTGGCCGCGATCTCCATCAGCGCCCGTCCGACACCCGACCCGCGCAGCCAGGGCTCGACGAAGACGTTGGTGATGTAGCCGCGCTTGTGCTGTTGCGGGTGCCGGGGGTGTGGCGGCCAATCGATCTCCATCATGCCCAGTCCACCGACCGCCTCGCCAGCCGAGTCCATCACGATCCAGCCAAAATAAGCGCCTGACGCGAGGAGGGGCGCAAGCCACGCTTCAAAGGCGATGGCCATCGGCGCCAGCACTTCCGGACCATGGCCGTTGGCGGCGAACATCTCGCGGCGGTGACGGACGACCACGGGCAGGTCGGACGCGCCGACCGTGCGGACCGCCAGACCCTGGCTGGAAAGCCGCTGGTCGGCGGTGAAGATGGTTTCCGTGTCGTTCATGGCAGGCTCCGTGGCGAGAAATCGCCTCACGGAGCCCCCTCAAGCGACCCCGTCCAAGGCGGCGGGGTCGAGGGCAAGATGCGTTGCGTTTAGCGCGCGCGCGGTCCCACGGCCCCGAAGGGTCGGCGGAGACGGCGAACGGAAGCGAACATACGCATGATCCCGCACTTTAAGGCCTCGGGGCGCTTACGGCAATCGCCGATTCGCCGGCGCGCCGCGACCGCTAGAACACCGTCGAGACCATCCGGCCATCGGGATACAGCGCCGCCCGCTTCATGCCGGCGGAATTGAAGGACATGACGATCTCGCCTCTGGTTGTCAGCGCGATCAGGCCGCCTTCGCCGCCCAACGCCGCCACTTCGGCCAGGGCGGCGTCGGCCGCCGCGTCCAGGGCTTCGCCGCCGAACCGTATCCGATGGGCCAGTTGGACGGCGACGGCGGCGCGAATGAACATCTCGCCTGCCCCGGTGCAGGAGACGGCGACCGTATCGTCGGCCCAGACCCCCGCGCCCGGAATCGGGCTGTCTCCGACCCGACCGGCCAGTTTGCCGAACACCCCACCGGTGGAAGTTCCGGCCGCCAGGACGCCGGACCGGTCAAGGGCCACGCACCCCACGGTTCCCGTGGCCAGCTCGGCCGGCGACCGGCCGGCCCCGCGCCCGGCGTGGGTGAACCAAGCCGAGGGGTCTTCGATGGTTTTCAGCCCTTGGCGATGAGCGAAATCCGCCGCGCCCTGACCGGCCAGCATCACATGATGCGTGTCTTCCATCACCGCCCGGGCCGCGGCGATCGGCGAGGCGTAGCCCACCAGGGCCGCGACGGCGCCGGCCCGTCGGCTTGGGCCATGCATCAGGCTGGCGTCCAGCTCGTAGCGGCCGTCGCTGCTCGGCGAAGCGCCGCGCCCGGCCACATAAAGACCCGAGGCCTCCAGGGCGGCGATGGCCTCGACCACCACGTCGAGAGCCGCCGCGCCGGCGACCAGCCGATTACGGCCCGCCTCGATCAGCGCGCCCATGTGGGCGACCTCGCGGGTGTAGTCCCCGCCCCGCAACGGGCCGGCGCCCCCGTGGATCACCATCGCAACGGGTAGATCGGTCATCGGGACTCCTGGAGGGTTGGGGCTTTCGCCGCCTGGAGCCATCGGATAGCGTCCGCCGCGAAAAACATGAAACCCCCAAATGATAAAAATACGAGGAAGCGATGAAGGCTCTGCTTAGCAAGGCGGTCGGCGGCCCCGACACTCTGGTGCTTGAGGATGTCGCCAGCCCGGTGGCCAAGCCCGGCTGGGCGGTGGTGTCCGTCAAAGCCTGTGGGGTCAACTACCCCGACGTGCTGATCATCGAGGACCGCTATCAGTTCAAGCCATCGCGCCCGTTCGCGCCCGGCAGCGAGATCTCCGGCGTGGTCAAGGAAGTGGGCGAAGGCGTCACTCATGTGAAGATCGGCGACCGGGTGCTGGCCAACACCGGCTCTGGCGGGATGGTCGAAGAGCTTGCGGTCGAAAGCTCCCGCTTGGTGAAGATCCCCGACTCGATGCCCTTCGACGAGGCGGCCGCCTTCCTGATGACCTATGGCACCTCGTATTACGCCCTGAAGGATCGCGGCTTCCTCAAACCCGGCCAGACCCTGCTGGTGCTGGGCGCGGCCGGGGGCGTCGGCCTCGCGGCGGTCGAGTTGGGCAAGGCCATGGGCGCCACGGTGATCGCCGCGGCGTCGTCCCAGGAGAAAATCGACCTTTGCCTCAGGCTCGGGGCCGATTCGGGCATGGTCTATCCGCTCGGGCCCTTCGATCGCGACGGTCAGAAGGCGCTGGCCAATCTGTTCAAGGAAGCCTGCGGCCCGGCCGGGGCCGATGTGATCTATGACGGGGTGGGCGGCGACTACGCCGAAGCTTCGCTGCGTTCGATCGGCTGGGAGGGCCGTTTCCTGGTGGTCGGTTTCCCGGCGGGTATCCCGAAGCTGCCGCTGAACCTGACGCTGCTGAAGAGCTGCGATGTGGCCGGGGTGTTCTGGGGCGCGGCGGTGGCCCGCGATCCGGCCGCGCACCAGCAGAACGTCAAGGAACTGATGGATCTTCATGCCGCCGGCAAGATCAAGCCATACATCTCGGCGACCTACCCCCTGGCTCGCGCCGGCGAGGCCATCACCCATCTGGCCAGCCGCAGAGCCCTGGGCAAGGTGGTCGTGACCATGGACTAGTCGCCGGCCAGCGGCGCTTCGACAAACAACAACAAGAGGAAACAACGCCATGGCTGGACGTCTGCAAGGCAAGGTCGCGCTGATCACCGGGGGATGTTCGGGCATCGGGCTGGGCACGGTGGAGCTGTTCCTGGGCGAAGGAGCCATGGTGGTGGCCGCCGACGTTCAGGACGAAAAGGGGGCGATGCTGGAGAAGCGTTTCCCCGACACCCTGCGCTACATCCACTGCGACGTGACCAACGAGGCCGAAATCGAAGCCGCCTGCGCCCTGGCCGCCAGCGCGTTCGGCGGGCTGGATATCCTGTTCAACAACGCCGGCCACGGCGGCCTCTCCGGCGGGGTGGAGGCGATGACCGCCGAGGGCTGGGACGCCACTTTCGTTTTGCTGGTGCGCGGCCCGGCGCTGGGCATGAAGCACGCGCTGCCGCTGATGCTGGCGCGCGGCGGTGGCTCGATCATCAACACCGCCTCGATCGCGGGTCTTCAGGCCGGCTGGGGGCCGCTGGCCTATTCCACCGCCAAGGCCGCGGTGATCCACATGACCAAATGCGCGGCGGCCGAACTGTCGCCGCGGAACATCAGGGTCAACGCCATCTGTCCTGGCCTGATCGCCACCTCGATCTTCGGCACGGCGCTGGGCCTGCCCCGTGACGCCGCCGATCAGATGGCCGCCATGGTGGCCGAGCGCGCGGCGGGGGTGCAACCGGTGCCCAAGGCCGGCATGCCCGCCGACATCGCCGCCGCCGCCCTCTACCTGGCCAGCGACGATTCGGCCTTTGTCAGCGGCACCCACATCGTGGTCGACGGCGCCATCACCGTCGGTGGCCGCCACGCCTGGGACCCGGCCTCCGGCTCGCCCTTCGCCACCATCATGGGCGTGACGGCGGAACAGGTGCAGGAGATCGTGGGCGGCAAGGGCGAATAGGCGCGCCCTACCGGCGCCAGGGCGTCAACGCCCGGTATTCAGAGGTCTCGGTGATCCCGCGCCGTGTCACCTCGATCAGCTGCCGGCGGCGCAGCAAAGTGATCGCCGCCTGGACTGATCGACGCGAGAGGCCGGTGCGCTCCGCCATCTGGGTGTGGCTGAGGGCGATGCGATGTTCGGCCGATACGGTGGCGATCACCAGATAGACCAGATAGGCCGAGGCGCGCCGGTCGTGGCCGACGAGATCGCGCATCAGCGTCTCGACGACATAGGGATCCAGACGAAGCGGTTCTGGTGAAGCCATTGCCATAGCAATGATTACGTTCCTTTGAACGGGCAAGCGGGCATGTGTATTCCGGACCAAGGAGGCTACCCATGATCAAGCAGATAAAGTTCGTCGGCATCCCGGTGCGGGATCAGGACGCGGCCCTGGCGTTCTGGACCGAGAAGGTGGGCTTTCGCGTCGCCACCGATCAACCCATGGGTCCAGGTCAGAGGTGGATCGAGCTGAGCATTCCCGGCGCTCAGACCGGCGTGACCCTGTTCACGCCAGAGGGTCATGAGGACCGGGTCGGCAGCTTCTTCAACGGTTCTTTCGCCTGCGATGACGTGGAGCATACCTTCAGGCAAATGTCGGCGCGCGGGGTCGAGTTCATCCAGCCGCCGAAAAAGGAACCCTGGGGAACCTCGGCGATCTTCAAGGACCCGGAGGGCAATAGCTTCGTGCTTTCCAGTTCGTGAACGAAGCGTGGTTACCGAGCTTTCGCCAGTCGTGATAAACTTAAATCATGTCCGTCGCCGCCCGCGTCAATCCCAGGGATTTCTTCACCGCTGACGAGTGGACCCCGCTGGCCGCGCGCTCTTCGTGGCGGGGCTTGGCCCTGGTCGCCCATGCATGGGCGGTGATCGCGGCGGCGAGCGCCGTGGCCATCGTCTGGCCGGTGACGATACCCCTGGCGATGATGATCATCGGCGCCCGGCAACTGGGCCTGGCCATACTGCAGCATGACGCCGCCCATGGCGCCCTGCATCCGAACCTGAAGGTCAACGACTGGGTGGGCGAATGGCTGTGCAGCGGGGGCGTGGCGCGCTACCGGGCCTATCACCTCCAGCACCATAAGTTCGCGCAGCAGGCGGAGGATCCCGATCTGGTTCTCTCGGCGCCGTTCCCGATCACCCGGGATTCGTTCGGCCGCAAGGTGGTGCGCGATCTGACCGGCCAGACCTGGTTCAAGGAACGGTTCGGCCGCCTGACCGCCCGGCTGAAAGGCCGCGAGGCCGGCCAGCCTGTCTGGCCGATCCTGGCCGATGAGGCCACCCGCCAGCGCCGCTGGCTGATCATCAACGGTTTGGCCATCGCCGGCTTCACCGTCGCCGGCTATCCCTGGGCCTGGTTCGCCCTCTGGCTCGCGCCCCGCGCCACCTGGTACCAGCTGATCACGCGCATGCGGAACATCGCCGAGCACGCCCTGATCGCCAAGGACGAGCCCGACCCCCTGCGCCATGCCCGCACCACCCATGCGAACCTGGTCGAGCGGGCGCTGATCGCGCCCTACTATGTCAACTACCACTGCGAGCATCACATGTTCATGCACGTGCCCTGCTGGAACCTGCCTGGGGTGCGGCGCCTGTTGGTCCGGGGCGGCGTCACCGACCGGATGCTCGGGGCCAGCGGCTATCCGAGCGTGCTGCGGGCCGTGACCACGGTTCCCGCCTGATTGCCAGATCCGATTTTTGGTTCTAGAACAAAATAGGAACAATTGGAGGATCGCGGATGCGCGAAGACGGCAAGATCGACTATGTTGAATTCCCCGGCGCCGACCTCTTCGAGATCAAGCGCTTCTATGGCGAGGCGTTCGGCTGGGCGTTCCAGGACTACGGACCGGCCTATGTGGCCTTCGAGGGCGAGGGCGCCGACGGCGGTTTCTCCGCCCACGCCGACGAGGCGCCGGCCAAGCCGATGGTGGTGCTCTATGCCCATGATCTGGAGGCGATGGAGGCCAAGGTGCGCGCCGCCGGCGGCGTGATCACCCGGGGCATCTTCAGTTTTCCCGGCGGTCGCCGGTTCCACTTCCGCGATCCGTCCGGCAATGAGCTGGGTGTATGGTCGCTCTGACGCAAACCTACCGGGCCATGGCCTACAACAACGCCTGGGCCAATCACCGGCTGCTCAACGCCTGCGCGGCGCTGGATGAAGCGGCTTTCCAGGCGTCGCGCGTCGGGTTTTTCCCCAGCCTCGCGGCGACGCTGAATCATATCCTGATCGTCGACTGGTTCTATGTCGATGCGCTTGAGGGCGGGTCGCTGGGGCCGGCGGCCTGGGCCGACGAAATGCCGTTTCCCCGCCTGGGCGGCCTGCACGCTCAGCAGCGGGCGGTGGATGATCGATTGATCGCCGTCTGCGAGGCCCTGACCGACAAGGCGCTGGGCCAGGATGTGCGTGTGCATCGCGGCGAGCGCGTCCAGATCGAACGCCGCGACCGTCTGTTGTTGCATCTGTTTCAGCATCAGACTCATCATCGCGGTCAGGCCCACGCCATGCTCTCGAGCACACCCGTGGCGCGGCCGCAGTTGGATGAATTTTTTTCGGAGGGCGAAGCTCCGCTTCGCGCCGGAGAGTTCGCCCAGCTAGGCTGGACCGAAGAGACTGTGTGGAGAGACGGACCCTGACCCTTTCCGATGATATCCGGAGCGGCGACCGCGTGGCGGGCGAGGCCTTCGCCTCGCGTTCCACGGTCTGGGGCGCCCAAGGCGCGGCCGCGACCGCTCATCCCCTCGCCAGCCTGATCGCCATCGACATCCTGCGCGCCGGCGGCTCGGCCGTGGACGGCGCCATCGCCGCCAACGCCGCCCTGGGATTTCTTGAACCGATCGCCTGCGGGATCGGCGGCGACGCCTTCGCCATGGTCTGGGACCCGAAGGTGGGCAAGCTGGCGGGGCTGAACGGGTCGGGTCGCTCACCCCGGTCCCTGAGCCTCGAAACCCAGCGCGAGCGGGCGCGGGGCGGGTTCATACGACCGGTGGGGGCGGTCACGGTCTCGACGCCGGGCGCTATCGACGCCTGGTGGGCGCTGCACCAGAACTACGGCCGCTTGCCCTGGGCCGATCTGTTCGCCCCAGCCATCGACCTGGCCGCGCGCGGCGCGCCGGTGGCCCAGACCGTGGCCCACTATCTGGATGCCTCCCTGCGCGGCTTCGCCAAGCCGGGCAGGGGCATCGAGGAGACCCAGAACGCCCAGGCCATCTGGGCGCCGGGCGGCTCGACCCCCGCCGAGGGAGAGATATTCGCCAACCCGGCCCTGGCGCGAACCTATCGGCTGATCGCGGCCGGTGGCCGGGACGTCTATTATGAGGGCGAGATCGCCGAGGCCATCGACGCCTATTTCCAGCGCATCGGCGGCTGGCTCGCCAAGGCCGATCTCGCCGCCCACCACGCCGAATGGGTCGAGCCGCGCTCGGTGAATTATCGCGGCGTCGACGTCTGGGCCCTGCCGCCCAACAGCCAGGGTCTCTCGACCCTGCAGATTCTCAACATCCTGGAAAACTTCGACCTGCGCGGCGCGGGTTTCCAGACCGCCGCCAGCCTGCATCTGCAGATCGAGGCCAAGCGCCTGGCGTTCGAGGACCGCGCCCGACGGTTCGCCGATCCCGACTTCGCCGACATCCCGATCGAATGGCTGATCTCCAAGCCCTATGCCGCCGAGCGCGCGGCGCTGATCCGGCCCGACACGATACTGGAGCGGGTGTTTCCAGGCGAGGCGCCCGGCCACGGTGATACGACCTATCTCTGCGTCGCCGACAGGGGCGGGATGATGGTCTCGCTGATCCAGTCCAACTTCCGGGGTATGGGCTCGGGCCTGTGCCCCGACGGCCTGGGTTTCATGTTCCAGAACCGCGGTGAGCTGTTCAGCCTGCGCGACGGTGACGCCAATATCTATGCTCCGGGCAAGCGGCCGTTCCAGACTATTATCCCGGGTTTCGCCACCCGGGGCGGCGAACCGTGGCTGGACTTCGGAGTGATGGGCGGCGACATGCAGCCCCAGGGCCAGGCTCAAATGATCCTGAATCTGGTGGACTACGACCTGGGGCTCCAGGCGGCCGGCGATGCGCCCCGTTGGCGACATGAGGGTTCGCCCGAACCCACCGGCGCGCCAAGTCTGGGGGTTGGGAGAGTGCATCTGGAATCCGGCGTGCCCGAGGCGGCGCGGCGCGGCCTCGCCGATCTCGGCTGGACCTTCGGACCCACCGATGGCGGTTTCGGCGGCTATCAGGCTATCCAGCGCTGGCCAGGCCGCTATGCCGCCGCCAGCGAAATGCGCAAGGATGGGGCCGCGCTGGCTTACTGAAGCCGGGCCTGTTGAGGTGGGAGAGAGCCGATGACCTGGGACGAGGTACGCGCGATCGCTTTGTCCTTTCCCGGCGTGGAGGAATCGACCTCCTACGGGACGCCGTCCTTGAAAGTGAAGGGCAAGTTCCTCACGCGGCTGCGGGCGGAGGACAACAGCCTTGTCCTGGTGGGCGTGACCTTCGACGAGCGCGAGATGCTGATCGAGGCCGAGCCCGCGGTCTTCCACACCACGCCTCACTACAGGGACTATCCCTCGGTGCTGGCGCGGCTTGAGGGTGTCGATCCAGGGTCGGTGCGCAACTTCCTGGAACGGCGCTGGCGCAATGTCGCGCCCAAGCGGACGGTGAAGGCCTTCGATGAGAGCCGCTAGAACTCGTCGTCGATGATGCTTTTGAAGTGGTCCATCACCTCGGCCATCCGCTCCTCGGCCGGCAGGTCCGCCAGCGGGTCGGCGGGCGCCGGGGCCACCGCCACGGTGAGGCGCGCCACCAGCCCGCCATTCTGGACCAGAACCAGTTCCTCCCCCGCGTCGAGCCGGCTGAGAATTTGCGCCACGCGGGGCGGAAGGTCGTCGAGATCGATCTGTTTCATGGCCGGTGTATGCTCTACGAACCCCCGATGGCCTACCGCAGTCTGCGCGACTTCATCACCGCCCTGGAATCCAAGGGTGAACTGGTCCGGGTGACCGAGCCGGTGTCCTCGGTGCTGGAGATCACCGAGATCTGCACCCGGCTGCTGGCCACCGGCGGGCCGGCGGTGTTGTTTGAGAACGTCACTCGCGCCGACGGCCAGCGCTCGACAATGCCGGTGCTGGCCAATCTGTTCGGCACGGTCAAGCGCGTGGCCATGGGCGTCACCCTGGAGGGCAAGGACCGGGAGACGGCCGGCGACCTGCGCGAGGTCGGCGAATTGCTGGCCTTCCTGCGTAGCCCTGAACCGCCGCGCGGTCTGAAGGAAGCCTTCGACCTGTTGCCCCTGGCCCGCACGGTGATGGGCATGCGCCCTCAGGTCGTGAACCGCGCGCCGGTGCAGGAGGTGGTGCTGACCGGCGATGATATCGACCTGACGAAGCTGCCTGTTCAGACCTGCTGGCCTGGCGAGCCGGCGCCGCTGATCACCTGGCCGCTGGTGGTGACCAAGGGTCCCTCGACCACGCGCGAGGACGACTACAACCTCGGCATCTATCGCATGCAGGTGATCGGCCGGGATCGCACGATCATGCGCTGGCTGGCGCATCGTGGCGGCGCCCAGCATCACCGGCGCTGGAAGCAATCGGGCCGGCCCGACGCCCTGCCGGCCTGCGCGGTGCTCGGCGCCGATCCGGGGACGATATTGGCCGCCGTCACGCCGGTCCCCGACACCCTGTCGGAATATCAGTTCGCCGGCCTGCTGCGCGGCGCCAAGGCCGAACTGGTCAAGGCCAAGACCCAGCCGCTGCTGGTGCCGGCCCACGCCGAGATCGTCATCGAGGGCGAGGTGCGCCTCGACGACTACGCCGACGAGGGCCCCTACGGCGATCACACCGGTTATTACAACAGCGTCGAGAAGTTCCCGGTGTTCCGGGTCACCGCCATCACCATGCGGCGCGATCCGATCTACCTGACCACCCACACCGGCCGCCCGCCCGATGAGCCCAGCGTGCTGGGCGAGGCTCTGAACGAGGTGTTCATTCCACTGCTGCGCGGCCAGTTCCCCGAGATCGTCGACTTCTGGCTGCCGCCGGAGGGCTGCAGCTATCGGATCGCCGTGGTCTCGATGAAGAAGGCCTACCCCGGCCACGCCAAGCGAGTGATGATGGGTGTGTGGTCGTATCTGCGCCAGTTCATGTACACCAAGTGGGTGATCGTGGTGGACGACGACATCGACGCACGCGACTGGAAGTCGGTGATGTGGGCGCTGTCCACCCGCATGGACCCGGCCCGCGACATCACCCTGATCGAGGGCACGCCGATCGACTATCTGGACTTCGCCTCGCCCGAGAGCGGCCTCGGCTCCAAGATCGGCCTGGACGCCACCAACAAATGGCCGCCGGAGACTCACCGCGAATGGGGCCGCGAGATCGCCATGGACAAGGCGGTGGTGGAAGCGGTGACGGAAAAGTGGCCCCGACTAGGTCTGCTTGGACAGGGACAGCCGATTTGGAGGTAGGCGCCATGCGAAGGCCGTGCCGGGTTGTGATCGGGACACAGGTAGGTAGTGTCTCAGTTTCCCAAATCGGGCGGTTGACAAGCATGGCGCACGTTAGCGCGTTCCATTATGATAAGAGGATGACGGAGCCTCTTGAACCGCCCGACCATGACACACCGTACCCGCGAATCGAGATTGCCGTTGACGGGCGCGGCGTGATCACGATTGACGGTGAGGTCGTCCACATCGACGATGTACAGGCAAAACTGACGGAAGAAGTGCACAATGGTCCTAACGGCCAAAGGCGCCCCGACGCGTCAAGCCGCCGGGGGTTTCTCGCCGGACAGATCAAAGTCCCCGCCGACTTCGACACGATGATGCAGGACGAGATCATCGCCATGTTCGAGGGCGAGCCCGATCCGGTTGGTCTGAGCGACTGAACTCAGCCCGACCGACACTGGACAGCACGGTGCCCTCGCCCTAGAAGCGCGCTCTTTCCCGCGCCGGTGTTCGATCCGCCGTCACGGCCTCAAGAGTTTGTCCATGCCCGCCTCCCCATCCCGTGGCCGCCGCCCTCCGGCCGGTCCTTCCCAGCGTCAGCTTCGGGCCGGCGAACTGGTGCGTCACGCCCTCGTGGAGATCCTGCGCAAGGAGAGTTTCACCGACCCCGCCTTGATGGGCACGCCGCCGACCATCAGCGAGGTGCGGATCACGCCCGACCTGAAGGCGGCCCTGTGTTTCGTCGAGCCCCTCGGGGGCAAGGAAGCGCCCACCGTGATCACCGCTCTGAACCGGGCGTCGCGGTTCCTGCGCCTGCGGCTGGGGCCGGCCATCGACATGAAATACACCCCGTCGCTGAAGTTCATTCACGACGACAGCTTCGACACCGCCGAACACATCACCCGCCTGCTGGACGACCCGCGCGTGCGCCGTGATCTGGACGCGCCTTCCAGCGATGACGTCCCTGGAGATCCCGCCTGATGGCGCGGCGGCGCAAGGGCGACGCGGTTTCCGGCTGGATCTGTCTCGACAAACCGCTCGATCTGGGCTCGACACAGGCGGTCGGCCGGGTGCGGCGAGCGTTCAACGCCCAGAAGGCCGGCCACGCCGGCACCCTCGATCCGCTGGCCACCGGCATCCTGCCGATCGCCCTGGGCGAGGCCACCAAGACCGTCCCGTTCCTGGTCGAGGCCGACAAGACCTATCGCTTTTCCATCCAGTGGGGCGTGGAAACCGCCAGTTTCGACCGCGAGGGCGCGGTGACGGCCACCTCCGACGTACGTCCGGCGGTCTCGGCGGTGGCCGAGGCGCTGAAGGCCTTCGTCGGTGAGATCGACCAGATTCCCCCCGACTATTCGGCGGTCAAGGTCGATGGCGCCAGGGCCTATGACCTCGCTCGGGAGGGCGTGGCCATGGAGCTCAAGGCCCGCCGCGTGGTGATCCACGGCGCCCGCGTGACGGGGGCCGATGGGGCCGATGGGGTCGACATCGAGATGGAGTGCGGCAAGGGAACCTATGTGCGGGCGCTGGTGCGCGATCTCGCCGCCGTGCTGGGCGCCAAGGGCCACGTCAGCGCCCTTCGCCGCACCCGGGTCGGTCCGTTCACCGAGGCGAACGCCACGGGACTGGAAGTTCTGGAACAGATGTGCCATACGGACCACGCCCTGGAGGTTCTGCTTCCGGTCGAGACCGCGCTGGACGACATCCCGGCGCTGGCCGTGACCACCGAAGACGCCTTCAGATTGACGCAGGGACGTTCGATCGTTCTGCTCCCCAGGCAAGTGGAAACCCTGAAGCCGATGCTTGTCGCTTCGCGTACCGTTTCCGCCCGCCATGGAACGCGGATCGTCGCTCTCTGCGAGATGCGGGCGGGACGGCTCAATCCCACACGCGTCTTCAATTTCAGCTGAGCGGAAAGCACCCGATGTCGATAACCGCCCTACGCAAGACCGAACTGATCCATACCCACGCCCGCTCCGAGGGCGACACCGGCTCGGCCGAAGTGCAGGTGGCCATCCTGTCCGAACGGATCGCCAATCTGACCGAGCACTTCAAGACCCACAAGAAGGACCACCACTCCCGTCGTGGCCTTCTCAACATGGTTTCCCAGCGCCGTTCGCTGCTCGATCACCTGAAAAGCACCGACGAAGGTCGGTATCAGGCGCTGATCGCGACCCTGGGCCTACGCCGCTAGGCGTATCTACATCCGCGCCATCTCGCGCGGAGTTCAGCTGTGGGCGCGTCCGCGCGCCTCAAACCGCCATCCGGCGCTCGCCCATCGACAGGCATGAGAGCGCCGGACCCCCCGCGCCCCGAATCGGAGCGCGGGATCGTACGCCGAGGGTTCAAAAGCAATCCTCATCCGCCTGTCGTGAAGGAGAGGATTCGGAAACCCGGCCCTTGAAAGCCACCCGCCGCCTGTCCGCCACCCGAGGGAATCCGCCCTGGGGTCCTAAGAACAAGAAAGAACGAAACTAATGTTTGATATCCGACGCAAGTCCATCGATTGGGCCGGTCGCAAGCTGACCCTGGAAACCGGGCGCATCGCCCGCCAGGCCGACGCCGCCGTCCTGGCCACCTACGGCGAGACCACGGTCCTGGCTACTGTGGTGTTCGACAAGGCCCCCAAGCCGGGCCTCGATTTCTTCCCACTAACCGTCAACTATCAGGAAAAAACCTACGCCGCCGGCAAGATCCCCGGCGGCTTCTTCAAGCGCGAAGCGCGCCCGTCGGAAAAGGAAACCCTGGTTTCGCGCCTGATCGACCGGCCGATCCGCCCGCTGTTCGTCAAGGGCTTCAAGCACGAGACCCAGGTGGTGATCACCGTGCTGTCGCACGATCTTGAGAACGATCCCGATATCGTCGCCATGGTCGCGACCTCCGCCGCCCTGACCCTGTCGGGCGTGCCGTTCATGGGCCCGATCGGCGGCGCCCGCGTTGGCCTGATCAACGGCGAATATATCCTCAATCCGACCCTTGAGCAGATCAAGGACCCGACCAACAAGATGGATCTGGTCATCGCCGGCACCGACGACGCCGTGATGATGGTCGAATCCGAAATCCAGGAACTGGATGAAGACACCGTCCTGGGCGGCGTGATGTTCGCCCATCGCGGCTTCCAGCCGGTGATCCAGGCGATCATCGAACTGGCCGAGCACGCGGCCAAGGAGCCCTTCGACTTCACCCCGGAAGACACCGACGCCCTCCAGGCCAAGATGACCGATCTGGTCGGCGCCGATATCCGCGCCGCTTATGCGATCACCGCCAAGGGCGCCAGGCACGACGCGGTGGGCGCGGCGAAATCCAAGGCCATGAAGACCCTGGCCAAGTCGGAAGAAAACCCGGAGGGCTATGACCCCGCCAAGCTCGGCGGCGTCTTCAAGTCCTGCGAAGCCAGCGTGGTTCGTCGCGGCATCCTGGAAACCGGCCTGCGCATCGACGGCCGCAACGTCTCGACCGTGCGTCCGATCGTCTCGGAGGTTTCGGTTCTGCCGCGCGCCCACGGCTCGGCCCTGTTCACCCGCGGTGAGACCCAGGCTCTGGTCGTCGCCACCTTGGGCACCGGCGACGACGAGCAGTTCATCGACGCGCTGGAAGGCACCTACAAGGAAAGCTTCCTGCTGCATTACAACTTCCCTCCCTACTCGGTGGGGGAAACCGGTCGGATGAACGCGCCGGGCCGCCGCGAAATCGGCCATGGCAAGCTCGCCTGGCGGGCCCTGCGTCCGATGCTGCCGGCCAAGAGCGAGTTCCCCTACACCGTGCGTCTGGTCTCGGAGATCACCGAGTCCAACGGCTCGTCCTCAATGGCCTCGGTCTGCGGCGGCTCCCTCGCACTGATGGACGCCGGCGTGCCCCTGAAGAAACCGGTCTCCGGCATCGCCATGGGCCTGATCCTGGAAAAGGACGGCTTCGCGGTGCTGTCGGACATCCTGGGCGATGAAGATCACCTGGGCGACATGGACTTCAAGGTCGCCGGCACCGCCGACGGCATCACCTCGCTGCAGATGGACATCAAGATCCCCGGCATCACCGAGGCGATCATGAAGCAGGCCCTGGCTCAGGCTCGCGACGGACGCCTTCACATCCTGGGTGAAATGGCCAAGGCCATCGACGGCGCCCGCACGGACGTCGGCGAATACGCCCCGAAGATCGAGACCATCACCATCCCCACCGACAAGATCCGTGAAGTGATCGGCACCGGCGGCAAGGTGATCCGTGAGATCGTCGCCACCACGGGCGCTAAGGTCGACATCAACGACGAAGGCACGGTCAAGGTCTCGGCCAGCGACGGCGCCAAGATCAAGGCGGCCATCGACTGGATCCGCTCGATCACCTCGGAACCCGAAGTCGGCCAGATCTATGACGGCAAGGTCATGAAGGTGGTCGATTTCGGCGCCTTCGTGAACTTCTTCGGCGCCAAGGACGGTCTGGTTCACGTCAGCCAGATTGCCAGCGAGCGGGTCAACAAGGTCTCCGACATCCTCTCCGAAGGCCAGGCCGTGAAGGTCAAGCTGCTCGGCTTCGACGATCGCGGCAAGATCCGCCTGTCGATGAAGATCGTCGACCAGGTCACCGGCGAAGACCTCACGGTCAAGCAGGCGGCCGAAGCCGACGCCTGAAGACCAGCCTATCGGGCTTGTTATTCGGTCAGGGGCCGGCGGCTTGTCCGCCGGCCTTTTGCCGTTTAGGCGGTTGCGATGCCCCTGACCGTCCGTCCCTTCCTGCCCGAGGAAGCCTCCGATCTCGGTACTATCCGCCTGGAGGCGCTGGCCGACAGCCCACCCGCCTTCGCCGAGCGGCTGGACGTCGCCCTGGCCCGCGGCGGAGAGGACTTCACCGCCGCGCTCGCCTCGGGTTCAGTCTGGGGCGTGTTTGCCCAGGACCAGTGCGTGGGCATGGCGGGCCTCGATCGTTTCGCCGGCGCCAACGTCGCACACAAGGCCACGATCTGGGGTGTGTTTGTCAGCCCAACGGCGCGGGGAACGGGCGCGGCGCGGCGGCTGTTCGAGACCGTCATCGCCCACGCCCGAACGATCGGGATCGAGGTGCTGGAATTGGGCGTGGGCGATTTCAACCACCGGGCGAAGCGGTTTTATGAAAGCTTCGGCTTCGTCCCGTATGGATTTGAGTTGCGGGCGGTCAAACTCGGCGATCGCTACATCGACGAGGTGCTGATGGCGCTGCACCTCTGACGGGGAATACTCAGCCGCGCTTCCAATAGACGCCCGACCGGGCCACGCAGCGCTTGGGCAGATCCTTGCGGCCGGCTTCCACATAGCCAAGCCCGCTCATCAGCTCCGCCACCAAGGCCTGAGCGGTGGGTACGGCGGCGGGGTTGCGGCGATAGTCCTCGCCCAACTGATCGTGCAGCAGGGTGTCAATCCCGGCCATGGCCGGCAGACCGTCCAGCGTGGCCTCGATCGCGGCCGAGCGCGCCGCCGGCGTGGCGAACACCGCCCGTATCCGCTCCAGCATCGGATCGGCTTCGTCCAGGGGTTGGGGCTCTGCGTAGGGCAGGCCCAGCATCTCGATGGCTCTCGCCAGGTGATTGCCTTCGGCCGAATGCAAGGACCTCGCCCGCTTCCAGACCGCATGGCGCTCGGTCTGGCTACGCTCGCGCAGCCGCGACCGGGTCCAGCCGCCGATGAAGACTTCCTCGTTCATAATCTCTGATTAAGGCGCCAGACGCCCTTTGCTCAAGTGGGGCGCGACGTTTACCCTCATGGTCATGGCCACATTTCACTCCGGCGGGCTGACCCTCGCCTATGACGACATCACGCCGGCCGGGCCGGTGCTCGGAACCGTCGTGCTGGTTCACGGCTTCGCGACCAACCGGGCCGAGAACTGGCGGCGGCTCGGATGGTTTGGGTCCCTGGAGCGCAAGGGCTATCGCACCGTGGCGCTCGACCTGCGTGGCCATGGCGAGAGCGACAAACCCCACGACCCCGCCGCCTATGGCCGCGACCTGATGGCCGGCGACATCGTTGCGCTGATAGACCGCCTGCAATTGGGCCGGGTGGATATACTCGGCTATTCGATGGGCGCGCACCTCTCGCTGGCGGTGGCGTTGGATGCGCCGGGCCGTATCAACAACCTGGTCCTGGGCGGAGTGGGCGGGCGTATGCTCACCGGCGACCCGATCTCAGAAACCACCATGACCATGGCCGAGGCGCTGACCACCGAGGACCCCGGCGTGATCACCGACCCGACCCTGAGAGGCTTTCGCCAGTTCGCCGAGAACCAGGGCGAGGACCGGCTGGCGCTGGCCGCGTGCAGCCGGGGGCGCGGCGGCTCGCCGGGCGCCGGCGACCTTTCGGGCCTGGCGGTTCCGACGCTGGTGGTGGCCGGCAGCTACGACGAACTGGCGGGCGATCCCCAGGCCCTGGCCGACGCGATCCCGGGGGCCAAGGCGGTGACGCTGCCCGCCTGCGATCACTTTTCCGCGATCCCCCACGCCCTGTTCAAGGCGGCGGTGTTCGATTTCCTGGAGGGGTGGGAGGAGTAGGGCGCCAGCCAGCTTCGAGGGGACCCCATGACCATCGATTCGCCTCCGCAAAAAGATCCCCTCGAAATCGTTTCGCGCAACATCGCGGTCCTGGGTTCAGTGATTGCCCTGGTTGCTGGCGGCAACACGTTCTTGACCGGTCTGGCGCATGATCGGGTCGAAAAGAGCGCCGCCTTCCGCCAGGCGTTGTCGGCCGAAGAGATCTATTGGAAAGCTCGCTATGACGATTATCTGGCCACCTTCGGCGGCGACCTGAAGGAGAACCTGCGGGTCGCCAAGCGGCTTGCGATCTATCAGCTGGCCCAGCACACCCTGCCTGACTTCGCCGAGTTCGATGTGCCCAAGGCGACGAAAACCGGTGCGATCGCCGAGCTGACCAGCATGAAGTCCAGTCTGCTCGCCGCGCTGGCCAGCAAGGAGGCCAGTGGGCCGGCGGTATCGACGGCGCTTTCGGATGACGACTTCAAGGCCAATGAGGCGACCACGGTGCGATCGGTCACCGGCGCGGCGGCGCCCTCCGCCCCCGACACGGCCGCGGTGGCGCGCAGCGCGGCCGCGCCGACGACCACCCAGCTTCTCACCACCACCGTTCTCGCGGTCGGTCGGCCTCAGGGTTGGGACATCGACGTCTTCTGGTGCCGCGGCCCTAACGAAAGCGCCACCTATGTTACGGCGAGCACCGCCGCCGCCTCGCTGGCTCAGCTCAGCACCGCCAATACGCCGATCGCGCCAGGGGTGGCGCTGGGGAGGATCAGGCTCAGGCCCTTGCCGGTGGAGATCAACAGTCAGCCAGGCTATGGCTTGGCCGGCAACGTCGTCCGACCAGAGAACCGTCCCGATGAGATGGGCGCGGCCCAGGCGTTGTTGAGAACCTTGAACGCCGCCCAGCCGGCCGGCTTCGCGGTCTCGATCGGCCGCTCTCGCACCCCCTGGTATATCAGCGTGTTCGCCTGCGCGGCCTGATCACGCCTCAGGCAAGACTATATACTCCGCCCTTCTCGATCGACGCCTTGAACGCCGGGCGTTCGTGCAGGCGCGCGACCCAGGCGGCGATGTTCGGATATGAGCCCAGGCGACCGAACGCGCGGCCCACTTCGCCGACGAAACTCAGCTGCACGTCGGCGCCGCTGAAGCCGCTGGCCAGGATGTAGTCGTGCCCGGCGAGCGCCTTTTCGATGTAGCCGAGGTTGTTGTCGATCTCGCTGTCGATGCGCTCTTTCAGCGGCGCGCCGGCGTCGCCCAGACGCATCACATACAGGCTGATCATCAGCGGCAGCATCGCCGAGCCCTCGGCATAGTGCAGCCACTCCAGATAGGCCTCGTGTTCGTTGGTCCCGGACGCTGGCGCGAAGGCGCCCTTGCCGTATTTGCGGACGATATAGTCAACGATGGCGCCGGACTCGGCGATGGTGATGTCGCCCTCGTCGATCACCGGCGACTTGCCCAGCGGATGCGCCGACTTGAGCTCCGGCGGCGCCAGGTTGGTCACCGCGTCGCGCTGATAGGCCTTGATCTCATAAGGCGCGCCGACCTCTTCCAGCAGCCACAGGATGCGCTGCGAACGTGAATTGTTGAGGTGGTGAAGGGTGATCATCGGGCGCTCCTCGACTTGGCTTCTAACTAGGGCTGGCCTCGGTGGCCTGCAAGGCTGCCCTTGATCCTTGCGCAACCGACCCTCGCCGCCTAGCTTCATGCCAATCCGTGCGGATTCGTAGGAGAGGCCCGTGCCCCAGCTCAATATCTCCCTTCCAGCCGCCCTCAAGTCATGGGTCGATGACCGAGTCGGCGATGGCCACTTTTCCAGCGCGAGCGACTATGTACGCGACCTGATCCGTCGCGAGGCCCAGAGGGCTGATGCATTGGCCGAATTACAGGCCGCGCTCGACAAGGGGTTGGCGTCGGGCGTCGATGACCGCGAACCCGCGCAAATCTTCAGCGATATCCGCGACAAATACGCCGCCGCGCGTGGCTAAACCGAGTTTCAGCGCCGCGGCTGCAACCGATCTCGATCAGGTTTTTGCTTTCAGCGCCGAGCGCTTCGGTTTCGACGCGGCCGAGGAGTATTTCGCCGGACTTCAGGCCAGCTGCCACCGGCTCGCCGATTTTCCGGAGATCGGCCCGGTCCTTGAGGGCATCCGGCCGCCGATGCGATTTTTCAGCTATCGGAGCCACCACATTTACTACCGCCTGGATGGCCACGCGGTGCTGATCGTCCGTATTCTGCACCATGCGATGAACGCCGCCGCGCATCTTCGGTGATTGGCGGCGGAACCGCTTCGGACTAAGGGCTGTCCCATGCGTGATGTTTTCATGGTCCTGATCCCGCTCTCCCTCGGCGTCGTGGTCATCGTTCTGGGCTTTGGCATCTATGCCCTGTTCCGGGGCGGCGATTTCGGGCGCAGCTGGTCGAACAAGCTGATGCGGCTGCGGGTGCTGGCGCAGGCCTGCGCGGTGGCGGTGCTGGTGGCCGCCGCCCTGTTCATGCGGCACGGACACTAGGGATTACGAGCCAACCCATGGTTCTGCTCAACAAGATCTACACCCGCACGGGAGACGCCGGCCAGACCCGGCTGGTCACCGGCGAAAGCGTCACCAAGGCCGACGCGCGGGTCGAGGCCTATGGCGCGGTGGATGAGCTCAATGCGGTGCTGGGGCTGGTCCGGGTGGAGACCGGCGGCGACGGGCTGCTCGATCCGATGTTCGCGCGCATTCAGAATGATCTGTTCGACCTGGGCGCCGATCTCGCCACCCCCCATTCGCCCGACCTCGGCTTTGAGCCTCTGCGCATCGTCGACAGCCAGGTGACGCGGCTTGAGGGCGAGATCGACATGCTGAACGCCGACCTCGCGCCCCTGAACTCATTCATCCTGCCGGGTGGCTCGCGGGCCAGCGCCGTCCTGCATCTGGCCCGCACGGTCTGCCGGCGGGCCGAGCGCCGGGCGGTGACCTTCGTCGCCGCGGCCCCCCCGACCGAGGCGGGCCTAGCGCCCCACGGCCCGGGCCTGCGCTATCTGAACCGCCTCTCCGACCTGCTGTTCGTCGCCTCCAGATACGCAAATGCCGGCGGCAAGGGCGATGTGCTCTGGGTTCCCGCCGCCACGCGGGTGAACTCGGACCTTCCGGCCGATCTTGCCGCCGCCATCCTTGAAGATCTGGACAACCTTCGGGCTCCGGGCGGAGCCGTGGACGACGGCGACACCATCATCGGCTGACGCCCATGCGCGAACGGGAAATGGGTGCGCGTCCCTGGTTCTGCCCGCCTGGCGCCTGGCCAGCCTCAGCCACACCCTTCAGGCCACGGGAGGCAACCAGACCTTGACCTTCGGCTACACCGCCTCGAACGAGATCGCCTCCCGGGTTTCTTCCAACCCGCAGTACAACTGGCCGGGACCGGCGGCGACGATGCGCGGCTACGCCCTTGACGGGCAGAACCGGGTCACGCAGTCCGGGGCCGCCGCCATCGGCTACGACGGTCGCGGCAACCTGAATTCCGATGGCGTCAACAGTTATGCCTACGATACCTACAACCACCTTTCCGCATTCAACGGCACGGCCAGCCTGCGCGGCGATCCGCTGGACCGCCTTATGGCGGTGACGGATTTCGCCAATGGCGTGGCGACGACCGACAGCCGATGGTTCCGCTATTACGGTTCCCGCCTGCTGGCCGAATACGGCACGCTGAGCCAGAACAACGGCGTGCTCTACCAGCGCCACGTGCCGGGGCCGGGGGTCGATGAGACGGTGGTGTCCTATGCCGGATCGGACACCACCAACCGCCAGTGGCTGCTGGCCGACGATCGCCGTCGCCGACGCCTCGGGCACGGCGACGGCGATCAACACCTATGACGAATACGGCGTTCCAGGCGGCGGCAACGTCGGGCGGTTCCAATACGCCGGCCAGATCTGGATCGCGGAGATCGGGCTCTATTACGACAAGGCGCGGGACTATTCCCCGACAATAGGAAGGTTCCTCCAGCCCGACCCGGCGGATTTCCGGACATACTTACGTTTGGGGATTGACATTCGGGCAAAATATTGCAAAACGCAATGACAAGGTTCCTTCAGGAACTTTGTTGTCGCGTTTTCGCCTACCCCACCGCTGATCAAACTGCCCAAAAAAGCCACGTCGTTCTTTCAAACAGTTTTAAAACAAAGACTTAAGCGTTACGCGCCGGCCATTTCGGGCCATCCGACGGCCGTTTCGGGCCGTCAGCCGGCCAAGCCAAGGCCAACCGCGGGCCACCAAAGGGCCAGCCAGAGGCCAAAAAGGGCCATGAAAGGGCCAACACGGGCCATCCAAAGGCCAGAGATTATAGTCTACCCCTTCGGCTTGGTCGCCGCGGGCGCCTTCGGCAATCGCCCGGTGATCCGCCAGATCGGCAGGGGGGTCAGGCATTGATGATCGCGGGCGTCCCACCACGCGCCAGCCCTGTCGCACTTTTCTACCGGCCACACGAACCACCATTGATAGGCGGCGGCCGTCAGGCTGGAGACGAGGAACAGGCCGAGGACGATATAGGTGGTGTTGGCGATCAAGCGGTGCATGAGCGCCCTCTTAAAGAGCCGGCCCCGGCTTGCAAACTACGCTGATCGCGTTATTGGCGGTGCGCTTCGGCGGAGGTTTTGAGGTCAATGAAGATTCTGGTCCCTGTGAAACGCGTGCTCGACTACAACGTCAAGGCGCGGGTGAAATCCGACCAAACCGGTGTCGATCTCGCCAATGTGAAGATGGCGATGAACCCGTTCTGCGAAATCGCCATCGAGGAAGCCGTGCGCCTGAAGGAAAAAGGCGTGGCCACCGAGATCGTGGTGGTGTCGATCGGCCCGATCCAGGCCCAGGAAACCATCCGCACGGCGCTGGCCATGGGCGGCGATCGCGGCGTGCTGGTCCATACCGACGCCGACCCCGAACCGCTGCAAGTCGCCAAGCTGCTCAAGGCGGTGGCCCTGGTCGAGGAACCGGGCATGATCCTGATGGGCAAACAGGCCATCGACGGCGACAACAACGCGGTCGGCCAGATGCTGTCGGCCCTGCTGGGTTGGCCCCAGGCGACCTTCGCCTCGAAGATCGAAGTGTCGGGCGAGACCGTGCGCGTCACCCGCGAGGTGGATGGCGGCCTGCAGACACTGGAGCTCGACCTGCCGGCCGTGGTCACCGCCGACCTGCGTCTCAACGAGCCGCGCTATGCGTCGCTGCCCAACATCATGAAGGCCAAGAAGAAGACCATCGACATCAAGGCCCCCAACGATTTCGGCGGCCTGACCGGTGGGCATCTGAAGGTGATGAAGGTGACCGAGCCCGCCAAGCGGGTGGCCGGCGTTAAGGTCGAGAACGCCGCCGAACTGGTTGCCAAACTCAAGACCGAAGCGGGAGTTATATAGATGGCCGTCCTCGTCGTCGCCGATCACGACAATGTCTCGCTGAAAGACAACACCAACAAGACCGTCACCGCCGCCCTGGCTCTGTCGCCGGACGTGGATGTGCTGGTGGCCGGCCAGGGCGTCGACGCCGTCGCCGCGCAGGCCGCCAAGATCACCGGCGTGCGCAAAGTGCTGACCGCCCAGAGCGACGCGCTTGGCAAACAGATCGCCGAGGCCGTGGCGGCGTGCGTGACGCCGTTGATGGTCGGCTATGACGCGGTGCTGATCCCGGCGACATCGGCGGGCAAGAACTTCGCACCGCGCGTCGCCGCCCTGCTGGATGTGGCGCCGATCTCCGAGATCATCGAAGTCAAGGGCCCCACCACCTTCGTGCGGCCGATCTACGCCGGCAACGCGCTGGAGACGGTGGAGTCGGGCGACGCCAAGAAGGTGATCACGGTTCGTGGAACGGCCTTCAAGCCCGCCGGCGAAGACGGCTCGGCCGCCATCGAGGCGGTGGACCCGGGGGTCGGCGCGCCCAAGACCCGGTTCATTTCCGACGAACTGGTCAAGTCCGACCGCCCGGAACTGGCGGGCGCCAAGATCGTGGTCTCGGGCGGACGGGCGATGGGCTCGGCGGAGGAGTTCCACCGCGTGATCGAGCCCCTGGCCGACCGGCTGGGCGCGGCGGTGGGCGCCTCTCGCGCGGCGGTGGACGCCGGCTATGCGCCCAACGACTATCAGGTGGGACAGACGGGCAAGGTGGTGGCGCCGCAACTGTATATCGCCGTGGGGATCTCCGGGGCGATCCAGCATCTGGCCGGGATGAAGGATTCCAAGGTCATCGTGGCCATCAACAAGGACGCCGACGCGCCGATTTTCCAGGTCGCCGACTATGGCCTGGTGGCCGATTACAAGACCGCCGTGCCTGATTTAATGGCCGCCCTGGGCGACGCTTGATACAAATTGAGACAGATACCCTGTCGCTGCATTGCAGCAAAGTCTTGGCGTTGGGGACGCGGGGTGTGTAAGAAGACCGTCATAAACGTGGGCGCGTGATGATGGCGGATATCCGGACGGTCGGTGTAATCGGCGCGGGACAGATGGGCAGCGGTATCGCCCATGTCTGCGCCCTGGCCGGCTATGATGTGTTGATCAACGATGTGGCCCCCGAACGGATCGCGGCCAGCCTCAAGCTGATCGAACACAATCTTACCCGGCAGGTCGCCCGCGGCATCGTATCAGAAGCCGATATGGATGGGGCCATGGCTCGGCTGAAGCCCGCCGAAAGCCTGGCGATGATCGGCGAGACCGACCTGGCCATCGAGGCCGCCACCGAGAACGAAGAGACCAAGAAACAGATCTTCCGCGCGCTGCAGCCACACCTGGGCGCCCATACCCTGCTGGCCTCCAACACCTCCTCGATCTCCATCACGCGTCTGGCGTCGGCCACCGATCGACCCGAGCGGTTCATCGGCCTGCACTTCATGAACCCCGTGCCGTTGATGAAGCTGGTGGAGATCATCCGCGGCATCGCCACCGACGCCGGCACCTATGAGGTCGCCGTCGGCTTCGCCAAGTCATTGGGCAAGACCACCGCCAACGCCGAGGACTTCCCGGCCTTTATCGTCAACCGGGTGTTGGTGCCGATGATCAACGAGGCGATCTACACGCTCTATGAGGGCGTCGGCACGGTGGACGCCATCGACACCGCCCTGAAACTGGGCGCCAACCATCCGATGGGTCCGCTGGAGCTCGGCGATTTCATCGGACTGGATACGGTGCTGTCGATCATGAACGTGCTGCACGACGGCCTGGCGGATTCCAAATACCGACCCTGCCCGCTGCTGGTGAAATATGTCGAGGCCGGCTGGCTCGGCCGCAAGGTCGGCCGGGGTTTCTACGACTATCGAGGCGAACGCCCGATCCCGACGCGCTAGGGTTTTCGGCGCCCGTGACCCAGATCATCGACGGTCTCGGCGATCTCGCCGATCGCTATGACGTGCTGCTCTGCGATATCTGGGGCGTGATTCACAATGGCCAGAACGCATTCCTCGTCGCCTGCGCGGCCCTGGCGCGCTGGCGGGCCGAGCGCGGGCCGGTGGTCCTGATCTCCAACTCGCCTCGCCCGTGGCCGGGTGTCGCCGCGCAGCTGGATGAACTTGGCGTGCCGCGCGAGGCCTGGTCGGTGATCGTCACATCCGGCGACGCCACTCGGGTTCTGCTGGCCGACCGCGCGCCCGGTCCTGCCTGGCGTATCGGTCCCGAACGCGACGATCCGCTGTTCGAGGGTCTCGGGCTGGCCTTCGCCGACCTGGACGAGGCGCGGTTCATCGCCTGCACCGGCCCCAATGACGACGACGTGGAAACCCCGGAGGACTACCGAGCGGTTCTGACCCGGGCCGCGGCCCTGGGCCTGGAAATGGTCTGCGCCAATCCCGACCAGGTGGTGCAGAGGGGCGCGCGGCTGATCTATTGCGGCGGCGCTCTGGCGGAACTCTATGAGACTCTGGGTGGGGCGACGGTCATGGCCGGCAAGCCGTTTGGACCGATCTACGATCTGGCCCTCGCTGAAGCCGACCGCGCCCTTGGGCGCCCTCATGATCGGGCGCGAATCCTGGTGATCGGCGATGGCGTCGTCACCGACATCGCCGGGGCGCAGGCCCAGGGTTTCGACCGTCTGTTCATAGCCACCGGTATTCACGGGCAAGAGGCCACCGGCCCCGGCGGGGAACTTTCCGCTCCGGCCGTCGACGCCCTGCTTGCCAAATCGGGGCTGAGCGCCAATTTCGCCATGGGGGATCTCGAATGGGGCGGCCCAGTTCGGCGGGACTCTCGCCAAAAGCGCGGAACCCGATAGAAGGTCGCGAGCCCTTCGGTGGGCGCCACGGAGGATGACAAGCGGTGAGCGGATTGTGTCTTGAGGATTTGAGCGTCGGGCAGAGCGCGGAGCTGGCGCGCGAAGTCCGGGAATCCGATCTGGCCGCCTTCGCGGATGTCACCGGCGATGACAATCCGGTGCATCTGGACGAGGCCTACGCCGCGACCACGCCCTTCGGCGGCCGGATCGCCCACGGCATGTTGTCGGCGGGCTATATCTCGGCCCTGATCGCCAAGAAACTGCCCGGCCCTGGCGCGATCTATCTGTCTCAGAGCCTGAGCTTCCGACGGCCGGTGCGCATCGGCGATGTCGTCACGGTTCGGGCCGAGATCACCGCCATCGACCAAGCCAAGGCCCGGGTGACGCTGACCACCACCTGCCTGGTTGGCGGCAAGACGGTGATCGAGGGCGAGGCGGTAATCCTGGCGCCGCGAAGGGCCGTGTGATCCGGCCATGAAGATCATCCACGGCTGGAAGGGACTGACCGGCGCGAACCGGGGCGCGGCGGTCGCCCTGGGCAATTTCGACGGTGTGCACCTGGGCCATCAGCATGTGATCGCCGACGCGGCGGCCGCGGCGCGAGCCATGGGCGCGCCTTTGGGCGTGATCAGTTTCGAGCCTCACGCGCGCATGCATTTCAACCCTGAGGCGCCGCCCTTTCGGCTGATGAACGCCCATCAGCTGGCGCGCACGGTGCAGACGTTCGACGCCGATCTGTTTTATCTGCTGCCGTTCGGCGTGGAGATGGCCAACTTCTCGGACCATGATTTCGTAAGCGAGGTCCTGGCCAAGGGGTTGGGCGTTCGGCACGTGGCGGTAGGTTTCGATATCACTTTCGGCAAGGGCCGCACCGGTGATCCGGAGGCCATGCGCCGCTATGGGGCCGAGTTCGGCTTTTCCGTCTCGGTGGCGTCCGCGGTGGAGAACAGCGATGGCAAAATCTCGTCCACCACGGTTCGCGACGCTCTGCGCGATGGCCATCCCGATCTGGCTCGCAAGATCATGGGACGACCCTTCGCCATCGAGGGGCTGGTCCAGAAGGGGCGCCAACTCGGCCGCCAGCTGGGCTTTCCCACCGCCAATGTACCGCTCGGCGACTATGTGGCGCCCAAGTTCGGGGTCTACGCCACTCGCACGCGCCTGAAGGACGGGCGCCAGCTCGAGGGCGTCGCCAATATCGGGGTCAATCCGACCACCGGCGAAGTCGAGCCCCGCCTCGAGGTCTGGCTGTTCGAGTTCGACGAGGACATCTACGGCGAGACCATAGAAACCGACCTGATCGCCTTCCTGCGCCCGGAGGAAAAGTTCGACAGCGTCGAAGCCATGGTGGAGCAGATCTATCTGGATGAGCGCATCGCCCGCGCAATCCTGGCCAAGGACGGTTGAGATCGCCAAGCCTGGAAACGCCGTCTCTGTTCTGCTAGACCTCCGCTCATGACGAACGTTTCCACGGATCGGCGAATTATACGCCCGGCGTAGCGCCGCCAGCGATTGGCCAGGCGCGCGCCGGGAATCATCCACGCTCCGCCCATCGCCCTTCCGCATCATCGACATGTCTGGACGCCCATGCCCGACGACGCCGCCGTTGCCTCCCGTGACTATCGGGAAACCATCTTCCTTCCCCAGACGCCGTTCCCCATGCGCGGCGGCTTGCCCCAGCTCGAGCCGCGCCTGCTCGAGGCGGTCGGCGATCTCTACGCCAAGGTCCGCGCCGCGCGGCAAGCGGCCGGCGCTCCCCTGTTCGTGCTGCACGACGGCCCGCCCTACGCCAATGGCGCGATCCACATCGGCCACGCCCTCGACAAGCTGCTGAAGGACTTCGTGGTCCGCTCGCGCTTCGCGCTGGGGTTCGACGTCGACTATGTGCCGGGCTGGGACTGTCACGGCCTGCCGATCGAGTGGAAGATCGAGGAGGAGTTCCGGTCCAAGGGACGGCGCAAGGACGAGGTTTCCAAGGCCGAATTCCGCGCCCGTTGCCGCTCCTACGCCGCCGGCTGGATTGAGGCCCAGTCCAAGGAGTTCCAACGCCTGGGCGTGCTGGGCGACTGGGTGGGCCGCTACGCCACCATGGACTACGCCAGCGAGGCGGCCATCGTCCGGGAGTTCCACAAGTTCATCGCCGGCGGACAGGTCTATCGAGGTTCCAAGCCGGTGATGTGGAGTCCAGTGGAGCGCACCGCCCTGGCCGACGCCGAGGTCGAATACCACGACCACGTCTCGCCCACGGTCTGGGTGAAGTTTCCGGTCAAAGAGGTCGTTGGTGCGAATAAGGCTGAAGCCGACGCCCGAACCGAACTTGTGCGCGGCGCATCCGTGGTCATCTGGACCACGACCCCTTGGACAATTCCGGCGAACCGCGCGATTGCCTACAATCCAAAGATTTCCTACGGCGTCTATGAAGTCGATTCGCTCGAGTCCGGGCTGGCGTTCGAGCCATGGGCGAAAATCGGCGAGCGATTCCTGCTAGCTGAGAAGTTGGCCGAAGATGTGAGAAAGGCGGCCAAGATTGCGAGTTGGCGACATCTCGCCACGTTTGATCCTACCACAACCAAGACCTTTCATCCCCTTGCTCACCTCGATGCGGGCTACGCTTTTCCCGTGCCCCTCCTCGCGGGCGATCACGTCACCGATGACGCCGGCACCGGCTTCGTCCACACCGCCCCCGGCCACGGCGCCGACGACTACGCGGTCTGGCTGGCCAATGGCCACCGGGAGATTCCTGAAACCGTTGACGAGAACGGCGCCTATTTCGACCATGTCCCCCTGTTCGGCGGCCTCAAGGTGCTGGAGACCGAGGGCAAGAAGGCCGGCAAGTTCGGGCCGGCCAACGCGGCGGTGACCGAGAAACTGATCGAGGCGGGAAACCTTCTCGCCCGGGGCCGGCTGGAACACAGCTATCCCCATTCCTGGCGCTCCAAGGCGCCGGTGATCTTCCGCAACACGCCGCAGTGGTTCATCCGCCTGGATGAGCCCCTCAACGACGAGGTTCATGGCGGCCGCAGCCTGCGCCAGACCGCCCTGGACGCCATCGACGCCACCGCCTTCTATCCCGAAAGCGGCCGCAACCGCATCCGCTCGATGGTCGAGAGCCGGCCCGACTGGCTGATCAGCCGCCAGCGCGCCTGGGGATCGCCACTGGCGATGTTCGTGGACAAGGCCACCGGCGCGCCGCTGGTGGACCCCGACGTCAACGCCAGGATTGTCGAACTGATCGCCTCCGAGGGAGCCGACGCCTGGTTTACCCGGCCGGCCGGCGATTTTCTCGGTAACCGCGATCCAGAGGCCTATGAAAAGATCGAGGATATCCTCGACGTCTGGTTCGATTCCGGCTCGACCCACGCCTTCACCCTTGAGGGCCGCGAGAACAGCCATTGGCCCGCCGATCTCTATTCCGAGGGCTCGGACCAGCACCGCGGTTGGTTCCAGTCCTCGCTGCTGGAGGCCTGTGGCACCCGCGGCCAGGCGCCATACAAGGCCCTGATGACCCATGGCTTCACCCTCGATGAAAAGGGGGAAAAGATGTCCAAATCGCTGGGCAACAGCGTGGAGCCCCAGGACATCACCGCCAAGAACGGCGCCGAGATCCTGCGGCTGTGGACGGCCCTGACCGACTATTCCGAGGACCAGCGGATCGGTCCGACCATCCTGCAGACCACGGTCGACGCCTATCGCAAGCTGCGCAACACCCTGCGCTATCTGTTGGGCGCTCTGGACGGCTTTGAGGAGGCCGAACGCGTAGAGGTGGCGGCCATGCCGCCGTTGGAGCGCTACATCCTGCACCGGCTGTGGACCCTGGATGGCCACGTGCGCGCCGCCTATGGCCGCTTCGACTTCGCCGATGTGGTTCGGCCGCTGGCGGATTTCTGCTCGAACGACCTTTCGGCGCTGTTCTTCGACGTGCGGCGCGATGCGCTCTATTGCGACAACCCGGACTCCCTCCGCCGCCGCGCCTGTCGCACCGTGATGGATCTGGTGTTCGAGCGCCTGACGATCTGGCTGTCTCCGTTGCTCGCCTTCACCATGGAGGAGGCCTGGGTCGCGCGGTTCGCGGACGCCGGCCCCAACGCCTTGAGGGTGTTCCCAAACACACCGGACACCTGGCGCGACGAGGCCGAGGCGGCCCGCTGGCGGGATGTCGAGCGGGTCACGCGCGTGGTCACCGGCGCCCTGGAGGTGGAGCGGCGGGAGAAGCGTCTGGGCGGCGCTCTTGAGGCCGCGCCGCGCGTCCATATCGACGACGCGGGCCTCTTCGCCGCCTTCGAGGGTCTGGACGCGGCGGAAGTGTTCCGCACCAGCCAGGCCAGCCTGATCGCCGGCGCCGGCCCCGAAGGCGCCTTTCGTCTGGAAGGCATGGCCGGCGTCGCCGTGCAGCCGCTGAAAGCCGAGGGCCGCAAATGCGCGCGCTCGTGGCGGATTTTGCCGGAGGTGGGATCGCGCGCCGACTATCCGGAATTGTCGCTCCGGGACGCGGACGCGGTTGCGCTGTGGGACGCCGCCCATCTGGACGCGGCGCCGCGATGAAGATGGTCAGCACCCTCGGTTGGCTGGCGTTTGGCGTGGCTGCGGTGGTGATCGGGCTCGACCAGAGCCTCAAGCACTGGGTCGTCGACGGATTGGGCCTTGGTGTCGGGGAATCCCGGCCGATGGTCTGGCCGTTGTCCTTCACCCTGGTCCGCAACGACGGCATCAGCTTCGGCTTTTTCCAGACCCATGCACCCTGGACCCGCTGGGCGCTGGCGGCCTTCTCCCTGGTGGTCAGCGTGGCGCTGGCGCTCTGGGTTCGTCGCGTGGAGAGGCCGATTATCGGCCTGGCGGTCGGCCTCATCCTCGGTGGCGCGGTGGGCAATCTGATCGATCGTATCCGTCTCGGGGCGGTGGTGGATTTCGTGGATGTGCATCCGCTGTTCTTCCCCTGGATCTTCAACCTCGCTGACAGTGGCATCACCGTCGGCGTCCTGATCCTGATGGCCGAAAATCTCCTGACCCCGCGACGGGCGGCGACATAAACCTCGGGTTGGCGCCTGGACCCCGAATGCGGTATTCCTACTGCTTCCGGTCGGGGGCGGCCATTTTTGGAAGACATGCCTATGCGTTTCACCCCTGTGCTGATCGCCGCTTCGCTGCTCGGGGTCTTGGGATTGGCCGGATGCGAATCGGCCTCGCACGCCCTGGGCCTCAGCAAGATCACCCCGGACGAATTCCGCGTGGTGACCAAGGCGCCCCTGGTCCTGCCGCCGGACTACGCCCTGCGTCCCCCGACCCCCGGCGAGCCCCGGCCCCAGGAACTGCAACCGGCCAGCGCCGCTCGCACCGCCCTGATGGGCCAGAGAGAGGGTGAGGTCCGGTCCGATGGCGAGAAGCTGTTGGTCACCAAGGCCGGTGGCGACAAGGCCGACCCTCTGATCCGCTATGTCGTCGATGATGAGTTCGGCGCCCTGGCCCACAAGGACAAGAGTTTCGCCGACTGGGTGATCTTCTGGAAAAAGGGCCAACCGGCCACCGCGCCCAGCGTCGACGCCGTCACCGCCACACCTGTCGACGCGGCTACCGAAACCCAGAGGATCGCCAACCTCACCGGCGCCAAGGCGGTGGTGATCTCCCGCAACCCCGGCGGAAATATCAAGCTTCCTGGGCTTTGATCCGACTTTTTCTCGATAGCGATTTAAGCGAGGCGGCGCGGATCACCATCGGCGCCGAGCCGTCCCACTATCTGACCCGGGTGATGCGCCTGGGGCCAGGCGCGGCTCTGCTGGCCTTCAACGGCCGCGACGGTGAATGGCGGACCACCCTGGCCGAAGTTGGCAAGCGGGGCTGCGTGCTGGTCCCAGAAATGCAGGTCCGGCCGCAGGCGATGGCCCCCGATCTTGAACTGTTCATTGCCATGGTCAAACGCACCCGCCTGGAGACCATCGTCGAAAAGGCGGCTGAACTGGGCGTCCGGCGCGTCAGGCTGATGCTTACCGAGCGCACCAACGCCGACCACGCCAATATCGCCCGCCTGACCGCCATCGCCACCGAGGCGTCGGAACAGACGGGCCGGCTTGACGTGCCCATCGTCGTCGCCCCCCAACCGCTGTCCCTGGTGTTGGGCGGCATGGAAACTGGGCGGCGGCTGCTGTTCTGCGATGAAGGTGGCGAGGCCGCGCCGGTCGCCGAGGCGATGAGGGGGGCGTCAGCCGGACCCTGGGCGGTGCTGATCGGGCCGGAGGGCGGGTTCTCGCCCGTTGAGCGAGCGGCGATCCGCGGCCTGGCTTTCGTACTGCCGGTGTCCCTCGGACCTCGCATCCTTCGGGCCGATACGGCCGCCATAGCCGCCTTGAGCCTCTGGCAATCGGCATTTGGCGACTGGCGGGGGCTTGAGGTTGGGCCGTCGGCGGCCCAAGTGAACTGAGTTCAGGAACCGGAAAAAAAAAGGGCTGTGTATGGGCGAAACGCTTTGTGACGACCGTCCTTTGACGTTCGAGGATCTGGCGGCCTGGTTCGCCGAGGGGTCAAAGTCGACCTCGGACTTTCGCGTGGGCGCCGAACACGAAAAATTCGTCTTCCACACGGCGGGTCGCCGGCCGGTCGCTTACGACGGGGCCTCGGGCATCCACGCTCTGATGCAGGGGTTGATGCGGTTCGGCTGGTCCGGAACCTATGAGGCCACTCCGAGCGGCGGGGAAACCCTGATCGGCCTCAACCGGGGCATGGCCAACATCAGCCTGGAGCCCGGCGGACAGTTCGAGCTGTCCGGCGCGCCCCTGGCCACCATGCATGACATCTGCGAGGAAACCGGCACCCACCTCGAGGAAGTGAAGATCGTGGCCGGCGAATTGGGCCTGGGGTTTCTGGGCCTGGGTTTCACCCCGCTGTGGCGGCGGGACGAGATCCCGGTCATGCCCAAGGGGCGCTACAAGATCATGCGCGAATACATGCCGAAGGTCGGGTCCAAGGGCCTGGACATGATGTTCCGCACCTGCACGGTCCAGGCTAATCTGGATTTCGAATCCGAAGCCGACATGGTGGCGAAGTTTCGGGTCAGCCTGGCGCTGCAGCCCATCGTCACCGCCTTGTTCGCCAATTCTCCGTTCATCGAGGGCAAGCCCAGCGGATTCCTGACCGCGCGGGCCAATGTCTGGACCGACACCGACCCGGACCGCACCGGCATGCTTGGCTTCGTGTTCGAGGATGGTTTCGGCTTCGGGACCTATGCCCGCTACGCGCTTCAGGTGCCGATGTATTTCGTCAAACGCGATGGTCTCTATATCGATGTCTCGGGCCGCTCCTTTGCCGACTTCATGCAGGGACGCCTGCCCGAACTACCGGGAGAGCGGCCGACCCTTAAGGATTGGGCGGATCACACCAGCACCATCTTCCCGGAGGTGCGCCTCAAGCAATATCTGGAAATGCGCGGCGCCGACGGCGGACCGGTCAGCAGGCTCTGCGCGCTGCCGGCGCTTTGGACGGGAATCCTCTACGATCCCGCCGCCCAGACCGCGGCCTGGGATCTGTGCAAACATTGGACTCAGGACGACCGCGCCGCGCTTATCCGCGACGTGCCGAGTCTGGCCCTGAACGCCCAGGTCGCGGGGCGGTCCGTACGCGACGTGGCCCGGGATCTGGTTTCGATCGCGGCGGCGGGCCTCAAGGCCCGGGGCCGGCTGTCTGGTGGCCTGGTGGACGAGACCGGCTATCTGGCCGAGCTGGAAGACATCGCCGACACCGGCGTCACCGCCGCCGAACGCATCCTGGCGCTCTATAACGGCGCCTGGGCCGGTGACGCGGGGCGGGTGTTCGAGGCCTTCGCATACTGAGGAGGGCGGCATACGCGGTTCTCGGCTTGATCGCCGGCCTGATCGCCACACCGGCGGCGGCTGATCATCCCAACGCCCTATGGGATGTGGTCCACGGCTTGTGCCAGCGGGACGCGCGCCTGTTCGGACACCCCGCGCCGTGCCTGTCGGTCGATCTGGCGAAGGGTTACGCCGTGGTTCCCGACCCGCAACATCGAACCCAGGTCCTTCTTGTGCCGACGAAACGGATTTCCGGCATCGAAAGTCCGGTGCTGCTGAAGCCGGGGGCGACCAACTACTGGCAGGCGGCCTGGGACGCTCGCCGGTTCGTGGAGAAGCGGGCGGGCGGTCCGGTGTCGCGCGACCGGATCGGCATGGCCATCAACTCGGCCTTTTCCCGCAGCCAGGATCAGCTGCATATCCATGTGGACTGCGTGCGCCCGGACGTGCGGCGGACGCTGATGGCCAAGGAGAGCCGGATCGGCGTGGTCTGGACGCCGCTTGGGCAGACGCTCGCGGGCCGGCGTTTCCGGGTGCGGCGTCTGGCTGGAGAATCACTGGACAAGCGCGATCCGTTCAAGCTTCTCGTCCGGGGCCTGCCCGGAGCACGTCGTCAAATGGCGCTGCAGACCCTGGTGGTGATCGGGGCCGTGTTTTCAGACGGCTCTCCCGGATTTTACCTGCTCAACGGCCGTGACGGCGCCGGGTTCGGCGAAGCCCTACTCGACCACGGTTGCGCCGTGCTGCACTGATGGCTCAGGCGGCGAGCGCGACCTTGCGGCGGCGCGAGCGCATGGCGCCGCCGGCCATCGCCGTCCCGGCGATCAGCAGGGCCCAGGCTTCGGGTTCCGGCACGGCGTTGTAGGTGACTGTGGTCAGGCCCCCATCTCCATCAACATGGACCGTGCCGCGATAAGTCGTACCATTCGGATCGAAAATGACGTGGATATAGTAGTCCGATTGGCCGGTCTTTTGTTGGACGACGTAGCCGAGCTCGTTGATATTGCTCAGGTCGACGGGCGGCTGGCCGTCCTGAGTGACGATCTTCGGACTGGCGTAGATGCCGGTGACCGCGTTGGTTTTGGTGAATGTTTCCGAGCTCGAGGGCAGCCCCGGCGTCAGCGACTTAGAGCCGATGGCGGAATTGCTGTAGGCCGACCCGGCATAGGGATTGGCGATGGTAGCGCCATTTTGGTCCACGCCGAAGTCGGTGATCTGCGAGAGCGAGCTGGCGGTGAACAGCACATCGAACGCGACATATTTCGAGCCGTTGTCGGTGCATGTGCCAGTGCAGGGTATATATTCAAAGCCGTAGTAAAACTGCGGCGCGGCCTTTCCGGCCAAGGTGATGGGCGTCAGGTCAAAAAACGTTGACGTCGCGGTGATGTTGGTCGGATCCGGCGCCGGAATGTTCAGGGTTTCGGTGATATTGGCCGACGCCTGCGAGGCGGCCCCGACCCCGGATAGGGCCATCATGGCCAAGGTGTATGAAAGTTTCGACATGATCAAAGACCCCCGTTTGAGCGAACCCGCCGCCGCCCTTAGAGCAGGTAGCAAAAATCTATCATGCTGCACAATCAGCGGCGTGCGAAATTACTCGCAATTTTACCCTTTTCCGGCCGGGCGCAGCGGAGGCCTAGCGCGGGAGGGCCCCAAGCCGCGCGGCTTCGGCCAACGCCGGCGGAACGCCCATGCGTAGAGCGATGGCGGCGCAGCGGGCGGCCTCGGCCTTCCGGGCCGTTCGGGAATAGGTTTGAGCCAGCTGCAGATAGATCGCCGGGCGACCAGGATCGGTCTTGAGAGCGCGCATCAGGGCCTGTTCGGCGGTCAGAAAGTCTCGCCGGGCGGCGGCCCCCATGGCCAGGCCGATCTCGGCCGAGACATTGGACGGGTCTTCGTCAAGCACGGACCTGAACACCCGTTCGGCCGCCGCTGGGCGCGAGGCCGCCAGCCAGATCGCGGCGACGGTCAGCAGCGAGGCCGGGTCTGGGTCGGTTTCCGCCCGCCGCAACGCCGGCTCGGCGAGGCCGATGTCGCCGCGCAGCACATGATAAGCTCCCAGGGCCGTGGCGCTCCAGGCGCGATCGGGCGCGGCCTTGGCCAGGGCCTCGGCGATCGCCGGCAAAGGGTCGGCCTCGTCGAGGGCCAGGCAGGCGCGGGCCTTGACCCGTAGGGCCTGCACATTGGCCGCGTCGAGGATCAGGCAGGCGTCCGCTATCCGCTGGGCGGCGGCGGGGTCGCGGTCTAGGACCATCAGCGCGAGATCGGCGAGGCCCTGGGCCTTCCATGCCCGGCCCGGCCGTGGCGGCGGGCGATAGCCGTGCTTGCGCAGACCATAGACCAGCAGGGTGTCGGGCTTGGCGGGGGGTTCGCCGCCGATATCGGGCGCGCCAACCAGGGTCGCGGCCGGCGTCGTGGCGGGCAGGGGCCGACCGGGCAGGTCCGGATCGGCGAGGCCGAACCTTGCCAGAACCGTCGGGGCGATATCGAGCAGGCCCGCGCCGAGGAAGCCCTCGTCTGAGGTTACGCCGGAACCGACGGCCAGGATCACGCCGGGCGCGCCACGCCAGCCTGGAGAGACGATCAGCACCTGGGTATCTGGCCCGGCGAGGCTGGCCAGACGCCCGATCAGGCCGTCCAGGAACCGGAACGCCGCGGGAATCACGCCGGCGAATACGGGATCTTTCCTACGCTCGAACGCGAAGCGCGCGCGCGCCAGCCAGGGGTGATGCACGAATACGGCGTCAGGCGCGCCCCGCGCCTGTTCGGACAGCATCCACACCGCCGCCGACTGGATCGTCGAGGCGCGCGCGAGGCCAAGCCCGATCATCGGCAGAGCGTCGTCGCGGGTCTGGTCGATCTCGGCAAGGCCCGGAACCAGCGGCCTAAGCATATGGGCGGTTATGTTGAGGGGGTGAACACGCCGGCCACGCAGCGTATCGCGAAGGACGTCCGGCACGCATCGGCGCGGCAAAGCCCAGTCCCCTGGCCTTATCCCGCTGGGGTCGGGAAAGCTCTCGTCGATATGGATGCCCGGCCACTTGGCTCCCGGCCGGCAGGCGCGCCAGGCTACCGACCCGGTCGACACCCCCGCCGCCTCGAGCCGCGCCCACAGTGGCGGATAGCGCCATGACGCCTTGCCGGTCGGACGCAGACCGCCCGGCCACTCTTCCAGATCGCGCCACACGCCATGGACTTCCGGGGGCAGCCCGGTGGCGATGGAAGCCCAGGCCGCTGGACCCAGGGTCAGGGGCGCGCCGCCCAGCCAGCCGGCCACGCCGCGCACGCGCAGCGCCGCGAGTTCGGGCAGCGCCCCGGACCGGGTCATGGCGTCGAAGCTTGCCCAGTCGAGGCCGGCGGCGCCAATCAGGAGCAGTCTGGTCATCAGGGGCTTAGACCGGTAATCGCCGCGACATGGAAGAGATCACCGTATCGCTCGCCACGGATCAGGAGGCGCGCGCGTGCCTGGCGCTGCTGCCCGAGGTCAAGGGCGCGGCGGCGGAGCTGTTGATTGCGCGGCGGCGCGGAGCCCTGGCCGGCGCGGCGGCGATCTTCTGGCAGAGCTGGGCGACGCCGGCCGGTTTTCCGATCACGATCCAGGTCGTGCCCGGCGAGCGGCGGCACGGCGTGGCGAGCCGTCTGCTGGCCGCCGCCGCCGACCTGGCGGCCGAGGAAACCGATGGCCTTTGGTCTTTCGACGCCTATGCCGAAGACAGCGACGCGGCGCGCTTCATCGAGGCGCGGGGCTTTCGGCGCGAGCGCCGGCAGCACTTCTTCCAGGCCAGGATCGACGCTCTGCTTGACAACATTTCGCCGCTGCTGACGCGATTGCGGCGCCGCGAGGGGGCGGGATCGCCGCCGCGCATCGCGCCGCTCCGCGAGGCGCCGCTCGACGAGATCGGCTGGCTGGTCTCGGCCGAACTTGGCGGCGGACCCTTCAGCGCCCAGGCGCGCATGCGAAGCCAGACGGCCCCCGAAAGCCGGGTGAAGGACCGCTCTCAGGTGGCCATGGCGGGGGACCAGGTGGCGGGGGTGATCCTGTGGCGGATCGACGCGGATGACGTAGCGGTGGTCGACGCCCGGGTGGTGGCCGCGCCATGGCGTGGTGGCGCGACCAACCTGACCCTGCTGGAAGCCGGGCTGCTGCGCGGCAAGGCGGAGGGCCTGACCGAGGTGCGATTCCACTGTGACGACACCGTGCGCGACACGATCAGCCTGGCCCGCCGCGCCCAGGCGTGCGAGGTCGCGACCAAGGCGTCCTGGTATCTGCCGTTCCTCACCGACTGAACTTCCGCGAGCGCGGGGTCAGGCCGTGAAAGCAGGCCTTGACCCCGCCGACGGCCACCGGAGACGGCCGATCTGGCCAGTTCCCGATAACGTCACCCAGACATCGCGCATATCGTGTCCGCCGAACGCCAGATTGGTCGTGAACGGGTCGGGAAACGACATCAGCGACGGTGGAGCGCGGCGGTTGACAGTCCTTACGGCCCCCCGTGGTAGCACGCAGACACAAACGCCCCCATCCGCCTGGACCTTCAGGCTGTCGGCGATGGCGGGCTGGCCAAGGTCAGCGATCACACCATCCGCGCGCGGACCCGCCGACGCCAATTCGCCGGGGCCCGTGATGGTGAAGGCGTAGAGGCTTCGGACGGCGCTGACATAGAGGGTTCGTCCATCTGGAGACAAGCCGATCCCATTGGGAGCGTCCATGGATCTCACACGGCTGATGAACCTGCCGTTGGGCAAGGCGTAGTAGAGGCCACCGTCGCCGGAGCTATTGCCGAAATCGCTGATCCACATGGCGCCATGCCGGTCGAAGACCAGATCATCGGGCGCGACGAGGCGCCGCCCATGTGCGGAGTCGTAAAGCCGGGTGACCCGTTTGGTCTTGAGATCCAGCCGTTGGATCATGCCGCCTGTGTGATCCGGCGGCGGCGGTCCCGGGACGTTCAGGCCGTTGATCTTCTGGAAGCTGAACCGGCCGCCATTATTGGCGATATAGACCGCGCCATCCGGGCCGACGGCCAGTCCGTTCGGCCCGCCCGACAGCTGAACGACGGTGTCCACGCGGCCATCGGGCGACAATCGGCTTACTGTCTTTCGTTCGATTTCGACGAACAGCAGCGAGCCGTCGTTCATGACCACCGGCCCTTCGGGAAACCGCAGACCTTGGGCGACGATCGTGATGGACGGCGGTATCAACGAGGCGGCGCTCGCCCCGCCCGCGCTGGCGGCCGCCAGGCCCATCAGCATCCTCCGTCGATCCGGACGCGGTGTCCGTCCGGCCGTCGTCATGACACTGTCGGCGCCGCCGGCGCGGGCCGCTCGCCTCCGACGACCGTCTGGGCGAAGCGCGCATGATAGTCGGGGTGTTCGGTTCCCATCGCGCGATCCCACCAGGTGAAGAACAGCGCATAGTTGCCGCCCTGTTCGTGATGGAGATCATGGTGCGTTACGGTCTTGAACCAGTCGAACAGCGGACGCCGGAGGCGATCAGCTGGAAAGACCTCGTAACCGGAATGATCGATCATGTTGTGGACGACCTGGAACATCAATTCGGCGAAGGCGATTCCCGGCGGCGTGGGTGTCAGGAGCAGCCAGAGGGGCAGGAACATCGATTGCACCAGAGCTTCGCCAAAACTGAAGCTGTAGGCGCTAAAGGGTGTCGGATTGTACGATCGGTGGTGACGCAGGTGTAACGCTCGAAACAGTATCGGCTGATGCATCAGCCGATGCGTCCAGTAGAAATAAGTGTCGTGCGCCACGAGCGTCATGAAGAAAGATGCAAGAATCCACAGTGGCTCGCGAAATCTCGGAATCTCTCCGAAACGAGACGCCAGGAAGGGGCCGGCGACATAAATAAATATCACCATGATCAAGGTTGAAACCAGAATCATCCGGGTCGACGTTAGAAATTCCGTCAGATATTGCCACTTTGGCGGGCGGTCGGCGCGGATTTTACGGTGCGGCGCCAGTCTGGGCAGTATCCGACGACACAGCAGCCAGACCAGCGCGCCGAGCCCAAAATAGCCCACCAGCCTCGGTGAGGCGAACACGCGCTCCGCCTCGATCAGCAATGCCAGGATCCGCTCGAGGGGCGCCATTTCGTCTTTCCATGCCGCTCGCTGTCCGGCGCCATACACCATAGCGCCAAACGCGCGCTACCGAAGCGCGGGGTCTGTTGCTCCGGTTCGGCGTGCGTGCCATGACGGGGCAAAAGCAGGCTTCACACCACTAATTTGACATCAAAATCAGTGTTCTAGGTCTAGTTGGGGGTTTCATGAACAGCATTGTCGTCATGATCGGGATCCTTATCACCGTGGCGACGGGCGTCCCGGTGGCGATCCAGCTGCTGAAGACCCATCCTCGGGGGCTGTTCGTGCTGTTCTTCGCCGAGATGTGGGAGCGGTTTTCCTACTACGGCATGCGGGGATTGCTGGTCTTCTATCTGACTCAGCAGTTCCTGTTCGAGGACAAGCGGGCAGGGGCGCAATACGGCTCCTACGCGACCCTGGTCTATCTGCTGCCCCTCGTGGGCGGCGTGCTGGCGGATCGCTATCTGGGCGCGCGCAAGGCGGTGGCCTTCGGCGCCCTTTTGCTGGTGGCGGGCCACATGACCATGGCCATCGAAGGCCCGCCGGTGCGCCAGTCGCTGACCTATCAAGGCGCTCAATATGATTTCCAGGTCACCGGCCGCGGCGACACTCGGACGGTGAAGCTGGAAGTCTCCGGCCACGGCTACGACTTCGGTCAGACCCCGGGGGGTGATTTCGAGATCAAGGAATTGCCCGCGGGCGCCCCACTTCCCCCGGTCCTGGCCAAGGGGTCGTTCACGCTGGAGAAGAACAGTACGGCCCCAATCTTCGAGGATATCCTCTATCTGGCGCTGGCTCTGATCATCATGGGTGTAGGGTTCCTGAAGGCCAATATTTCAACCATCGTCGGTCAGCTCTATGTCCAGGGCGACCCCCGGCGCGATCCGGGATTCACGCTGTATTACTATGGCGTCAACCTCGGGGCGTTCTGGGCGGCCATTCTATGCGGTTACCTTGGCCAGAACTTCGGCTGGGCCTGGGGCTTCGGCCTGGCCGGGATCGGCATGCTGGCCGGCTACGTCACCTTCATGCTCGGCAAGCGGTTTCTGGAGGGAAAGGGCGAGCCGCCCGATCCCGAGCGCTTGTCGCGCCCGCTGCTGGGACCGCTGAACCGCGAGTGGTTGATCTATCTGGGGGTGATTCCCGGCTTGGCCGTGGTGTGGGTCCTGGTCCAGCACAACGGCATGGTCGGCGGCGCCCTCGGCCTGGGCTGGCTGGTCTCGCTGATCTACATCGGCTGGCACATGATCACCAAATGCGACCGGGTTCAGCGGCAGCGCCTGTTCCTGGCCTTCGTGCTGATGCTCGGCTCAGTGGTGTTCTTCACCCTGTTCGAACAGGCCGCGACCTCGCTCAATCTGTTCGCCGACCGCAACACCAACCTGCAGCTGCTGTCCGGCCCGGTGAGCTTCCCGTTCCTTGGCCATCAGGTCTTCCTGGGAACTCGGACCATGATCATGGCCGCCCAGGTCCCCGCCGATGTCTGGTGGATCGATATGGGTCTGGGCGCGGCCCAGACTCAATCGTTCAACGCCGGCTTCATCCTGATCTTCGCACCGTTATTCGCCGCGCTTTGGACGGCGCTGGGCAAACGCGGCCGCGACCTGGATCCGGTCACCAAGTTCGGCCTCGGCCTCGGCCAGGTGGGTCTGAGCTTTCTGATCATCGTCTGGAGCCAGGGTTTCGCCGACGCTCACTTTCGCATGCCGCTGATGGTGCTGGGCGCCGTCTATCTGCTCCAGACCACCGGTGAGCTTTGCCTAAGTCCAGTTGGCCTGTCGGAAATCACCAAGCTCGCGCCCCCGGTGCTGGTCTCGACGATGATGGCCGTCTGGTTCATGGGCACCTCGGCGGCCGAATTCATTGGTGGACTGATCGCCTCCCTGGCCGGGACCGAGACCGTGGGCGGTCAGGTGCTGGATTCAGCCTTGGCCCTGAAGACCTCGTTGCATATCTTCGGTATCATCGGCCTGTGGGCGGTGGGCTTCGGCGCCGCCTTCCTCATGCTGGCGCCGTTCATCAAGCGTTGGGCGCATGCGGTAAAGGACCCGGCGCTCGCCGCTCCCCCTTAGCCAAAGGTCTTGCGGATCCTCAGATAGAATCCGCGCGATCCGTGCAGGTCGCGGATATCGATATGATCGAGGGGGCTGGTGTCCCGGGGGCCGCCATAGACTTCCCGCACATGTCGAAATGAGCGGCCACCCAGATTCTGCACCTCGAAGCGCAATGTCAAATCTGGCTTTGGCCTGTATTCGACGAACAACATCGCGTAAGTTTTCAACTTGTCCGTATCGATCTCATTGAAACGGTAGTAGGTTTCCCGAAACTGATTGTAGATATCGAAGCCCCAGGTCGCTTTCCAGCGCGGCAGACCCTGGGTGAAATGGATCTCGCCCCCCTGCGGATGGACGCCCGATATCGATCTGGCCATGCCGGTTGTGGGATCCGTGACCCGCGACTCTCGAAAGGTCTCCCGAACGGTCAACGCGCCGTTTTTCAACCCCAGCCGGTCGGTCGGCAGGGTCAGCAGAACCATCGCCTCGTCCTTTGTCCCCCCGCCGATGTTGCCGGGCGCGTCATAGGTTCCCGAGGGATCAAAAATCGGAGCACGGTCGATAATGTCGCTCATCTGATAGTGCTTCAGGGATGCGGAGATTTCGCCGCCGCCCCAGAATCGCCGATCATAGGCGATCTCATAGATCCAGGCCTGCTGTGGCGTCAGGGTCGGGTTCCCGGCATGCACAGCGCCGTTGGTCAGAGACGCGGCGCCGGCGGCGAAGTCGTCGAAGTCCAACTGACCGACCTCGCGCTCGACCCTCAGGCGGAATTGATCGGCGTCGTCAGGCGACCACGTCACCGACAGACGGGGTTTGGGAAAGAAGAACGCGCGTCCCCCGGCGACATCGCCTGTCGAAGCGATACGCGACGCCTCGATACGTAGGCCCGCCTCGATCGTGACGGTCTTCGCCGCTTTCCAGGTGGCCGTGGCAAAGGTCTCGCCGCGCAGTTCGGTCACGCGGACATTGGCGGCGGGAAGGCTCGTGTTCACGTCATTCACGACATAGCGGGTGTGATCCAGCAACCAGTTGAAGTCACCCTCCGCCCCAACCTGGAACGACAGTTTCGATGACGTTTGTACGTTTATGGTGGTTCGGGTGATGGTTTCTGAAGTTTGTTTGGCGAGTCTGAACAGCTCTAGGTCGGCCTGAGCCTGGTATTGGGCCGTGTAACGGTTCTGCCCGAATTGCTGCAGGAAGAAGCTCTCAACCTGGGCCTTGGAACCCAGCGGGTGATCATATCGAAGGCCAATCTCCGCAGTGTCCTGGTTCGAGTGATCGGTCTCAAGATCGAGACCGGCGGGATCAATCAGAGCGTCGACCTGTGTATAGCGATAGGGGTTCAGGAAAATAGAGGCGTTCAGACGCAGCTTGCCACCAAGGATAGGCGTCTCCATCGCCCCCGTGGCCTTGTAGTTTTCGCCAACTCCTAGTGCCGATTCGTTGGCTCGCCTGGTCACGGCGCCGGCCGCGGTGCTCTTGGTCCGCCGCCCCACGCCGGAACCGTCGTCAAAACCCCCGCCGATCAGCAGCGAACCTTCCCAGCTGGTTTTGCCGGTGTTGATCGAGCCCTCGGCACGGAACCCCGTGGCGACACGGCCGTCGTCCCTGGCCGTGGTCGAAGCCGAGACCGTCAGTCTGGCGCCGAGCCCCGTCCGACGGATGACATTGGCAAGGACAGTCTTGCCCTGCATATCCACACCCGGCGCACCGCCGCGAATCACGTCAATCCGCAGGACCGAGCCCGCCGGGATGCGCTTGAGAATCTCATCAAGGCCGTCATCCTTGGAGGCTGGCCGCGCGCCGTCGATCAGCACATTGCCCGCCGCGCCGCCGAACCCTCGAACCTGACCTCCACCGTCAAAGGTGAAACCCGGCACAAGCTTGAGCATATCCAGGGCCGTGACGGGTTGCTCCGCCGCGAAGAACGAGGTGGGGTATGAGGTTACCGCCGCCGTGGCGGCTTGAACGATGACGGGGGCGGCGGATGCGCCAAGGGCAAATAGAAGCGTGCCCCAGATCAAAAAAGCTTCCCCTATAATATGGGCGTCTTGTCGCAGAGGGCGCGGATGAATGCCAGTGGAATATGGCATTTGCTTTAGCGTGACTTTTGTCGGGTTGGGAACCGTCTTGACCTTCAGTCGGCCAACTAAATATATGAATTGTAAACTTTTTTATTCTAGATCAGCCGGGGTGGAACAAGACGGGAATGTGCCGCCCCTAGATCTCGCGGGGTGGAGAGCGGGGTCCGATCGACAATGTAGCGCCGAGTGAGGCGAGTATCACGCAGCCGATTCCCGCCCATTGCATCGGCGAAGGCCGCTCGCCCAGGACAGCCAAACCCGCCAAGGCGCCGACCGCCGGCTCGAGGCTCATCAGGGCGCCAAAGGCCTGAGGGGGAATTCGGGTCAAGGCGATCATCTCCAGGGAATAGGGCAGGGCGCTCGACAAGACGGCCAGCGCCAGGCCGCTGGGCAGGATCGCCAGGTCAAAAACCGCCGATCCGGCGGTCGCCACCCCGATCGGGACGAAGACGACCGCGGCGATGATCATGCCAAGCGCCGTCGCGGCCGCCCCGTTGGACTGTCCGACCTTGCGTCCGAACACGATATACAGCGCCCAGAAGGCCCCCGATCCCAGCGCCAGCACCGCACCAATGGGGTCGATACCCGGAAAGGTGCTCCAGACAGGCAGCAGCAGGAGCAGCCCGGCCGTGGCCAGGGCGATCCACAGGAAATCCAGCCATCGCCGCGAGGCGAGCAGCGCCACCGATAGCGGGCCGATGAACTCCAGAGCTACGGCGATCCCCAAGGGCGTGGTGCGCAGTGCCATGTAGAACAGGGTGTTCATCGCGCCCAGGCACAAGCCGTAGGCGATCAGCGGCGATGTGAGCCGAAGCGGCCGCGATGTCCGCCAAGGCCGCCGCGCGGCAGCCAGGACGAGGGCGGAAAAACCCAGCCGCAAGGCGGTTGCGCCCTGCGGTCCGACCCTTGGAAACAGGCCCTTGGCGAAGGCGGCTCCCGCCTGCATGGACACCATGGCGATCAACAGCAGACCCACCGCGACCAGGGGACCCGGACCCGCACGGCTTTGATCTGGATTGGCGCCGTCGGCCAAGGCGTCCGCCTTCGAATGGCGGCGGGCGCTAAACCCCTGTTCCCCCAACCGTCAGTCCGGTGATTTTCAGAGAAGGTTGGCCGACGCCCACGGGCACGCCTTGTCCACCCTTGCCGCACATGCCGATGCCGGGATCGAAGGCAAAGTCATCACCGATCATCGTCACCCGGGTCAGGGCCGACGGGCCGTCGCCGATCAGGGTGGCGCCCTTGACCGGCGCGGTGATCTTGCCGTCCTCGATCAGATAGGCCTCGGTACACTGGAAAACGAACTTGCCGTTGGTGATATCCACCTGGCCGCCGCCGAAGTTGGCGCAATAAAGCCCGCGGCGGGTGGAGGCGATCATCTCGTCGCGGTTTGAGGTCCCCGCCAGCATGCCGGTGTTGGTCATCCGGGGCATGGGGACATGAGCGTAGGATTGACGCCGGCCATTGCCCGTGGCGGCCAGACCCATGAGCCGGGCGCTCTGGCGGTCATGCATGTAGCCCACCAGGACGCCATCCTCGATCAGGATGGTCCTCGACGTAGGGGTGCCCTCGTCATCGACGGTGAGGGATCCGCGCCGCCCTTCAATCGAGCCGTCGTCGAACACGGTGACGCCGCGCGCCGCCACCTGCTCTCCGATCCGCCCCGAGAACGCCGATGTTCCCTTGCGGTTGAAGTCGCCTTCCAGGCCATGGCCAACCGCCTCGTGCAGCAGGATGCCGTTCCAGCCGGCGCCCAGCACTACATCCATCTCGCCGGCGGGGCAGTCGATGGCGTCCAGATTGACCAGGGCCTGCCGAAGCGCTTCTTCAACCTGTTCGCGCCAGCGCTGCGGGGTGATCCAGGCCTCGAAGCCTGCCCGGCCGCCGGCGCCCGATGATCCGTTTTCCCGCCGGCCGTCTTTTTCCACCGTCACCTGGACGTTCAATCGCGCCAGCGGGCGGACGTCGCGAATCAGGCGCCCGTCACCGCGCAGAATTTCCACCACCCGCCGTTCGCCGGCCAGCGAGGCCATCACCTGGGCGACCCGGGGGTCTCGGGCCCGCGCGAAGGCGTCGATTTCCTGCAGCAGGGCGACCTTGTCGGCGAAACCGGGCGAGGCCAGCGGATCCTCATCGCCATAGAGACGCGTATTGGTGTCCCGCGGTCCTTCGGCGGCGACACCCGAATAGCCGCGCTTGGCCAGGGCGGCGGAAGCGCCGGCGCGGCCGATCGCCGCCGCCGAGATTTCACTGGCGTGGGCATAGCCGGCGGTTTCGCCGGCCACCACCCGCAAGCCAAACCCCTCGGTGGAATCGTAGGACGCCGATTTCAGCCGCCCGTCGTCGAAGACGAAGGCTTCGCTCTCCGACCGCTCCAGGAAAATCTCGCCGTCATCCGCCCCCGCCAGCGCCTGGCCCAGCAGGCGCTCGGCCTCGCGGACATCGACACCGGAGGCTTCGAGAATAGATGTCGCCAGAACGGGAGCATTCATGGGGATTTCGTCTTCATGGAAAAACGCGGAACGGGAAGGTTGTAAATAGGGGGTCAGCGCCGCCTATGAAATGACCATATCACCCTAAGCTCGTCGAGCCCGGTGCGTGGCGCTCAATCGTCTTGGCAATATCGTTTGTAGCGCGTATGCACCCGCAACGAAGGGCCGAGGGCGGTGGTTGGCGCACGAGTCGCCTCATCGACGCCGGCCCTTTTCGATTTGCGTGTCGGTGAGGCGCGCCCCCGGCGCCCCTGGGGGCAGTCATCCCGGCGGAACGGGCCGAGAGGAACATGCAGTCTGTTTTTTCACTGATGAGGCGGCTCGCGGCCGGTATGTCATCGCTGGCGATCGGCTTGGCGTTTGGCGCCGGGGCTTTCGCCGAGGAAGTCGTCGGTCAGCCGGTCGATGGCGAACTGGGTCTGCAGCCGGCGGCGTCGCAGATACGTCGCGACGTGATCAGTTTTCACGACAACATCCTGTTGCCGATCATCGTCGCCATCACCCTGCTGGTGCTGGTGCTGCTGATCATCGTGGTGGTGCGCTTCAACAAACGCGCCAACCCGACGCCGGCCCGGTTCAGCCACAACACCACCATTGAAGTGGCCTGGACCGTGGTTCCCGTCCTGATCTTGATGTTCATCGCCATCTTCTCGTTCAAGCTGCTCTTCGAAGAGCATGACATGCCGAAACCCGACCTGACGGTGAAGGTGGTGGGACGGCAATGGAACTGGGACTATGAATATCCCGACCAAAAGATCGCGGCCTACACCTCCACGCCCCTGACGGCGGAAGAGGCTTCTAACAAACACGTGCCCTATCTGCTTGCCGCCAGCGATCCGCTCGTGGCGCCGGTGGGCAAGGTTGTGCGCGTGCAGGTGACTGCCGAGGACGTGATCCATTCGTTCTCCGTTCCCGCGTTCGGCATCAAGATCGACGCCATCCCGGGCCGCCTCAACCAGACCTGGTTCAAGGCCGACCGTACGGGCGTGTTCTATGGCCAATGCTCGCAACTCTGCGGCGTCAATCACGCCTACATGCCCATCGAGGTGCATGTGGTCACCCAGGCCGAGTTCGACGCCTGGGTCGCCAGCAAGGGTCCCAAACCCGCCGTGGTGGCTTCGGCCGCGCCAACGCCGGCGGCGCCCGCCGTCACGGCTGTTCACTGAAATCTGTTCGAGGGAGCTTTAGTATCATGGTTGGTTTAGCCGACGCCCACGGACGAGACGCCCACGCCGACGTGCACGGCGGTTACGGCTCGCACAGCGGCGCACCTGGGTTCTTTACCCGCTGGTTCCTGTCCACCAATCACAAGGATATCGGAACGCTCTATATTATCTTCGCCATCCAGGCGGGGATCATCGGCGCGCTGTTTTCCGGCCTGATCCGCTGGGAACTGGCCGAGCCGGGCTTGCAGGTCTTCGTCAAGGGCTCGATGCTCGATCATCTCGGAATTTTGGAGGCCTCCAAACATGGCTATTACGTCGTTGTTACCGGCCACGCCCTGATCATGATCTTCTTCATGGTCATGCCGGCCATGATCGGCGGTTTCGGCAACTGGTTCGTGCCTTTGATGATCGGCGCGCCGGACATGGCCTTCCCGCGGATGAACAATGTCAGCTTCTGGCTGCTGGTGGCCTCCTGGTGCATGCTGCTCACCTCGATGTTTGTCGACGGCGGGCCAGGCAAAGGCTTCGGCGGCGGCTGGACACTTTATCCACCGCTTTCGACCATAGGTCATACGGGGCCGGCCATGGACTGCGCGATCCTGTCGGTTCACCTGGCCGGCGCCAGCTCGATCCTGGGCGCCATCAATTTCATCACCACCATCTTCAACATGCGGGCGCCGGGGATGACCATCCACCGCATGCCCCTGTTCGTCTGGTCGATCCTGGTGACGGTGTTCCTGCTGCTGCTGTCCCTGCCGGTTTTGGCAGGCGCTATCACCATGCTGCTCACCGACCGCAATTTCGGCACCCACTTCTTCGACGCCGCCGGCGGCGGCGACCCGGTGATGTACCAGCATCTGTTCTGGTTCTTCGGTCACCCGGAAGTCTATATCCTGATCATCCCCGGCTTCGGCATGATCAGCCACATCGTCTCGACATTCTCGGGCAAGCCGGTGTTCGGCTATCTGGCCATGGCCTACGCCATGGTGGCCATCGGGTTCCTGGGCTTCATCGTCTGGGCGCACCACATGTTCACCGTCGGCATGCCGATCAACCTTCAGGCCTATTTCGTGGCCGCCACAATGGTCATCGCGGTGCCGACCGGGGTTAAGGTGTTTTCGTGGATCGCCACCATGTGGGGCGGCTCGATCGATTTCAAGGCGCCCATGCTATGGGCGATCGGCTTCATCTTCCTGTTCACCGTGGGCGGCGTCACCGGCGTGGTTCTTGCCAACGCTGGCATCGACTACTCCCTCCACGACTCCTACTATGTTGTGGCCCACTTCCACTACGTGCTCAGCCTGGGCGCCGTGTTCGCCATCTTCGCCGGCTTCTACTACTGGTTCGAGAAGATGTGGGGCGTGCGCTATAACGAGTTCCTGGCCAATATGCACTTCTGGATCACCTTCGTTGGGGTGAACATCATCTTCTTCCCGCAGCACTTCCTGGGTCTTCAGGCCATGCCGCGCCGAACCGTCGACTATCCGGTCGCCTTCGCATTCTGGAACAAGATTTCCTCCTATGGTTACGCCATCACCCTGGTCGGTCTGGTAGTGTTCCTCGTGGTGCTCGCCGAAGCGATCGCTCGTCGTCGCCCGGCCCGAGCCAATCCCTGGGGCGAAGGGGCGACCACCCTGGAGTGGACCCTGTCCTCGCCGCCGCCGTTCCACCAGTTCAACGAACTGCCGGTGATCCACGCCGAGGTCCATTGACCCGTCACGCCGCCATATCCACCGCGGAGATCGTCGCCCCAGCCATAGAAAGTTCGGGCGGGGTGATGGTCGAGGCCGCCCGCTGGCAGGACTATCTGTCGCTGTTGAAGCCCAGGGTGATGTCCCTGGTGATCTTCACCGCTTTCACCGGCATGGTCTGCGCCGGCGGCGCCATGCATCCGCTTCTCGCGGCGGTGGCCATCCTCTGCATCGCCGTTGGCGCCGGCGGGTCGGCGGCGCTGAACATGGCCTATGACGGCGACATCGACGCCTTGATGCGGCGCACGCGTCGCCGGGCGGTTCCGTCAGGCCGCGTGCAACCGGCTGACGCCCTGGCCCTTGGGGTCGCCCTGTCGCTGTTTTCCGTCGGCATCATGGGTCTGGCGATCAACGTCCTGGCGGCCGGCCTGCTGGCCTTCACCATCCTGTTCTACGCGGTCGTCTACACCCTGTGGCTCAAGCGCCGCACGCCTCAGAATATCGTTATCGGCGGCTTGGCCGGCGCGCTTCCGCCGGTCGTTGGCTGGGCGGCGGCGAGCGGGCACGCGCCCCTGAATGCATGGCTCCTGGTGGCGATCATATTCATGTGGACACCGCCGCACTTCTGGGCGCTGTCGCTCTACACCACCGGCGACTACGCCGAGGCGGGCGTGCCGATGATGCCGGTGGTGAAGGGGGTGTCGTCCACGCGCAAACAGATTCTCGCCTATAGCCTGCTGCTGGCGCCGCTAGGCGTCGCGCCGGCGCTCACCGGTCTTGGCGGCCCGATCTATCTGGCGGTTTCGGCGCTCGGCGGTCTGGGCATGGTCGTTCTGGCCGTCAGGCTGGTGTTCAGCCGGGCGGGCGAGCCCGCGCCACCCCTGCCCCTCGGGCGTAGGGAAGGGCTCTATGACGTCCGCCTCGCCGCCAGGCCGGCGCGCGATCTGTTCGCCTTTTCCCTGCTTTATCTGTTCGTGCTGTTCGCCGCCCTGCTGGTGGAGCGCATTCCGATCGTCCACGGCCTGGTGGCGCGCACGTGAGCAACCCCAACGACGAGGACGCAAAGGCGGTCCGGGCGCGCAACGGGCGCAACATCCTGCTGGCTCTCAGCTTGCTCGCCTTCGTGGTAATCGTCTTTGTGATCACCGTGGTGAAGATCAGCGGCAATGTCGTCCCCCACTAGCGCCACGGTCCGGAACGCCCGCCTGGCTTTCACCTGCGCGGCTGTTTTCGCCGTCATGGTGGGCGCGGCCTTCGCGGCGGTCCCATTCTATCGCGCTTTCTGCCAGGCCACGGGGTTCAACGGAGCGGTCAGACGGGCCAGCGCCACGACACCTGACGCGGTGTCCGACGCCACTGTAGTCGTCCGTTTCGACACCAACATCCACGGTATCCAGTGGCGGTTCGAACCGGTTCAGGGCAGCCAGACCGTCCATTTCGGCGAAAATAAGCTGGCCTTTTTCCGGGCCACCAATATCGGCCACAAAACCGTGACGGGCCGGGCGATCTACAACATCCTGCCCGAGGCGGCCGGCCCGTATTTTTCCAAGCTCGAGTGTTTCTGCTTCAAGAACCAGACCCTGGCGCCTGGCCAGAGCGCGGAGTTCCCGGTCGTCTATAAGGTCGACCACCGTTACGCTGAAGATCGCGACACCCGGACCCAGGCCGAGATCACCCTGTCCTACACCTTCTTTCCCGCTGTCACCGAGCCGGCTGTCACCGGGACGGGCAAACTGGCGCGGACGGCCTCGCCCGTCCCTTCGCCTCTTGGCGGACGGTCACCGGCAAGGTTATAGAAATAGCGAAATTTCATAGACGCCAAGCGTGTCCCGTGGACGCGGCCGGCGGGGATTCAAGAAGGCTCGATCCACGACATGGCTCATGAAGGCGTCAAGCACGACTATCACCTGGTCAACCCCAGCGCCTGGCCACTCGTCGGGTCGGTGTCCGCGGTGGCCCTGGCCTTGGGCCTGGTGATCGGGCTCAAAGGTCTGTTCGGCCTGCCCAAGGGCGATTGGTGGATTTTGGCCCTCGGTTTCGCCGGGGTCATTCTCACCTTCATCGGCTGGTGGAGCGATGTCGTCAAAGAGGCCAATGAGGGCGACCACACCCCGGTGGTGGCGATCGGCCTGCGCTACGGCATGATCCTGTTCATCGCCTCGGAGGTGATGTTCTTCGTGGCGTGGTTCTGGATATTCTTCGAAATGGCCCTGTTTCATCACGTGCGCGCCGCCTCTTCGGTGGATGACGTCCGCGCCGCCTGGGCCAACTGGCCGCCCAAGGGGATCGAGACCGTCCCGGCTTTCGAATTGCCGTTGGTCAACACCCTGACCCTGTTGCTCTCGGGCACCACGGTGACCTGGGCGCACCACGCGCTGCAAACCGGCGACCGGAGGGGGGCGAAGATCGGTCTTGGCCTGACCATCGCGCTGGGAGTGATGTTCACCGCGATTCAGGCCTATGAATACAATCATATCCTGACCGAGAAGCTGTTCTACGGCCCGGAGGCCGCCAACGCGGGGCTCTATGGCTCCTCGTTTTTCATGGCCACGGGCTTCCATGGTTTCCACGTGATCATCGGCACCATTTTCCTGACGGTTTGCTTGGCGCGTTTGATCAACGGCGCCTTCACGCCCAAGCAGCACTTCGGATTCGAGGCCGCGGCCTGGTACTGGCACTTCGTCGATGTCGTCTGGCTGTTTCTGTTCAGCTTCCTCTATGTGATCTTCGGGTCCGGCTGGGGTCATTGACGCAGGCCGACGCGGTCAATCCCCTGCTGGCCGGCGCGCTGGGTCGTTGCCCCAATTGTGGGCGGGGACCGCTCTACGCTGGCTTTCTCAGTCTGACCCCAGTTTGCGCTGTCTGCACCTATCCACTTGCCCAGGCCGATAGCGGCGACGGTCCGGCTGTGTTCGTGATCATGGTCGTGGGGTTTCTGATCGTGTTTTCGGCTTTGTTCACCGAGATCGCCTATCACCCGCCGGTGTGGATCCACCTGATCGTCTGGCTCCCCCTCGGCGCCGCGCTTTGCCTGGGACTATTGCGGCCGATGAAAGGGCTGTTGATCGCGGCGCAGATTCGCAACAAGGCCTCCCAGCACCGGCGCGACGGACAGGCGTGAGGCGTCCCCCGGTCGTTCTGACCCTGACCACCGCCGTGGCGTTGGCGATCCTGATCTCCCTCGGGGTCTGGCAGCTGTATCGCATGGCCTGGAAACAGGACCTTCTGGCCCGCGTGGCGGCCCTGCGCGCCGCGCCGGCGCGGCCGATCGATGAGATCCTGGCGATTGGCGGTCAGGAAGGCGATGCGGAATTTCGCCGAGCGGCGGTGCGGTGCGAACCGTCCGCGAACCCCCGGCGCGACGCCTATCGCTATGCGGTTCCGGATGGCCAGGTCGGCTGGCGGCTGGTCAGCGCCTGTCATCTCCGGGCGGGGCGTTTCGATGGAATTCTTCTGGATCGTGGCGTGGTGGCCCGGTTCACGGGGGCCATGGCGCCGATGTCCGCGTCGTTTCCGGACCCAGGCGTCGCGATTGGGGTCTTGAGGCGGCCGGGCGGGAAGCCCTGGCTCGGACCCGCGGAAACCAGCTCGGTCCCCGGCGCCCGGGTGTTCAGGGTTCTGGACACCGCCGCGTTGAGCGGGATCGCGGTGGACAATGGCCTTGTCCGCCCCGCGCCCTATCTCCTAGCCGTTGAGTCGGAGATTCCTGGGCCGCCAGGGGTTGTCCCGGCCGCCTTGCCACAGGATATACCCAACAACCATCTCGTCTACGCTCTGACCTGGTTCGCCCTCGCGGCGGTGATGGTGTCGTTCTATGGCGCGATGCTCTTCCGGAGGCGGACTGGCCGGTGAAATACATTTCCACTCGCGGCGAATCTCCGCCACTTGGCTTCGTGGATACCCTTCTGGCGGGTCTCGCGCCCGATGGTGGTCTCTATTGTCCGGTGGCTTGGCCATCTGTGTCGCCCGAGGACATCGAGGCGTTCGCGGGCCGCCCCTACGCCGCCGTCGCCGCCGATATTCTGGGTCGTTTCGTCGGGGACGAGATACCCTCCGAAGTCCTCGTTCGCCTATGCGCCGAGGCCTATGCGTCCTTCGATCATCCCGCGGTGGCGCCCCTCGTGCAGCTGGGTCCGAACCAGTTCCTGCTGGAACTGTTCCACGGGCCGACTCTGGCCTTCAAGGACGTGGCCATGCAGATTCTGGCTAGGCTCTATGCCCACGTCCTGGCGCGGAGCGGACGGACCATGACCATTGTCTGCGCCACTTCGGGTGATACCGGCGGCGCAGCGGTGGAGGCGTTCGCCGGCCTGGACCATGTGCGCATCGTGGCTATGTTTCCCGAGGGGCGAATTTCCGAAGTTCAGCGTCGCTTCATGACCACCACCAATGCCGCCAACGTGCGATCGGTGTCCGTCGACGGCGATTTCGACGACTGTCAGGCTATTCTCAAGTCGTTGTTCCAGGATGAGGCTTTTGCCGGATCGGTGAATCTTTCGGCGGTCAATTCGATCAATTTCGCGCGCATCATCGCCCAGAGTGTCTATTTCTTCACCGCCGCCGCGGCGCTCGGCGCGCCCGGTCGGTCGATGCGGTTCGTCGTGCCGACGGGCAATTTCGGCGATGCCTTCGCCGGCTACGCGGCCCGGCTGATGGGCCTGCCGATCGACCAGATCACCGTGGCCACCAACGCCAACGACATCATGGCGCGGGCGCTGACCTTTGGCGACTATCGCCGGGGTCCAGCAACCGCCACCCAGAGCCCGGCCATGGATATTCAGGTGGCCTCCAACTTCGAGCGACTCTATTTTGTATGCGCGGGACGGGACGCGGGGGCGACCGCCCGGGCGTTCCGCGCTTTCGCCGCCGAAGGCGCCATGGTTCTGCCGCCGGCGGTGCTGGCCGCCATGGGTGAGGTCTTTAGGGCCGTCGCCGTCAGCGAGGCGCGGACGGCTCTAACGATCACCGACACGTTTCATCGTACCGGTGAATTGATCGATCCTCACACGGCGGTCGCCGTGGCCGGCGCCCAAAACCTCCCGCCCCACCCGGGAAACCAACCTCTGATCGTCATCTCCACCGCCCATCCGGCAAAGTTCCCCGAGGCGGTCGGCGCGGCCGTCGGAACCCTTCCGCCACCGCCCTCGGCGGTGCGCGCCCGCGCGGATCTGGCCGAGCGCATCGATCGGCTGCCGGCGGACGCCGAAGCCGTGAAGCGCTATGTCCGCGATTTCGCGGCGTCATGAGTAAAATGTCCACGATCCCACCACGCCAACACCAGCTCTCCAATGGTGTCGTCTTGATCTGCGATCCCGTGCCCGGGTTCGAGACCTTCGCCCTGTCGGTGGTGGCCGGGCGGGGCGCCCGGTGGGAGGATACATCCCGGTCGGGCTGGTCGCACCTGCTGGAACATATGGTCTTCAAGGGGGCCGGCGGTCGATCGGCCCGCGAAATCGTCGAAACCATCGAAGCGGATGGCGGCCAGCTCAACGCCGCCACCGGACATGAGCGGACCAGTTTCCAGGTTCGCGCCCTGGAGGGTGGTCTGCCTTTGGCTCTTTCCGTGGTCGGCGACCTGGTGGGTCACCCCTCCCTCGACCCCGACGATCTGGCGCGGGAAAAACAGGTCGTCGCCCAGGAGATCGCCGAGGCGGCCGACACCCCCGATGATCAGGTGTTCGAACTGGCCCAGGCCGCCGCCTTCGCCGGACAGTCATTGGGCCGGCCGATTCTGGGATCGGCCGCCAGTATCGCGCCGGCCGATCCCGCGGCGCTCGAGGCCTGGCGGGCCATGCTTTACGCGCCGGACCGCCTTGTGGTGAGCGTGGCCGGCGCCGTGGACGAAGACGAATTTCTTCGTCTGGCGGACGCCGCGTTCGGTGGAACGACCGCGGCCGCCCAGGTCGCTGCGGACCCCGCCAGGTTCACTGGCGGTCACGCGATGGAACGCCGGAAGCTTGAGCAGGCCCACGTCGTCTTGCTGCTCCCGGCGCCCAGCATGGCGGACCCGGCCTATTGGCCGTTTCGCGTTTTCGTGGAGGCCCTGGGCGGGGGCATGTCGTCGCGTCTGTTCCAGGAGGCGCGCGAGCGTCTCGGCCTGGCCTACGCCATTGACGCCTATGGCGAGGCCTATGCCGATGTGGGCGTGCTGGGCGTCTATGCCGGCTGCGCGCCCGCCGACGCGGGCCGTCTGGCGGAGGTGGCGGCCGGCCAGATCAAGACACTGCTCGCCAATGCGGACGCCGATGAACTCCGTCGTTCCAAGGCCCAGCTCAAGGCGGCGCTGTTCATGGGGCGTGAGTCCCTTCTGGCCCGGGCCGAACAGGCGGCGGCGGAACGTCTCGGTCTTGGCGGGCTCAGGCCGGCTTCGGTCTTCGCTCAGGCGATCGACGCCGTGACCCGAGAGGATATCGCTGATCTGGCGCCGATACTGATCGCGCCTGGCCGGTCGACCGTCAGCGTCCTCGGACCCAAGGCCGCGATGGATGCGTCCAGCCGCTTCGAGGCGTCGCTGTTTAGCTGACCTGTACGAGACTGTTGGCCAATACGGAAATCGGCGCCAAGATCGACCAACATGGCCCTTCTGGACTGGATTGCCGCCGACCAAGACCTTCGTCTAGAGGGCGCCGCTGTTCGCCTTCGACCCCACAGGTCGGCGGATTTTCCCGAATGGGCGGCGTTGCGCGAAGCTTCCCGGGACTTCCTGCGGCCATGGGAGCCCACATGGCCCAGCGATGATCTGACGCGGGCCGCCTATCGGCGGCGGCTGGCCGCCTATGCCCAGGATATGGACCGTGGCGCCGCCTATCCGTTTCTGATCTTTCGGCGTGGCGACGAAGCCCTGGTAGGGGGCGTCACCTTGTCGAACATCCGCCGTGGCGTGGCCCAGATGGGGTCCATCGGCTATTGGATCGGCCGACCCTTTACCCGGCGTGGATATACGGTGGACGCGGTCCGGGCCGTCACCGGCTTCTGTTTCAGCCGGCTGCGCCTGCACAGGGTCGAGGCGGCTTGTATACCCACCAATATGGCGTCCCAGGCGGTTCTGCGCCGTGCGGGGTTCCAGCCGGAGGGGCTGGCGCGGGACTATCTGCGCATCGACGGCGTCTGGCGCGACCACCTGTTGTTCGGGTTGGTTTCGCCGACAGCAGGCGACTGATCAGAATCAGGCCCGACCCGGCTGGGCCGACAGGTGCTCGGGCGACACCCCGATCTTGGCCAGCGCCCGGGACCATTTGTGTTCATGGTCGTCATCGAACACCAGACCCTCGTCGGCTTCACACGTCAGCCAGACGCTGTCGCGGATCTCACGCTCCAGTTGCCCGGCGTCCCAACCGGCATAGCCGACCGCCATCGCCGCGCGGCGCGGTCGCCGATCGGCTCCCGCCAGGACCTCGAGGATCTCGCGCGACGCGGTCAGCATCAAGTCTCCATTGACGGTCAGACCCTCCGCGCCTGGACTGGAATCTCGGGTGTGAAGGACGAAACCCCGTTCCGGTTCGACCGGACCGCCCATGAGAACCAGTTCGGCCGGCGCTCCGGGACCCGCCACGACGCCCAGGCGGCCGAGGAGATCGGCGATGGTCAGCCCTTCGACCGGGCGGTTGACGGTCAGGCCCATGGCGTGAGTCCGGTCGTGCTCGCACAGCAGGATCACGGCCCTCTCGAACCGGGGATCCCCTATCCCTGGCATCGCCACCAGCAAACGGCCGGCGAGATAGGACGTGGAGGTGGTCGTCATGATCGGGAGGATCGCGACTCGACGCGGCCGAATCAACCCCATAACGACCGCCCACCCTTGGCGTGACGGCTTGCGGTCTCTAATGAGACGCCAATACAAGCCCAGGCCAAAAGCCGTCACGCCTGAAAACCCAAGGAGCGACCCTATGACCGTCAAAGTCGGCGACACCGTCCCCAGCGCCACCTTCACCACGTTTGGCCCGGACGGACCCCGGCCGGTCACCAGCGATGAGCTGTTCAAAGGCAAGACCGTGGCTCTGTTCGCCGTGCCGGGAGCCTTCACCCCCACCTGCTCGGTCAAGCATCTACCAGGCTTCAAGGCTCATGCGGCCGAGATCAAGGCCAAGGGCGTCGACACCATCGCCTGCCTCTCGGTCAATGATGTGTTCGTGATGAAGGCCTGGGGCGAGGACCAGGGCGTCGGCGGCGATATCGTGATGCTGGCCGATGGCAACGGTGACTTCACCAAGGCCGTGGGCCTCGAGTTCGATGGCGCGCGGTTCGGCATGGGCCTGCGTTCGCAGCGTTACTCGGTGATCGTCAAGGACGGCGTTGTCGCCGAGCTCAACGTTGAACAGGGCGGCGAGTTCAAGGTCTCCACGGCCGAATACCTGCTGGCTCAACTCTGAGCCAACGCGCTCTACACTCTAAGAATCTCGAGCAAATTTCCGCCCTTAAACGATTCCGTTTAAGGGCGGTTTGCTCTAGTCGCCAGCCGGACTTCAGCCGGCGAGGGCGGCCGTCTTGCTCCGCCGCCGCGTCGCCACGCCAACCAGGCCAAAACCCACAAGCAGCATCGCCCAGGTTCCGGGCTCTGGAACCGCCGAGGGCAGGTGAGCCGACTGAAACACCGCGGCGATGGTCGTCGGCAGGGTCACGTTCGAGATCCATGTGCCCCACCTGGTGCCTCCGGTGCCGTCCGGGTGGCCGTTGGCGACGTCGTTGGGCTCGCGGGCGAACTCGCCGATCACCCAAAAGCTGTTCGGATCGTTCGGGTCGACGGTGACCTGGGAATAGTCGCCCCAGCGCTGTCGCCCGGCTGCCACCGATCCGTCAATCGAACCATTGTGGTAGTCGTTGGTGTTGCTGACATGCAGCAGAACCGTGCCGGTATTGACCAGGGCGCCCTTGGCGTTCGACCTGAACGTCTGCGCGTAGACACTGATCGTGCCGTTCACGGGGCTAGACCCGGATCGGTTGTAACCGATCACCACCCCACCCTTGTCGTTGACCGCGATCGACCCTTGATAATAATCGAAGCCATCGCCGTTGCCGCCGATGGTCCCTTGCTGAACGAGCGCGTTGGTCGCCGCGTTGGACACCGTCCAGACGATCGCGGTGTGGTCGGAGCCGGTGGGTGTGACGGCGTGGACGGCGTAGATCAGGCCGCCGCGCTCATAGACCGCGCTGGAAACCCGGTCATCCAGCGTGTCGATCACGCGCCCGTTCGCGGCGCTTGGCTGCCGGCCCGGACTGTTGCCGTCATAGGTCGTCGTACCGAGGTAGTTGGCGGCGGTCGCCGTGGCCCCGGATGTGCCGGCGTTGTTGATATTATAGGTGATCAGGTCGGCTGTCTGGATGCTGACCGCCAAAATTCGCCCAGAGTCCTTGGTTCCCACCTGATTGACCCCTTGGATGGCGAACCCCGGGTCGGCGCCGGCAAGCACGGCGCTCAGGGGCGTGAAAATCTGCGAAATGGTTTTGACGTGTGGATTGGCTGAAAACAAATCGCCGCGTCTGATGACGTTCAAGGTTTGGCCGGCGTAATTTCCGGCCGCCGTGAAATTGTTTGTTCCGATATAGACGGCCTTGTTGTCGAGAGCCAGGGTCGGATAGTCGGCGATACCGCCGGAATAACCTTTGAACGACGTCGATTTCCAAGTGCCGAGGGCGTCGGAAGTGTTGGAAACGGCGATCTGGATGGTGTCGAGACTGGAGCCGAAGGATTCGACGATCCACCTGTTGGAAAGCTTGTCATACAGGATGCGCGCATCGCCGTTGTTCAACGGCAAACCGTTGGGATAGGTGCCTTCAGTCCGGCCCGCGGCGGTCCAGAATGCGCCGTCCGAGATCAGCGCCTGCTGTTGGCCGGTGCTTTTGTCGTAGATCGCGTAGCCGCCATTGGTGGTCTGCATGAACTGGGTGGCCCCCACCGCGCCCATGGTGTCTGGCGGAATGAAGCTGAAGCCGCCGTTCAGCGCGCGGGTGTCGTATTGCGAAACGCCTTGGAAGCTCAAGGAGCTCGGCGCGGCCGACAGACCGACCTTGCCCGCCATACCCGTTGTATAGGTCCCGCCCGCGGTTACGGGCATGTCGTTGGGTCCGAGAATCTGTGCGCCGCCGTCATAGGCAAGGTAGCCGGGGTCGTTGGTTCTAGCGGCCGCGGCGGATGCCATAAGGGTGAGCGTGCAAGCCGCGAGTAGCGAGGTCTTCAGCATGAGTGGTTCCCTCTGAACGATGGTCACGGGCGACAAACGCCGGACACACCTGTGTTGAAACCAAGGTCGCGCCGTTTCCGTTTTGTGTCCAGATGGAAAAATCGCCAATTTCATGCGCGGATCGCGATCATCATGATCGAAGGTCGCCGACCCTTTGTGTCATGCGCCCATCGACTCCGGCGTCGCCCGGAACAGGTCGATGGCGCCCTGGCTGACGGCCTGGGACAGGGCTGGCGCCTGGGCCAGGACCTGTTCTGAAAATACCCGGGCCAGACCGATACGGGTGCGCCAATAGTCCTTGTCGCCTTCGCCGGCCGCTATGTGCCGCGAAGCCGCCAGGGCGCCTTTGGCCAGCATCCAGCCGCCGATCACGTCGCCCAGCAGTTTCAGATAGGGCGTCGCGCCGGCCAGGGCGTCCGGCTGGGCGTGACCGCGGCGCTCAAGCATCCAGCCTGTCGCCGACTGCACCGCCGCCAGGCCGGCTTCCAATCGCGCGCCGATGGTGTGCAGCCAGGCATCGTCGGCGCTCTTCAGAGCCGAGGCGGTGGGAAAGATCTCCGCCACCAGCTCCCGCACCGCCTTGCCCTTGCCGATGGCCAGCTTGCGTCCCATCAGATCGATGGCCTGGATACCGTTGGTGCCCTCATAGATCGGCAGGATACGGGCGTCGCGATAGTGCTGGGCGGCGCCGGTTTCTTCGATGAAGCCCATGCCACCGTGGATCTGCAGGGCGGTCGAAGCGGTCTCGACGCCGATATCGGTCGACCAGGCCTTGGCGATCGGGGTCAGCAGATCCTCGCGCATCCGGGCCGCCTCGCGGTCCACCGGATTGGTGGCGAACCGCGCCAGATCGGCCGCGACGGCGGTGGAGAAGCACAAACCCCTGGCCGCCTCGATCCGCGCCTTCATCAGCATCAGGCTGCGCCGCACGTCGGGGTGGTCGAACAGGCGCGAGGGTGAGGCGCCGGTCCAGGCCGATCGGCCCTGTTTGCGTTCCAGGGAAAAGGCCAGGGCCTGCTGATAGGCCCGCTCGGCGATCGCCACGCCCTGCACCCCGACCTGAAGGCGGGCGGCGTTCATCATCACGAACATCGCCGCCAACCCCTGGTTCGGCGCGCTCACCAGTTCGGCCTTCGCGCCTTCGAACAGCATCACGCAGGTGGGCGAGGCGTGGATGCCAAGCTTGTGTTCGATGCTTGCCGGCCGAAGGGCGTTGGCGACGCCCAGTGACCCGTCCTCGGAAACCAGAACCTTGGGCGCCAGGAACAGCGACAGGCCGCGTGAGCCGACCGGGGCGTCCGGCAAGCGCGCCAGGACCAGATGGATGATGTTTTCAGCGACGTCATGGTCGCCCCAGGTGATGTAGATTTTCTGGCCGGTCAGCCGGTAGCCGCCGCCGGCGTCGGGTTCCGCGCGGGTGGTGATGCCACCCAGGTCCGATCCCGATTGCGGTTCGGTCAGGTTCATGGTCCCGGTCCATTCACCGGAAACCAGCCGCGGCAGATAGAGCGCTTTCTGACGGTCCGTGCCATGGGTGCTCAGCGCCTCGATGGCCGCGAGCGTCAGCATAGGGCAAAGGCCGAAAGCCATGTTGGCGGCCTGGATCATTTCGAAGACGGCGATTTCCAGCGCCTTGGGCAGGCCCTGTCCGCCAAACCGCGGATCGGCGGAAAGGCCGTTCCAGCCGCCCTGGGCGAAACCCTTGTAGGCCGTTGCAAAGCCCGGCGCGGCGCGGACCTGGCCGTTCTCGAACCGCGCGCCGGCGACGTCACCCGGTCTGTTGAGGGGCGCCAGCACATCCGCCGAAAACGAGCCCGCCGCTTCCAGAACCGCCGCCACCGTCTCGGCGTCGGCCGCCGGGAATGCCGCTTCAAGCCGCGCGAACTCCGCCGCCTCCATCAGGGAGAACTGGAGGTCGCGAACGGGGGGCTTGTAGCTCATGAACGATCCTTCGGGTCTTGGTCTTGTCGGCGAGGCCTATCTAGAACAATTTAGGCGTCCGCGATAAGTCAGAGCGTGATATCGGGCGCGCTTCGTCCCCGGCGCGCTTTGTCCAAAGGGTCCACTGCATGGCGTCGCTTCGCCCCATCCGATCGCAAAGCCGGTACAATGGGGTGGCGATGAGCCTGCATTGGCTGATCGCGGCCCTGATCGTCACCAACATCAGCCTCGCCTGGTATTTCAACAGCCTGAGCGGGCTGCCGAAGATACCCCCGATCCAACTTCACAAATCGATCGGCATAACCGTCCTGTTGCTAAGCCTCGCGCGTCTCGCGTGGCGTCTGGCCTCGCCGCCACCCCCCTTGCCGAACTCCGTTAGTGGTTGGCAGCGGATGGCGGCCGGCGCGGTCTATGTGTTGTTTTATTTGGTCATGATCGGCATGCCGCTCAGTGGCTGGGCGCTGTCGTCCGCCAGCGTGATCATCCGATTCAAGCCGATCATGCTGTTCGGTTTGGTCCATTGGCCGACGATCGCGCCTCTGGCCAACCTGCCGCCGGCCCAGATGAAACAAGCCCACGACGGGTTCACGACCGTCCATGGTCTTTTGGCTCTGCTGGCCTATGCCCTGATCGTGCTGCATGTGGCCGCCGCGCTTCGGCACTTTTTGTTGCTCAAGGATGGCGTGATGGGCCGCATGGTTCCCTTCCTCCGGTCCCCGGCCGTATGAACTGGCGGACACTCCTGATGGCGGCGGTCACCGCCATGGCGCCCATCGCCGCGCTGGCCGCTCCGCCGCCGGCTTGGGTGGTCGATAAGGCCGCCTCCTCGGTGCGATTCACGTCCAGCATGGCCGGGGAAGCCTTTTCCGGTACATTCCACCGTTGGGACGCCGATATCCGCTTCGATCCCGCCAATCTGGCCGGTTCCAGCGTCGTGGCCAGTATCGATGTCGCGTCGGTGACGACCGCGAACGCCGACCGCGACCAGGCCTTGCCCACGGCGACGTTCTTCAATGCCCCGGCCTTTCCCCGCGCGACCTTCGTCGCCCATGGCTTCACCACACTGGGCCCAGGCCGCTATCAGGCGGCCGGCGTCCTCTCTCTTCGCGGCGTCGCCAAGCCGGTGACCTTGCCCTTCAGCCTCGCCATCAACGGGTCCCAGGCCAGGATGAGCGGCGCGATGGCCATCAATCGCCTCGTGTTCGGCGTCGGCCAGGGCGAGTGGAAAGCCACCGACACAATTCCCGCCGCCGTGACGGTGTCGGTCGCCCTGACCGCCCGTCGGACGCCCTGACCACCATCCCGGCCGAAGACCTGGCCCGGGCGGCGGCGGCGGCCTTGGCCGAGGGCGACTTGGTGATCATGCCCACCGAAACCGTCTATGGCCTGGCGGGGGACGCCGCCGAGCCGGCCGCCGTGGCGCGCATTTTCGCGGCCAAGGGCCGACCCGGGTTCAATCCGCTGATCGCCCATGTGACGGGCCTGGATCAAGCCAGGACGTTCGCCCGCCTGGACGACCGAGCCCTGCGGCTGGTTGAGGCTTTCTGGCCGGGACCCCTGACCATCGTGGCCCCTGTGGGTGACGCTTCGTTGGTCTGCGACTTGGCTCGCGCGGGCCTGGACACCGTCGCGGTCAGGGCGCCGGCCCACCCTGTCGCCCAGGCGCTGCTGCGGGCGCTTGGTCGCCCCCTGGTCGCGCCCTCCGCCAATCGCTCCGGCCGTCCCAGCCCCACGACCTTTGACGACGCGATCGAAGAGACCGGCGCCTTCGTGGCGGCGGCGCTGGACGGTGGCCCCTGCGTCGTGGGTCTGGAGTCGACGGTGGTGGCGCTGCTGGACGGTCCGCCCCGTCTTCTGCGCCCCGGATCGGTGACGCGCGTCGAGATCGAAGCCCTCATAGGCCCCCTGGCCGAGGCCGAGGCCGACGCCGGTCGATCTCCGGGACGCATGACCCGCCACTATGCGCCGGCGGCCCCCGTTCGGCTGGATGCGGCCTTTCCTCTGGCCGGGGAAGCCTTTCTCGCCTTCGGCGCGGGCCCTGAAGGTCCCGGCGTCTTCAACCTCAGCCCGGCCGGCGATCTAACCCAGGCGGCGGCCAATCTGTTCGCCCTGCTGCGCGCCGCCGATCGCGCCAACCCCACGGCCATCGCGGTGTCGCCCATTCCGGAGGTGGGTCTGGGTGAGGCCATCAATGACCGGCTGCGCCGCGCCGCGGGCCATGTGGGGTGACGGCTCGTCCTGTGCTGATTAGGGTCGAAGCATGACCGATACCGTTTCCCCCGAGGTTCTCGATCGCCTGAAAGCCACCCTGGGTCCAGTCGGATGGAGTGAAGACCCAGACCGCCTCGCCCCCAAGCTGGTGGAATGGCGTGATCGCTGGCGCGGAACCACCCCGCTGCTGGTCCTGCCCGCCGATACCGCCCAAGTGGCGGCGGTGATCGGGATTTGCGCCGGATCGGGCGTGGCCGTGACGCCCCAGGGCGGCAACACCGGACTGGTGGGCGGACAGATCCCTCAGGGTGAGATTCTGCTGTCCACCGAACGGTTGCGGGCCGTGCGCGATGTCGACCGACTGGACGATGTCATGGTTGTGGAGGCTGGCGTCACCCTGACCGAGGCCCATGCCGCCGCCCTGGCTGTGGGGCGGCGGTTTCCGCTGGATCTGGCCTCCGAGGGCTCGGCCACGATCGGCGGCCTGATTTCCACCAACGCCGGTGGAACGGCCGTGTTGCGCCATGGAACCATGCGCGGCCTGGTTCTCGGCCTGGAGGCGGTGCTGCCCGATGGGCAAATCTGGCATGGCCTGAAACGGTTGCGCAAAGACAACACCGGCTATGATCTCAAGCAGATGTTGATCGGAGCCGAGGGCACCCTAGGCGTGGTCACGGCCGCGGCCCTGAAGCTGGCGCCGTTGCTGGCCTCCCGGGCCGTCGCCCTGGTCGCGGTGACGACACCGGGCCAGGCGATCGACCTTCTTGTCCGATCCAAGGACGAGACGGGCGGCGAGGTCGAGGCCTTTGAACTGATCAGTCGCCTGGGTGTGGAACTGGCCGTTCGCAATCTGCCAGGCGTGCGTGACCCTCTTGAAACGGTTTCGCCCTGGGTGGTGCTGATCGAAATCGCCAGCGCCCGGGCCGGGGCCGCCGAGACCGCGCTGGAGCGCCTGCTGGACGCCGCCCTGGAAGACGGCGTGATCGGCGACGCCGCCGTGGCCCAGAGCCAGGCCCAGGCCACGGCCTTCTGGGCGCTGCGCGAGGGTCAGTCGGCGGCCCAGAAGCCAGAGGGACCGGCCTGGAAGCATGATGTGTCGGTGCCAATCTCTCGCATCGCCGCCTTTCTCGAGACGGCTTCAAGCGATCTGCAGGCTCGTTTTCCCGGTGTGCGCATCGACGCCTTCGGTCACGTGGGTGATGGCAACATCCACTTCGACGTGTTGGCGCCGGCGGGCGGCGATCATGCCCTGCACGCCGCGCGCCGCGACCAGGGCGCACGCCTGGTCCACGATCTTGTGGTGTCCCTGGGCGGTTCGATCAGCGCCGAGCATGGCCTGGGATCGATGAAGACCGCCGAGGCTCTGCTCTACAAAAGTCCGGTCGAGGTGGCCGCGCTGCGGGCCCTCCGCCTGGCGCTTGACCCCGGACGGATCATGAACCCAAGGGTTCTGTTTTAGGAGAGACCCTATGGCCTACGAGCCGTTCAATCTGAAGGGAAAGGTGTCCCTGATCACCGGCGGCAACCGGGGCATCGGCCTTGGCATGGCGCGGGCGCTCGCCCAGGCCGGATCCGATGTCGTGATCTGGGGCTCCAATGCCGGCCACAATCTGACGGCCCAGGGTCAGCTGGATACTCTGGGCGTGCGGGTCCTCGCGCAACGGGTCGACGTGTCGGACGAGGCCGCGGTGGTGACTGCCATGGCCGAAGCAGTGGTGGCAATGGGCCGCGTCGATACGGTGATCGCCAACGCTGGCATCGGCGCCGGCGCCAGATCGTTTTCGGAAATGACCGTGGAGATCTGGCGGCGCAACATGTCGGTCAATCTCGAAGGCGCGTTCTTCACCTGCCGCGAGGCCTGCAAGCACATGGTCGCCCGAGCCCGGGCCGGCGATCCAGGCGGGTCGATCGCCGTCACCTCGTCCCTGGCCGCCGTCGATGGCGCGGCCCGCAACGAGGCCTACGCCGCCGCCAAGGGCGGCGTGATCGCCATGATCAAGGCCATCGCCGTCGAGCACGCCCGCTGGGGTGTGCGGGCTAACGCCATCCTGCCGGGCTGGATCGCCACCGACATGACGGCCGGCGCCCAGGCCTCGCCGGTATTCAATGAGAAAGTCATTTCGCGGGTGCCGATCCGTCGCTGGGGCGAGCCGGAGGACTTCGGCGGCGTCGCTGTCTATCTGGCGTCCAGCGCCTCGAAATATCACACCGGCGACACCTTCCTGATCGACGGCGGCTACGCGATTTTCTGACCGGCCGCCTGATCACCGCCTAGTTTAGTGTCTGTGTTGAGAAGTTTAACAGTCGGTGAAGTTTTTCGCCTAGACCAATTCCGCTGACGGTGTAGCCTGCATTTAGGGGGGCGCACAGACGCCCCGCCTGTACACACCGACCCAGGATTGCGCGCCTAATGCGCGCCACGGTCAAACAAGGGCGTCCATATGAAAAAAATGCATCCTATTTCCTGGGCCGCGCTCGCGGTCGCCGCCGCCATGGCTTCGCCAGGCTTGGCCGAGTCGCTTCCGCCGGACGCGGCTCTGGCCTCTCTGTCCAAACCGGTTGATTTTCGGGTTGTCCTTCCGCTTCGTAACAAGGTCGAACTTGAGCGGATGCTCGAAGCCCAGCAGACCAAGGGTGCGCCCGAGTATCTGAAATGGCTGACGCCGGCCCAGTTCGCCGCCAAGTTTGGCCCGACGCCGCAATCGATGGCCAAGGTCCAGGCGGCGCTGCGCGCCGGCGGGCTTCAGATCACGGTAACCAACTCCCGCACGCTTCAGGTCGCCGGCACGGTCGGGCGCGTGAACGCGATGTTCGGCGCCCAACTGCGCACCGTCGCGCTCGGCGGCGGCCACGAGCGGATCGCGGCGAACCGCGAGCTGGTTCTTCCCACCGCCCTGCAACAGGAAGGCGCGAAGATTGTCGGATTCGCCAACATCCCGCCCATGCATACGATGTCGGTAAAACTTGACAAGGTGCAGCCGGAGAACCGTTCCAGCGTCGTCGGGTCCTATTGGTTCGACGACCTGAAACAGGCTTATGACTATCCGTCCTACATACCTCCCGCCGATGGTAGTCCGGTATTAGATGGAACGGGTGTCCGTGCCGCCGTTCTCATGGCCGATCTGATTTTCCCAAACGACGTACAGGCGCTGTTCGATCATGAAAACTTCACGGCCGTCTCAGGCGTGCCAGCCCCTGTCGTCAATACGGTGCTGATTGATGGTGGCGGGGTCTATAACGGCTATGGTTCGTTCGAGGCCAGCCTGGATGTTCAACAAATCGCTGGCGGCGCTCCTGGCGCGAAGGTGACACTGTTCAGCATTCCCGATCTTTCCGATGTCCACATCATGGACGGCTATTCCGCGATCGTGCAAAGTAACAAATACGATATTGTCAACTCCTCCTTTGGTGGTTGCGAATTGGGTTACACGGCGGCGTACAATAACGGTGTAGATTATACCTACATTCTTCAGCTCGAACACGAAATATTCCAACAGGGAAACCTTCAGGGGATAACTTTTGTGGCCAGTTCGGGAGATCAGGGTGGGGTTTCGTGCCCTTCAGTGAATTATTTCTATGGTAAACCCTCCAAGTTTGTGAAGAGCGTCGAGTCGCCATCTAGCGATCCGGCGGTTACCGGGGTCGGCGGCGGCAATTTGGTGACTAAGTCTGACGGCGTCACCTTGGACTCTACATATGTTCGTGAGAGCGCGTTTGGTGACCCCCAGGCCCCCTATGATATCTACGGCTTCGGGACAAATGTCTCCGGCGGTTATTGGGGTCCCGGCGGTGGTGTCAGTGTTGTCTTTGCCCAGCCCTCCTATCAGGCGGTGGTCAAGACCGGTTCCACGAAGTTCCGCACCGTGCCGGATGTCGGCATGCAGGTCGGAGGCTTGGGCTTCAGCTACGCCGGCGCCTACTGCGGAGCGCTTTCCTGCAGCCTGGATGACAGCTCGGTGCGGACGGCCTTTGCCGTGGGTCTGGGCGGCGGATTCTACCGCACCATCGGCACCTCGGTTTCGTCGCCGGAATTCGTCGGCGCGGTGGCTCTGTTCATTCAGAAATCCGGCTTCAGGCGCGGTAATGTCAACTCCTACCTCTACTCTATAGGCTCGGCTCAAACCAAGGCTGGCGGTGTTAATGCACCTGCCGCGTCACAGTACTATCATCGCAATATCCCGGGCTACGACGGCGTCTACAAAGACACCCAGCCCGGCCAAAACTATAACTATCTCAACGGCAACGGCACGCCCAATGTCCGGAAGCTGTTTGGTATGACGGCCTACGCTCCCGCCGGTTTGCCTCAAACGCCAAGCAACCCGTAGGGTCTGAAACGGTTCCAAGGCGTTCGCGCCTTGGAACTTTCAACGGTCTCCGGGATCTGGCGCGCGCCGTCAGGAGCCCTTGCTCAGGGCGGCGAGCTGCTCCTGCATCGCCGCCATCTGCTTCTTGAGTTCGATCAGGGCGTCGTCGTCCTTGATTGCTGAAGCCTTCGGCGCTGGGGCCGGAGCGCTTTCCTCCGCCCTGAAGGCGAAGGGCGTAAACATCTTCATCGCCCGGTCGAACAGGATCATGTTCTGTCGGATTTGTTCGTCGAACACGCCCATGGTCGGCGGGGTCACCTGCGTCATCTGCCCACGCACGCGCTCCTGCTGACGGATGAAACTATCCAGAGACAGTTCGAGAAAGCTCGGCAGAAAGGCCTGCATCCGATCGCCATAGAATCCGATCAGTTGTCGCAAGAATGCGATCGGCAAAAGATTCTGTCCGCGGCCTTCTTCCTCGAAAATGATCTGGGTCAGAACCTTGCGAGTGATGTCCTCGCCGCTTTTGGCGTCACGCACCTCGAAATCCTGGCCCTCTTTGACCATTTTTGAAAGGTCTTCCAAGGTGATGTAGCTGCTGGTGGCCTTGTTATAGAGCCGCCGGTTGGCGTATTTCTGGATAACGATCCGCTCGCCGCCGGCGCGCTGCGCGCCTACATCGGTATCACTGGGCATGTGGGTCCTTGGCCTTGGTTGTCGGCGTCCGCCTCGTATCCCCCTCTATCGCCCAAAGCCGCTATTCGCGCTAGTGCATTGCAGCACGACAGCGCGAGACACTGGCCGCCCGTGTGCTATAGGTATTGGTAAAGAAACGCGCTTAGGCCAGTTCCCAGGAGAGGATCGTCATGACCGACATTGTCATAGTTTCCGCCGCCCGCACCCCCGTCGGCTCTTTCAACGGCGCCTTTGCCGGGGTTCCCGCCCATGAATTGGGCCGTGTCGCCATTGTCGCGGCCATCGCGCGCGCCGGCATCGACGCGGCCGACGTCGATGAGGTGATCATGGGTCAGGTCCTGCAGGCTGGCGCCGGGCAGGGACCCGCTCGCCAGGCTTCGGTCAACGCCGGCGTTCCGGTGGAAAGTCCCGCCTGGAGCCTCAACCAGCTTTGCGGATCGGGCCTGCGCGCGGTGGCCGTGGCCGCCCAGCAGATCGCCGCTGGCGACGCCTCGATCGTGGTGGCCGGAGGGCAGGAAAGCATGAGCCAGTCGCCGCACGCCGCCAATATCCGCGCCGGGCAGAAGATGGGCGACCTGGGTTTCGTGGACACCATGATCAAGGATGGCCTGTGGGACGCGTTCCACGGCTACCATATGGGCCAGACCGCCGAAAACATCGCCTCGCGCTGGCAGATCACCCGCGAGGACCAGGATCGTTTCGCCGTCGCCTCTCAGAACAAGGCCGAGGCGGCGCAAAAAAGCGGCAGGTTCACGGACGAAATCGCGCCGGTCACCTTGAAGGGCCGCAAAGGCGACACCGTGGTCGATCAGGATGAGTTCATCCGGCATGGCGTCACCTATGAGGCGATCTCGGGTCTTCGTCCGGCCTTCGCCAAGGATGGATCGGTCACCGCCGCCAACGCCTCGGGCCTGAACGATGGCGCCGCCGCCCTGGTGCTGATGACCGCCGCTGAGGCCGCGAAGCGCGGCCTGAAGCCTCTGGCTCGCATCGCTTCCTGGGCTCACGCGGGCGTCGATCCGGAAATAATGGGCACTGGTCCGATCCCCGCCACCCGCAAGGCTTTGGAAAAAGCCGGCTGGTCGGTTGGCGATCTGGATTTGATCGAATCCAATGAAGCCTTCGCCGCCCAGTCGATCTCGGTCGTCCGTGAACTCGGCCTCGATAGCGCCAAGGTCAATGTCAACGGCGGCGCCATCGCCATAGGCCATCCAATCGGCGCCTCAGGAGCCCGTATCCTGACTACCCTGGTCCACGAAATGAACCGCTCCGGCGCCAAAAAGGGCTTGGCTACTCTCTGTGTCGGTGGCGGCATGGGCGTGGCCATGTGTATCGAGGCGGTCTAGCCGTCGACTCTCGGACCGGAAACTGGGGCTTGCGCTCGGGTGCGATTCGCGTTGGGCTAACATGTCCCCAAAGAGGGACGTCGATACATTGGGAAGAGGAAACCGATGACCAGAGTGGCATTCGTGACCGGCGGGACCCGGGGGATTGGCCGCGCCATCAGCGCCAGGCTGCGCGCCGCCGGCTATAAGGTGGCCGCGGGATACGCCGGCAACGAGGTCGCCGCCAACGCCGCAGCCACCGAACTCGGCCTGTTCGTGGTCAAGGGCAATGTATCGTCCTTCGCCGATTGCGCCACGGCGGTCAAAACCGTCGAAGCGGAAATGGGTCCGATCGATGTGCTGGTCAACAACGCCGGCATAACCCGCGACGCGGTGCTGCACCGTATGACCGAGGCGCAGTGGAACGAGGTTATCCACGTCAACCTCGCCTCGATCTTCAATATGACCCGCAACGTCATTGAGGGCATGCGCGAGCGCAACTATGGCCGGATCGTCAACATCAGCTCGATCAACGGCCAGAAAGGCCAGATCGGCCAGACCAACTATTCGGCCGCCAAGGCCGGGATGATCGGCTTCTCCAAGGCCCTGGCCCAGGAAAACGCCAAGAAGGGCATCACGGTCAACACCATTTGCCCAGGCTATATCGATACCGAAATGGTCAGCGCGGTCCCCAAGGCCGTGCTGGATCAGATCATCGCCGGCATTCCGGTCGGGCGTTTGGGCATGGCCGACGAGATCGCTCGGTGTGTCGCTTTCCTGGCGGCCGAGGACGCCGGTTTCATCACCGGCGCCACCCTTACCGCCAACGGTGGCCAGTATATATCGGGCTAACCTCTGAAGCTGTCCTTCGCGGACCGGATCGCGCCGAAGGCTTCGTAGTCACGCCCACCGGCGGTAGTCAGCAGCGGCGCCCGCAGGAATGGGTTCGTCGCTTTCTCAAGACCGATGGTTGTCGGCACGGTTGGCTCACCTCTCTGGCGCGCCGCGAACACCGCCTCGGTTCGGGCCTTGACCACCGAATCCTTGTCCACACTCAGGGCAAACCGCGCGTTCGAGGCGGTGTATTCGTGGGCGCAATAGACGGTGGTTTCGTCGGGCAGGGCCGCCAGGCGCTGCAGACTGGTCCACATCTGTTCGGCGGTGCCCTCGAACACCCGTCCGCAGCCCATGGCGAACAGGGTGTCGCCCACGAAGGCGATCCGGTCGGCGGCGTCGAAATAGGTGATGTGGCCCAGGGTATGGCCGCCGCAGCCGATCACCCCGAATCGGGTCTCGCCCAAATCCACGGTGTCGCCATCGGCCACGGTCCGATCAAGCGGCGCGATCCGCGTCACCTCGGCCGGACCGATGATCGTCGCGCCCGTGACGGCCTTGATCTCGGTGTTGCCGCCCGCGTGGTCCGGGTGCCAGTGGGTATTCAGGATGAAATCCAGACCCCAGCCTTCGGTCTTCAGCGCCGCCAGAACCGCGCCGGCGTCGGGGGTGTCGATACAGGCGGTCTGGCCGGAGGCGTCATCGCGGATGATGAAGCCATAGTTGTCGGACAAACAGGGGAACTGGCGGACGGTGAGGGTCATGGTAAGGCCTGGAATTGACGTCGTTGGTCCACCATAGCACGCCCAACCAAGACACACCCGCCGCCAATCCCTACATACGCTTTGTCGGTCCAACGGATATATCATGCGCCAGGGCGTTCTTGAGCTTCGGGAATTCTACGCCACGCCGCTGGGGCGCGTGGCGCGACAGATGGTGTCGCGCAAGGTGGCCGAGGCCTGGGGCGACGCCCGGGGCCTCGATGTGCTGGCGCTGGGATACGCGACGCCGTTTCTCGATGGCCTGGGGCCGGACGCCCGACGGGCGGTGGCGGTTATGCCGGCCTCCCAGGGGGTGGAGTCATGGCCGGCGGGCGAGGCCAATCGGGCCTGTCTGGCGCCGGAATCGGCGCTGCCCCTGCCCAATGCCCTGTTCGACCGGGTGCTGGCGGTTCACGCGCTTGAGGAAAGCGACAATCCGCTGCTGTTGCTGGAGGAAATCTGCCGTGTCATGGCCCCGTCCGGCCGGGTGATCCTGGCGGTCACCGCCCGCCACGGCCTTTGGGCCGACGCCGAGACCAGCCCCTTTGGCCATGGCCGACCGTTCAGCCGCCGCCAGTTGGAGCGGCTGGTGCGCGAGGCTGAGCTTTCGCCGGTCAGCTGGACGCGGGCGCTCTATGCGCCGCCCCTGAACTGGGCCTCGCGCTGGGCGGAGAGTTTCGAACAGGCCGGGGCCTTGCTGTGGCCAAGCTTCGCTGGCGTCATCCTGATGGAGGCCATAAAACAAACCTTCGCCGTCCGGCCCAAGGGTAGGGCGGCCCGCGCGCCGGTAAGAGTGTTGCCGGGCTTCGCGCCGGCGCCGGTTGGTGGAAAAATAGCTTTCCCGGGGCGGTCGCGCGCAACGTCGGGGCCTGGGGCGAACCTGAAAGGACCAGAACCATGAAGTTCATTGTCGCGATCATCAAGCCCAGCGTCCTGGACACAGTGGTCGATGCGGTGACCGCGGCAGGCGCTCTCGGGCTGACGGTAACGGAGGTGCGCGGCTATGGCCGTCAGAAAGGCAAGACCGAAATCTATCGTGGCGCCGAGTATGAGGTGCGGCTGATCCCCAAGGTGCGGCTGGAAATCGCCGTGTCCACCGATCGGGCGCCGGCCATCCTCGCGGCGATCGCCGCCGCGGCCAATACCGGCAAGATCGGCGACGGGAAGATATTCGTTCTCGATCTGGAATCGGCCCTGCGCATCCGCACCGGTGAGCTAGACGACGAGGCGATCGGCGAATAGCGGCGACGTCTCCCGTCCGCGTCACCCCCGCCGACTGAGCAGAAACAGCGCCGCCTCCGCCCGCCAGTTCTCGATCTCTCTGGCCGGGTCCATCGGCCGCGCCGGTTTGCCGGCCGCCAGGGCCGCGCAGGCGTCGATCTTCAGGCCCAGATCGTCGCAGATGGCGGTGAAGTCGCGCACCGTGCAGAGGTGGATGTTGGGGGTCTCCCACCAGGGTTCCGGCAGGACGCCGGTGACCGGCATGCGGCCCTTGGTCAACAGGTCGAGCCGTACGCGCCAGTGGCCGAAGTTCGGCAGAGACACCACCGCCTGGTCGGCGATGCGCAGCAATTCGCCCAGCACATGCCGGGGCCGCAGCACCGCCTGCAGGGTCTGCGACAGGATCACATAGTCGAAGGCCTGGGTCGGGAAATAATCGAGGTCGCGGTCGGCGTCGCCCTGAACCACCGCCAGGCCCCGGGCCAGACAGGCCGAGACGCCTTCGGCGCCGATCTCCAGGCCGCGGCCGTCCACCGCGTTTTCACGCTGGAGAAGCTCCAACAGTGCGCCTTCGCCGCAGCCGATGTCGAGCACCCGCGATCCTGGCTTCACCAGACGCAGGATCTCCTTGAAGTCTTCCCGGATCGGCTCCCGAGCTGGCGTCCTGCTCGCAATCGCCTCGCCGCTCATGGCGCCGCCTGGCCCGCGAGGCCCGCCGCCTGGGCCGCCGAGGCCATGAAGCCGCCTAGCGCCGACAACAGCACCGGCTCATCCAGCAGGAACGCATCATGGCCCTTGTCGCTGTCGATTTCGACGAAGCTGGCACGGGCGCCGGCGGCGTTCAGCGCCCGCACGATCGAGCGGCTCTCCACCGTCGGATAGAGCCAGTCGGAGGTGAAGGAAAACACGCAGAACCGCACGTCCCGCGCTGGGCGGAACACGTCGGCCAGCACCCCGCCCCGCCCTGCCGACAGATCGAAATAGTCCATCGCCCGGGTGATATAGAGGTAGGAATTGGCGTCGAAGCGGTCGACGAAGCTGGCGCCCTGGTGGCGCAGATAGCTCTCCACCTGGAAATCGGCGTCGAAGCCCCACGATAGGCCATCGCTCTGAAGCTCGCGGCCGAATTTGCGGTGAAGGGCCGGCTCGGACAGGTAGGTGATGTGCGCGGCCATCCGCGCCACCGCCAGCCCCTTTTCCGGCCGCACGCCCAGGGCGGCATAGTCGCCGCCGCGCCAGTCGGGGTCGGCCATGATCGCCTGGCGGCCCACCTCGTGAAAGGCGATGTTCTGGGCCGAGTGGCGCGCCGCCGCGGCGATACAGACCGCCGCGAACAGGCGTTGCGGATAGTCGGCCGCCCACTGCAATACCTGCATCCCGCCCATCGAGCCGCCCACCACCGCGAACAACCGCTCGATGCCCAAAGCCTCCACCAGCATGGCCTGGGCCCGCACCATGTCGGCGATGGTAATCACTGGAAAAGCGAGGCCCCAGGCCGCCCCGGTGACCGGATTGTTCGATGACGGGCCAGTGGTGCCCATGCAGCCGCCCACCACGTTGGAGCATATGATGAAGTGACGCTCCGGATCCATCGGCAGGCCCGGCCCGACCATTGTCCGCCACCAGGCCCGCCGCCCGGTGACCGGATGGCTCGATGCCACATACTGATCCAGCGAAAGCGCGTGGCAGACCAGGATCGCGTTAGATCGGTCGGCGTTCAGGGCGCCGTAGGTCTTGTAGGCGACCTCAAGGCCGTCGATCCGGCCGCCGGAATCGAGTTGCAAAGGCTTGTCGGTGGGGAAAACCATCACGCCGCCACCACCCTGATCGGCCCGCCCCGTCTCGCCACTGTCCCCCGTCTTGCCACTGTCCATGGCGCGCTAGGACGCGATTCCCGCCCGGCCTGTCAATCGGTATGAAGGAAAGTTCCCCAAAGGCCATTGTGACGGTAAGCCCGAAATAAAAGCAGGCCCGGCAGAGCTTTCGCTCATGCCGGGCCTTGTCTCCTACCTTCAGTCGGGGGGGGCGAAACAGCAGGCGGGAGACCCAGGTTAAATGCGCTGCGTGGCGGGGTGTTCCAGGATCCATAAAAAATAAACGCGATCCGATTATTCGCGGGGGTCCGGTTTCCGTCCTGTCCGCTGGGAACGCGCGCAAGCTCCAACCCGTTGAATAGATATGGGCCGAGGTTACCTGCGTCGCATTGCGCCTCGGCCAGGGCGGAGGCTATTGGCTGTCCGCGACAGACCGATCCGAGGGCCATGCGATGACCAATCCCCTGCGAAGCCTGGCCGGCGCCGGACAGGCCGTCTGGCTCGACTTCCTGAGTCGCGGGATTCTTGAAGACGGCGAACTGGCGCGCCTGATCGACGACGATGGCCTGCGTGGCCTTACCTCCAACCCCTCGATCTTCGAAAAGGCGATCGGCGGCGGCGACGCCTATGACGGCGCCCTCAAGGCTTTGATCGACGCAGGCGACGCCGAGGTGATCGACCTCTACGAACACCTCGCCATCGCCGATATCCGGGCCGCCGCCGATCAGCTTCGTCCCCTCTGGGAGTCCCTGGACGGCAAGGATGGTTTCGTCAGCCTGGAGGTCTCGCCCTATCTGGCCATGGATATGGAAGGCACATTGGCCGAGGCGCGACGCCTGTGGCGCGCGGTGGATCGCCCCAACCTGATGATCAAGGTGCCGGGGACCCCGGCCGGCGTGCCGGCGATCCGCGCCCTGATCGGCGAGGGGATCAATGTCAACGTCACCCTGCTGTTCAGCGTTCAGGCCTATGCGGCGGTGGCCGAGGCCCATATCGCCGGGCTTGAAGACCTGCGCGCCGCCGGCGGCGATGTCGCCAGGGTTCATGGCGTCGCCAGCGTGTTCGTCAGCCGGATCGACGGCGTCATCGACAAGGCCATCGACACGCGCCTGGCCGGCGCTTCGCCGGAAGACGCCGCGGCGTTGAAGGCGGTGCGCGGCAAGGTGGCCATCGCCAATGCCAAGAGCGCCTACCGTCACTATCTCGACCTGATCGCCATCCCCCGATGGAAGGTGCTGGAACAGGCCGGCGCGTCGCCTCAGCGTCTGCTCTGGGCCTCCACCGGAACCAAGGATCCGGCCTACTCCGACACATTGTATGTGGAGACCCTGATCGGTCCCGACACGGTCAACACCATGCCCCCCGCCACCATGAACGCCTTTCGCGATCATGGAACGGTGACCCAGACCCTAGCCGAAGGCCTTGGGGCCGCGCGCCATGTGCTGGCCGAGGCCGAACGCCTGGGGCTCGGCCTTGCCGCTGTGACCGCCTCCCTGGTGACGGCCGGGGTCGCCAGCTTCTCGCAGTCTTTCGATCAGCTGCTCGCGGCCGTGGCCCGCAAGCGCGCCGCCATCCTTGGAGACCGGCTCAACGGCCAGGCCGTGTCCGCCTCCGATCTGGCGCCAGCCCTGACCAAAACCCTGGCCCAGGCAGCCGATCAGGGTTGGACGCGCCGGCTGTGGGCTGGCGACGCCAGCCTGTGGACCGGCGGTCCGGAATCCGCCTGGGTGGGCTGGCTGGCGGCGGCGCGGGGCGAGGCGGTCGATCTCGACGGCCTCGATCAGTTTCGCGAGGCGGTCCGCGCCGCCGGCTACCGGCACGCGCTGCTTCTGGGCATGGGCGGATCCAGCCTCGGTCCCGAGGTGCTGGCCGCAACCTTCGCCGCGCCGAAGGGGTTTCCCGAACTCCTCGTCCTCGATTCCACCGACCCGGTCCAGGTCGCCCGCATCGCCGGGATCATCGACCCGGCGAGCACCCTTTTCATCGTGGCCAGCAAGTCCGGCACGACGCTTGAGCCTGATGTTCTGCATCGCTACTTCTTCGATCTGGCCGAACAGTCGCTGGGCGTGGGCCAGGCGGGCGGGCGCTTTATCGCCATCACCGATCCCGGCTCGCAACTTGAGGCGGTGGCCAGGGAGCAAGGATTCTGGCGCATCTTTCCAGGCTGGAAATCCATCGGCGGCCGCTATTCGGTACTCTCCAACTTCGGCCTGGTCCCCGCCGCGATCATCGGCCTGGACGCCAAGGCAATCTTCGAGGCGGTGGCCCCGATGGTCCGCGCCTGTGGACCGAGCGCGCCGCCCGCCGCCAATCCTGGCTTCACCCTGGGCGCTCTGATGGGCGTCGCCGCCCTGGCTGGCCGCGACAAGATCACGCTGATGGCCTCCGATGGCGTCGCCGACCTTGGCGGCTGGCTGGAACAACTGATCGCCGAGTCCACCGGCAAACTCGGCAAGGGCCTGATCCCCATCGACCAGGAGCCACCGGGTCCGATCGAGGTCTATGGTCATGATCGCCTGTTCTGCTCGATAGCTCTGGAGGGCGAAGACGACCCGGCGCGGGACGGGCTGTTCCGCGCTTTGGAGGCTGGTGGCCATCCCGTCGTTCGCATCACGCTGGCCAGCCGGGACACGCTGTTCCAGGAATTCTTCCGCTGGGAAATCGCCACCGCGGTGGCCGGCGCCGTGATCTGCATCGATCCCTTCGATCAGCCCGACGTCGAGGCCAGCAAGATCAAGACCCGCGCCCTGACCGAAGCGTATGAGGCAAACGGAGCCCTGGCGGCCCAGACGCCGCTGTTCGAGGCCGAGGGCATCACCCTGTTCGCCGATCCCGCCAACGCCGCTCAACTGACCGACGCCGTCGCCGAACCCTCGTTGGAGGCCTATCTGGGCGCCCACTTCGCCCGCGCGCGGCTGGGTGACTATCTGGGCCTGCTCGCCTATCTCGACCGAAATCCGGCTCATATCGAGAGCCTACGGACCTTGAGACTTCGCCTGCGCGACCGGTTTCGTCTGGCCACCATCGCGCAGTTCGGCCCGCGCTTTCTGCACTCCACCGGCCAGGCCTATAAGGGCGGCCCCAACAGCGGCGTGTTCCTGCAGATTACCGCTCAGCCCGGCGAGGATCTACACGTACCGGGGCGGAAGCTGACGTTTGGCGTCATCGAGGCGGCCGAGGCCGAGGGTGATTTCGCGGTTTTGGCGGAGCGGGGCCGACGCCTGATGCGAATCCATCTGGGCGAGGACACGGTCAGCGGCCTGGCGCAATTGCTTGAGGCGCTGGACCGGGGCGTGGCCCGAGTCGCGAACACGCAAGCGCCCCATTGAAGACATCCAACCGCACGTCTGCGGCGGTATGACACAGCTGTCGTCTTATCCACTGAGCGGCGGTTTCTAAGTGCGAGGCGTGACGATGATCAATGTTATTTCCGTGCAGCCGATGGCCGATGGCTGGGCCGTCAGTCACCCCCGGGTGGCAAATCCCCAACTCTTCCTTAGCGGCGCCAGGGCCGAGGAGACAGCGATAAGCCTGGGCTCGCGCCTGGCCAAGGCCGGCCAGACCACTGAAGTGGTGATCTATCTGCGGGGCGGTTCGGTGGGCGGCCGCTTCATCTGCAAGGCCGATGGGGCCAGCGAAGTCGCGCTCTAAGAGAACCGAGTCGCCAACCTTGAAAGCCCGGCGTCGATCAGCGGATCGCTGGTCGCCCCGGCGATCCGGGCGCTGAGCACCGCTTCGGCGGCCTGGGCGGCCATGTCGGCGGCGGCGGCCTTGACCTCTCCGGCGGCCTGGGCTTCAGCCAGGGCGATCTTACGCTCGGCCATCAGGCCTCGGCGCTTGACGTCTTCCTCCAGCTTGATCGCCGCCTCGGCGCGCAGCCGGTCGGCGTCGGCCTGGGCGTTCTTAAGCAATTCGGCGGCGGCGCGGTCGGTGTCGGCCCGCTGGATCTGGATTTGCGCCAGCAGCGCCTGCGCCTCCTCGCGCAGCCGCACGGCCTCGTCGAGCTGGGCCTGAACCTTGGCGGCGGCGTCATCCAGGGTCTTCATCGCCAGACTTGGAACCTTGGCGCGCCACAACACCCCGGCGAACACCACCAGGGCGATCATGATCCAGAATTCGGCGTCCGCGGGATTGGTCAGAAACGGCAAGTCAGCCTCGTTTGGATCGAAACGTCAGGTTGGAAGAGCGGTATCCAAAACCCGCTCGACCTCGGCCGATGTGGCCTCCGCGCCGGTCAGCCGTGATATCATGGCCTGGGCGGTCTCGATGGCGATGGTGCGAACATGGCTCATGGCTTCGGCCCGGGCGGCGGCGATGCGCGCCTCGGCCACGGCCAAAGCCTCGGCCAGCTTGGCTTCCTCGACGGCCTGACGGGTCGCCGCGGCCGCCTTGGCCTCGGCCTGGGCGTCAAGCGCCACCTTCTGAGCGCGTGCGCGCGCCGCAGTTAGTTCGCCTGCCGCCGCCTCAAGATCCGCCTTGGCGGCGTCACGCATCCGCTTGGCGTCGCCGATGTCGCCCGCGATCTTGTCCTCGCGCGCGTCTATCGCCCCGGCCACCCGCGGCACGAACACCCGGGAGAACAGTAAATAGAGCACCACGAAGATGACCAGCATCCAGAAGATCTGACCCGGCCATTGGGCGAGGTCGAACTGGGGCAGGCCACCGCCGCCCGCGGCGGGTGTGGGTTCGGCCATCGGGCCGACCTACTTGAACAGAATGAGCAGGCCCATCACGAACCCGAACAGGCCCATGGTTTCGGCCAGAGCCATGCCCAGGAACAGATAGGTGCGCTCGCCGGCGGCGGCGGCCGGGTTGCGGATCGCCGCTTGCAGATAGTTGCCGAACAGGATGCCCAGGCCGGCGCCGGCGCCGATGAGGCCGGTCATGGCGAGACCAGCGCCGATGAGTTTGGCTGATTCAGGATTCATGGAAACGAAAGTCCTTGTTTGAACGATAGTGGAAAGTCAGTGGCCGTGATCGAGATTCACGACCTCGTTGAGATAGACACAGGTAAGGGCGGCCCAGACGAAGGCCTGGATGATCGCGATGACGAAATCCAGGGCGGTCAAGGCCAGCACCATCATGAACGACATGCCCGAGCCGATCAGGCCCAGATTGTTCAGGCCGATCCCCTGCAGGCCAAAAGCGCCGAGGCCGATCACGAAGGTGGCGAAGATATAGACCACCACGTGGCCGCCCAGCATATTGCCGAACAGTCGCAGGGCCAGAGTGAAGGGCCTGATCAGGAACGAGATCATCTCGATCACCATCAGGAACGCGCTCATGGCCGGGTGCATGCCCGATGGCCAGAACAGCTTGAAGAAACCCAGGCCGTTGCGGGCGAAACCGACGGCCAGCACGATCAGGAAGGTCATCACCGCCAAGGTGGCGGTCACGGCCAGCTGCGAGGTCACCGTGAAGCCGCCCGGCGCAAGGCCCAGGAGATTGAGAAAGGCGATCAGCAGAAAGAGGGTGAAGACCAGGGGCAGGAAAGGCCGCCCGCGATCGCCGATGATGCCGCCGGTCAGAACATTGTCGACCATGCCGTAAAGCATTTCAGCCACCGCCTGGAGGCGTCCGGGCACCAATTCGCGCTTGGTGGCGGCGAAGAAGAACACACAGATCAGCGTCGCCGCGATCATCATGAACAGAACCGAATTGGTGATCGACAGGTCGATCATGCCCAGACCGGGCACCGGAATGGGGGGGAAGTCCACAAATCTGCGGACCAGGAACTGTTCCATCGGCTCTATAGCGGCCATAGGTGCTTCTTAAACCTTTAAGCGTCGTCGTCGTCGTCAATGGGAGCCGGATCAACCGTCCCCCGCTTTGTCTTTGCCGCCGCGCCGATGCGCGAGGCGGTCTGGATCGTCGACCAGATCGACAATCCCGAACCGATCACCAGCCCGCTGACCAGACCCAAAGGGCTGGTGTGAGCCAGGCGATCGGCGAACCATCCCAGGCCAACGCCGCCCAGCACACCGCCGAGCATCTGGCCCAAAACACGGTAACCGTCCCCCGCCGCGCCACCCAGACCGGTGGCGGATGGCGTCCTGCGCCGCCCGGCCTCGAACGCTTCGAGGTCGTGATCCAGGCGCCCAAGCGGGTCCTGGCCGGCCTCCGGGTGTTTGTTATGTTCCGTTTGATGTGGCGGCGTGGACGTCATGGGATCATTCCGGTGACCCGATTTCACCCCTGCCGCACCCCGGCCAAGTCGCGGCGGAACCTATAGACGTGGGTGCGGTGCGTCAAGACTGGGTGAATTGCCTTTAAGTAACTGTTTTATATGTAAAAATATGGTTCCACCCTATTGGACTGCCAGGGCCTCCGCCTCGCGCAGGTCGACCGACACCAGTTGCGAGACGCCGCGTTCGCGCATGGTCACCCCGAACAACCGATCCATTCGCGACATGGTCAACGGGTTGTGGGTGATGGTCAGGAACCGGGTGGACGCCCGTCGGCGCATTTCGGCCAGTAGGTCACAGAATCGCTCGACATTGGCGTCGTCCAGCGGCGCGTCGACCTCGTCGAGCACGCAGATCGGTGCGGGGTTGGCCAGGAACACCGCGAAGATCAGGGCCACGGCGGTCAGCGCCTGTTCGCCGCCGCTCATCAGGCTCATCACCGCCATGCGCTTGCCGGGCGGACAGGCGAGGATTTCCAACCCGGCTTCGAGTGGATCAGCCGATTCCACCAGACGCAGCTCGGCCGCGCCGCCCTGGAACAGGGTGGTGAACAGGTCGCGGAAGTGGCCGTCGATGACCTCGAAGGCGGCCATCAGCCGTTCGCGGCCCTCGGCGTTGAGTTCTTCGATCGCCTGGCCCAGCCGCGCCAGGGCGCCCGACAGGTCGGCGCGCTCATTGGCCATCACGCCCAGACGGGCCGACAATTCCGCCGCCTCGTCCTCGGCCAGCAGGTTCACCGCCCCCAGGGCGTCCCGCTCCCGCTCCAGGGCGGCCAAGTGGGTCTCCGCCCCGGCGACCCCGGTGGGCAGGGCTACCGCGTCTTCGGCGAGCTTTTGACCGAGATCCGCCGGCTCAAGGCCCGAGGCCTCGCGGATCGCCAGCGCCTGTTCGTCGACCCGGGTCAGGGCGGCCTCCAGCCGCGCCTCCGCGCTCGCCCGGGCCTCCCTGGCGTCGGCGGCGCGGGCGTCGGCGGCCCTGGCGGCGCGATCCGCGTCGGCGCGGGCAGTCTCGGCGACGGCGAGGGCGTCATCGGCGCGAGATTTGCGCGCCTCCGCGCTGGCCGCCTCGTCCAGAAGCAGCGCGCGGCGCGCCTCGATCGCCTCCGGAGCTCGCCGCGCTTCGTCAAGTGTCGCCGCCGTGTGCTCCTGCTCCTTCTCGAGCTCGGCCTGCCGCCCCGCGGCGGTCTCGGCGCGGCGGGTCCAGTCGGCGTGATCGCGCCGCAGGCTTTCGAGCCGCCGCGCCCGCCCGCTCCGCGCCGCGGTCTCGCGATCAAACGCCGCGCGGGCGGTAAAGGCGATCTCCCGCGCGCGCGCGGCGGCGTCCCGGGCCCGGGTCAGGCGGTCTGCGCCGGCCGCGTCCGGGATCAGGGTGGCCACCGCGGTCTCGGCGCCTTGCAGGGCGGCTGCCGTCTCCAGGCGCTCGGCCGCCAGCCGATCGAGAGTCTCATCAAGCGCCTGCGTCCGGGCTTCGCGCCGCGTTTGTTCCGACCTGAGGCGCTCCACCGAGTCTCGCGCTCGCGCCACCTCCAGCTCCGCTGGCCTCGGCCGCGCGCGCGCCAGCTTCACGGCCTGCTCGGCGCCGGCCAGCCGCGCCACCGCCTCTTCCAGCGTCGTTTTGGCCGTGGCGGCGGCGGGTTGAAGGGCCGCGATCTCAGCCTCCAGCGCCGTCAGTCGACTTCTCTGCTCCAGACGCACCTGGGCCGGTCGGGGCGCCTCGGCCTTTACGGTGAACCCGTCCCAGCGCCAGAGATCACCCTCGCGGGAGACTAGCCGCCCGCCGGGCGGCAATTGGGCCTGAAGCCGCGCCCCGTCGGCCCGGTCCACCAGTCCGGTAAGCGCCAGACTGGCCCCAAGTTGGGCTGGCGCGATGATCGAAGGCGCCAAGGGCGTCACCCCCGGCGGCCAGATGGGCGGATCAAGGTATGCGTTGCCGTCGTGGCCGGCCCAGAAACTGGACGCGCGGGGGTCGAGCGACGCCGTCAGATCATCGCCAAGCGCTGCCGACATGGCCGCTTCCAGCCCGTCGACCGCCGAGATCTGGTCGAGAACCGCCGCGAACCCGCCCTTCGTCGCCGTTGGCATCAGTCGCGCCAGTCCCCGCGCCTCGGCCAGCTTGCGGCCGAGTTCGTCCTCGGTCGCCCGGGCCGAAAGGCGTGTCTGGCCCTCGGCCAGGGCCGCTTCGGCGCGCAGCCGCTCGGCGCTCTCCAGGTCTTCGCGGGCCTGGGTCAAGGCCTGGGTCGCACCGGCCGCGGCCGCCTCGGCCGCCATAAGCGCTGGGTTCGCCGCCGGTTCCAGACTCCGTCGCTCGATCGTGGCCTGATTCAAGGCTCCGGCGATTCTCGCCAACCGGGTCCTGGCCTCTTCCAGCCGGCTGCGGGCCGTCCTGGCTTCGGCGTGAGCCGCCGCGACCTGGGCCGCCGCGGCCTCCAGGGCGGTCTCCGCGCCGGCGCGCGCCACATCCGCCATCCTGGCCGCCGCCTCCAGTTCGGGCGTGCGCTCGGGGGCCGCCGCGATTTCCGACTCCACCTGGGTCAGATCCCGCTGGAGGCGCTCAAGAGCCCCCGCGGCGTCGAGAGCCGTCCGGCTCTCGCGCTCAAGATCACCGGCAATGCGCCCCAGCTGGTCTTTCAGCCGTTTCAAATCCGCCTTTGCGCTCTCCAGCGCCCGGTCGGTCCGATCCTTCTCGATGGCCAGGTGATTGAGCACCGCCGCCGCCGCGGTCGCCTCGTCCCGGAGCGCCGGCAATCCATCCTGGGCGTTCAGGGCGGTCGTCGCGGCTGTCGCCGCGTCCCGGGTCGCCGTCTCCACGGCTGCGCGGGCAAGGGTTGCCTGCCCTCGCGCCGCCTCAAGCGTCGCCACTGCCTCCGTCCAGCGCGCGTGGAGCACCGCGGATTCCAGTCCGCGGATCTCCGCCGCCAGCTTCTTGTATCGCGCCGCCGTCCGAGCCTCCCGCCGTAGGCGGCCCAAACCGGATTCCAACTCCCGCGCCAGATCATCCAGTCGCAGCAGATTCGCCTCGGCCGCTCGCACTCGCAGCTGGGCCTCATGTCGGCGACCGTAGAGGCCCGATACGCCCGCCGCCTCCTCAAGAATGCGCCGCCGGTTCTGGGGCCGGGCGGCGATCAGCTCCGAGATCTGGCCCTGGCGCACCAGGGCCGGCGAATTGGCCCCGGTGGAGGCGTCGGCGAACAACAGCTGCACATCGCGCGCGCGCACCTCGACGCCGTTGATCCTGTAGGTGGATCCGGCCCCACGATCGATCCGGCGCGTGACTTCGAGCGCCGGCTCTCCGGCCCAGCGCACCGGCGCGCCGGCGCCGGGGTTCTCGACCGTCAGGGTTACTTCGGCGTGGTTGCGGCCGGGTCTTTTGCCCGATCCCGAGAAGATCACGTCATCCATGCCCTCGCCGCGCATGGCCTTGGCCGAATTGGCCCCCATAACCCAACGCAGCGCCTCGAGCAGGTTGGACTTGCCGCAGCCGTTGGGACCCACGACCCCCGTCAGCCCGGGTTCGATATGAAACTCGGTGGGCTCCACGAAGGACTTGAAGCCAGAGAGGCGGAGCCTCGAAAAGTGCACGGCGCTGGTCTTCGCCCGCTCTAGTGGCCGGCGCGGGCGCGGGCGATCGCGGCTTCGAGATTTTCCAGCGTATTGCCACCATCCAGCCGCTTATCATCGACGAAGAAGGTTGGCGTGAACTCAACCCCGTGGGCCTTGGCGTCCGCCTCGGTCCGGGCAGCAAGAGCCTTCAGGGCGCCGTCATCCTTCAGGCAAGTCGTCAGCCGGCTCTCAGCGACACCGGCGTGCGCGGCGATCTCGACCAAGGTCTTGACGCCGACGCGGCCGATCTCCGCCTGCCGCGCGAAAACATCGTCGATCACCTGGAAATATTTGTCGGGCGCCGCGCAGCGGGCGGTCAGGAACCCAGCCGCGGCCAGGGCGCCGTTGCCCGTCAGCATCTCGCGAAACACGAAGCGCGCCTTGCCGGTGTCGACGTATTTGTGGCGGAACTCCGGAAACACCTCATTGGCCCACTCGGCGCAATGCGGACACCCAACCGATCCGTATTCGACCACCGTCACCGGCGCGCGCGGATCGCCCAGCGCCATTTCCCCTGGGGAGGGCGTGGGCGCGGCGGCCTGGGCGCCGGCGGTCGCCAGGGCGGCCGCCGCGACGGCGGCCCCGAAGGCGCGGGCGGCGCTCCGGACGGACAGCCCGATCAAGAGGCTGTCTTCCCGGCGGCCTTGGCCTCGGCCACGGCGGTGTCGAGTTCGGCCAGGCTCATCTCACCCTTGTCATAGACCTTGCCGTTGATCACGAACGTCGGCGTGCCGGTGATCTTGTCGTCCTTCACATAGCGCTCCCACCGGGCGTTGAGGGCGTTGAGCGCGGTTTCGTCCTTGATGCAGCTGTCGAACTGGCTGTCGCTCATGCCGGCCGACCGGGCGATATTAAGCAGCACCGCATGGGGGTCGCCAGCCGTGAACATTTCTGTCTGGGCATGATAGATGGCGTCAACCACCTGGAAATACTTATCTTTGCCGGCGCACCGGGCCATCAGGAAACCCGCCGCGGCGATCGCCGGGTCGCCGGTCAGCGCCTCGCGCGCCACGTAACGCACCTGCCCGGTATCGACATATTTGGTCTTGAAGGCGGGAAACACCTCGTTCTGGAAGCGCGCGCAGTGGGGGCAGGACACCGAGGCGTATTCGATCATCGTCACTTTCGCCGTCGGTGAGCCGAGCGACATGTCGTCGGCCGTGGCGGCGTCACCGGCCGGTTTCTGACAGGCCGCCAGCGCCACTGTCAGTGTAAGGCCAACCAGCAGGGTGAAAAGCTTTCTCATGCGGACGTGATCCTTCTGGGCGCCTGTGCCAGACATCAATGGATTTAGCCGGGAATCTCCTGGCTATCTTAAGGCCTGTTTGTGACCCAAACGACCGAGGTCGCGCAAGTCAGACTTCCGGACGGGCGTCGCGCATCACCTCTCGCCCTAACCGCGTCAGGGCCGCCTTGAGGGGTCCCTCGGCAAATCCCTCCAGCCCGGCCGCCAGCGCCTGTTCCGCCGCCGCGTCCAAGGGCGGCCGCAGGCGCCGGCGCGCCCCGCCTGGGGTCGGGCCGCCTCGCTTGACGACGCCGCGCAGCGGACCCTGGACGATACGCAGCTTGACCACCGCACCCGCGCCCAGGAACAGATTGACCCGGTCCAGGATATCCGGCGCGCGGTGCTGAATGATTGCCGCCGATGGTCCTTCGACCCGCAGTTCCAGGCTCGCGCCGCCCCCGGTCCTGGGCTTGACCAGCTTGGTGGGCTCGGTTCGCCGGGCCAACTCCGCCCCGACGATTTCGCGCCAGCGCGCCTTCAGCCCATCGACGCCCTGGCCGAACCGCGATTCCAGGGTCTTGAGCGCTTTGATCAACGCCCGGCCGGCGCCGGGGGGCGGGCCCGGTATCGGCCGGGTCCGGCGGCGAGCCAGGATCCTGACGGTTTCCTCGGGGCTGGGCAGAGCGCGGCGCATAAGCCTGTTATAGGCGTGACGATGGCGTCCGTCCCGCGAATCCGAACCCGACTGCTGTCGTGGTATGACACCCACGGCCGAAGCCTGCCCTGGCGGGCCGCCGCCGGCCAGACACCCGACCCCTATCGCGTCTGGCTGTCGGAGGTGATGCTGCAACAGACCACCGTCGCCCACGCCACGCGCTATTTTGTTGATTTCACCAGCCGCTGGCCGACCGTACGCGCCCTGGCCGCCGCCGAGGATGGCGAGGTGATGGCCGCCTGGGCCGGGCTTGGCTACTATGCCCGCGCCCGCAACCTGCTGGCTTGCGCCCGCGCCGTGACCGCGGACCACGGCGGCGTGTTTCCGGGCGACGAAGCCGGCTTGCGCGCCCTGCCGGGGCTGGGCGCCTATACGGCCGCGGCGGTGGCGGCCATCGCCTTCAACCGGCCGGCCAACGTCGTGGACGGCAATGTCGAGCGGGTGATGTCGCGGCTGTTCGCAGTCGAGACGCCCACGCCGGCCGCCAAGCCCGAGCTCGGCCGGCTGGCGGCGGGTTTCGTCACCGGGCAACGCCCCGGCGACTGGGCTCAGGCGCTGATGGATCTGGGCGCGACCATCTGCCGGCCGCGCGCGCCGCTTTGCCTAGTTTGCCCCATAAGGAGCGACTGCAAGGCCTTTGGCCTGGGCGGGCAGGAGACCTTTCCCCGCAAGACGGCCAAGGCGGCGCGACCCCATCGGCACGGCGTGGTGTTCATTCTGACCCGGGGAGATCAGGTGGCGCTGGTCCGCCGTCCGCCGAAGGGGCTGCTGGGCGGCATGCTGGGTCTGCCCACCACGCCCTGGCGCGAGACGCCCTGGACCTTGGCCGAGGCGAGGGCCCACGCGCCTGCGCAAGCGCCATGGCGGGATATCGGCGCGGTCGCCCATGTCTTCACCCACTTCTCGCTGGACCTGCGCGTGTTGACGGCCCCTGCCCCGGCTAGCTCCGCTACCTTGATCTGGACGCGCCACGCCACGGCCCTGGCCGACACACCCACGGTGTTTCGTAAAGCGATCGAGCTGGCGGCGGGCTGAGCCGCTACCCCACCATCTCTGAGCGCACCTTGGCGCGCAGCACGTCGATCGGGGCGAGGCCCTTGTCGGTGCGGATGTGCCAATAGGTCCAGCCGTTGCAGGCGGGCTGGGCCTGGGCGATGGCGCCCATCTTGTGGATCGAGCCGGTCAGGCTTCCCACCATCAGGCTGCCGTCGGCCCGCACCCGCGCCTGATGCTGACCCTTTGGGCACCAGAGGGTGTCGCCGGGATTGAGCAGGCCCGCCTCGACGATCTGGCCGAACGGCACGCGGGGCTCGGATTTCTTGGACCCCATCACGTCGAGGTCGGCCGGGGCGACCGGCGTAACCTTGGCGATCCGCGCCTCGGCCAGGGCCGCGTATTTCGGTTCGCGCTCGATGCCGATGAACCGCCGGCCCAGCCGCCGCGCCGCCGCGCCGGTGGTGCCGACACCGAAGAACGGGTCGAGGATCACGTCGCCGACCTCGCTCGAGGCCAGGATCACCCGGTGCAGCAGGGCCTCGGGCTTCTGGGTCGGATGGGCCTTGGCGCCGGTTTCGTCCTTGACCCGCTCTTCGCCCGTGCACAGCGGCAGGCTCCAGTCCGAGCGCATCTGCACCTCGTCATTGGCCATCTTCATGGCGTCATAGTTGAACCGATAGCGCCGCGAGCCGCGCCCCTTGGCGGCCCAGATCAGGGTCTCGTGGGCGTTGGTGAACCGCGTGCCCTTGAAGTTCGGCATCGGGTTGGCCTTGCGCCAGATCACGTCGTTGAGGATCCAGTAGCCGGTGTCCTGCAGACAGCGCCCGACCCGGAAGATGTTGTGATAGCTGCCGATCACCCACAGGGCGCCGTCGTCCTTGAGAACCCGCCGCGCCGCCACCAGCCATGCGGTGGTGAACGTGTCATAGGCCTCGAACGAAGCGAACTGGTCCCAATGGTCGTCGACCGCGTCGACCTTGGAGTTGTCCGGGCGCAACAGATCACCCCCTAACTGTAGATTGTAGGGCGGGTCGGCGAACACCAGATCGACGGACTTCTCGGGCAGCGCGTTCATCTGCTCGATACAGTCGCCGACCAGAATACGGTCGGGCGTTAGGCTCACGGGCGCCTCCTGAAGAATGACTCGTCTTCTTGGCGCGCCTGGATGAAGGACGCGTTAAAGGTCGCGGGCGTCGAACATCCTAGTTTCCGGTGAAGGTCGGCGGTCGCTTCTCGAAGAACGCCGACACCGCCTCGCGATAGTCGTCCGACATCGAGGCCAGCAGCCACTGATCGCCGTCCATGTGCATGACCGCCCGGTCCAGCGCCCCGGTCACCTGATTGATCCCCCGCTTGATCATCTGCACGGCCATCGGGGGCAGGGCCGCGTATTCCTCGGCCCAGGCCAGGGCGCGCGCGTCGAGATCGGCCAGGGGCGCCACCTCGTCGAGAAAACCCCAACGCTCCAGGGTGTCGGCTTCGAACAGCTTGCCGGTCATGATCATCCGCTTGGCCCGGGCCGGCCCCACCAGGTGAACGCAGATCGGCGCGGCGTTCCACATCAGGTTGATGCCCAGCTTGACCTCGCCATAGCCCAGCCGCGTGGTGTCGGCGCCGACGCGGAAATCGCAGGCCGAGGCGATGCAGGCGCCGGCTCCGGTCGCCACGCCCTTGACCGCGCAGATGGTCGGCTGATGGATTTCCTGGAGGCTTCGCATCAGGGTGGCGCCCAGTTCCGCCGCCCGGCGGCGCATCAGCAGCGAGGCCGGGCCGATGGTAGATGGCGGCTGGGCCAGATCGGCCCCGACCGAAAAGTCGCCACCCTCCGCCCGGAAGATCACCACCCGCGTCTGTTCGTCGGCCGCGAAGTCCTCGCTGATTCGGATAAGCTCGCGCATCATGTCGGCGTTGATCGCGTTGCGCCGCTCGGCGCGGTTGAGCGTGACGGTGGCTATGGCGCCATCGCGCTTCAGTTCGATCAGCGAATCCGCCATGTCGTTCTCCCGATTGGTAATGGCGTTAATTCGCGCTCAGGTTGAGATTCCGCTTGCGCTTCCCTTTATGGGGAGACCGACAAGGAAACCAACCATGTTGCCGGCTTTCGGCCTTTCCCTGCTGTTCTCCATCGCCCTGTGTGTGCACGTGGTGCGCACGGGCCAGCAGTTGTATTGGCTGATGATCATTCTGATGATTCCGACGCTGGGCGGCATCATCTATCTGGTGGCCATCGTCCTGCCCTCCATGGCTGGAGGAGCGACGGCCCGACGGGCGGTCCAGAGCGCGCGCGAGACGCTAGATCCGACACGGGAATATCGCGAGGCGAAGGCCGCCACCGACGACACGCTCACGGTCCATAACCAGATGCGCCTGGCCAAGGCGGCGGCAAGCCTCGGCCATCACGATGAGGCCGAACGTCTCTACGCCCAGGCGGCCACGGGCATACACGCCGATGATCCGGTACTGCTGCTGGGCCGCGCCATGGCCCTGATCGAACTGGGCCGCCATACCGAGGCCCTGGCCCTGTTGGGCCGGCTGGGCGAAGACGCCGACAAGGGCCGCAGCCCCCAGGCCGCCCTGGCGCTGGGCCGCGCCTACGAGGGACTGGGCCGCATGACCGAGGCCGACACCGCCTACCAGTGGGCCGCCGGCCGCCTGCCGGGCCTCGAAGGCCTCGGCCGCTATGCGGCCTTCCTCGCCCACACCGGCCGGACCGCCGAGGCGCGGGAGGCGGTCGTGGAAATGGACCGCCGCATCAACGGCGCCAATCCACAGTTCAAGCGGGAAGGCCGGCTCTGGCGCGACCTGGCGGCGCGGGCGATAGGCTAGGTTAGGTCGAACGCGTTGTGGTCGGCCATGTGGTCGGCCGCCGACCCCAGCATGCGCAGGAACATCCGGTCGCCGCGCTCGGTCTGGGTGACGATCATCGAGGCGAAGAAGGCGGTGAGAAACAGCAGATAGCCGCCCTGAGCGTAGTGTCGTTTCAGGTCATCCATGCCGTAGCCCGACACGCCAAGGCCGATCAGGGTCTGGTGGTAGAGCGCCAGGAACTCCGGCTCATGGGCGCGGCGGACTTGCGGCGGCAGCGCCCCGGCGAGGAAATAGGCCACGTCGGTGGCGCCGGCGCCATAGGCGAAAGACTGCCAATCCAGCACCGTGACCGGATAGCCGCCACGATCGCCGGCGAACATCATGTTGTCGGGCCGATAGTCATTGTGGGTCAGGCATCGCGGGCCGTCGTGCCGGCTTGCAAGCGTGGAATACCGCGCCGACAGCCGCTCCCCGGCTTCGATCCAATGCGGCAGCAACCGTGGGCCATGGCGATCCCTGAACCCCATCCACAGGGCCGTCACCATCTCGTTGGTGACGACGCTGGGCGGCGCGGCCTTGGTGTTCGACACCCACGGCAGCGCTTCGAGGCCGTCGTCCGCCCAATGCGAGGCATGCAGCTTGGCCGCTTCCACGACCACCAGCCTGGCCTGCTCCAGGGTCACGCCCTTGAGCTGGTCGCCCTGCTCGGCCGGCGCCAGATCTTCCATGATCAGCACGAATTCGCTGGTCTGTTCGTCGACGTCGGTGAAATAGCAGTGCGGCGTATGGATCAGGGCCTTCGGCGCCAGCTGCTGATAGAAACGCACCTCGCGGAGGTAATTACCAAGCTTGACGCCGGTTTCGCGGCTCTCGCTGTTGGGTGACGGAAACTTACCGACCAGGGAGGCGGGAGCGTCGACGCCGGCCCGAAGGTAGTTGAGTTCGAACCGGACGCTCTCGCCGATCTGGCCGGTGCCGACGCTGGCGGCGGTGAAGCTGTTCACCACCGCGTCGACGCCCGCGCCCTGCAGGACGGTCGTGAGCCAGCCGGCGTCGATGGCGCCGGGGCGGCGGATGTCGGGGCGCGTCGGGTGGGTCACGCGGTCAGCCGACACCCAGGACGCGATCGCGATGCGCGTCGGTGAAGATTTCGGGTGGCAGGCTCTCGGGTCCGGCCATAGGACAGCACATTCATCTCCCTGACCCCCGCCCTTGGTCGCGGCGGTTCTTCTGGACGACAAGGCCGTAGTCAGAATTGGCCTGCCCGGCAACCGTGGCGGCTGATGTCACTTGACTCTCTGACATGCGTCAGATATTTCTTACATATGAAATCGAACTCGCACATTTTGACCGAGGGGGACCGGCTGCTGGCCATGCTAGCGGCGCTGGCCAACCCGCACCGACTGCGAATTATCGCGGCTCTGACCTCGGGCGGGCGCAACTATGTCAGCCAGCTGGCGCGGGAGATCGGCATCAGCCGCCCGCTGCTGCACCTGCATCTTAAGAAGCTGGAAGAGGCCGGCCTCGTCACCAGCCAGCTTGAGCTGTCTCGCGACGGCAAGGCGCTCAACTATTTCGAAGCCGCCGAATTCGGCCTCGACCTCACGCCGACCGCGATTGCCGAGGCGGCGAAATCCCTGACCACCAAACCCGAGACCTAGAGGAACCCCAATGTCCGCACCTATCTATCTGTTTTCCATATGTCTGCCGTTCGCGACGATCCTGGTCGTCTTTGGCATGCGCTATGTTTCGGCTGTTTTGCAGGCACGGGCGCGCCTCGCCAATGACGACGCATATCGCCTGATCGCGGAAAAAGCGGCGGTGGCCGAGACCGAAACCGTGGTGGCGTTGTCCTCCATCCAGGCGGCGCTCGCCGACGTCAGGACCCGGCTGACCGCCGTCGAGAAAATCCTCAAGGAAGTCGAGTAGCCGCGATGACCGCCGACATCACCCAGCCGCCGGTATGGCGCCTCCACGGACTGAGGGCCGGCTATCTTGTTCTTGTCGTGGGGCTCGGCCTGACCATATGGCCCGGGATCATCCACCACGACAAACCTTGGGAACTGATGCACGGCGTCGTCCGCTGCATGCTGGCGGCGTTGTCGGCCCTGGCGATCCTCGGGCTTCGCTATCCGCTGCGGATGCTGCCCCTGCTGTTGTTCGAACTGGCCTGGAAGGCGATCTGGCTGATCGTTGTGGCGCTGCCGCTGTCGAACGCCCATCAGCTGGATGGCGATAGCTTGGAGACGGCTAACGAGTGCCTGATGGCGGTGATCTTCCTCATCATCATTCCCTGGCCCTACGTGCTCGCCAACTACGGGATGGCTCGCGCGGAACGCTGGCGCTGACCTTCGACAATCCGGTGTGCTAGTCTGGCTGAAAGATAGAGCCAGGGTGGAGGCGTCGTTGTGACACAGACGGAATATACGATCCGGCGCGCCACGCTTGCGGACGCCGCGGCGCTGGCCGAGGTCCATGAGACGACTTGGCGCGAGACCTATATCGGCCTGATGTCCGAACAGATGCTCGACGCTCTGACCGCCGACGCCAGGACCGAAGCCTGGCGTCGGATTCTCTCCGGCGAAACCGGATATCTGGCGACGACCTATGTGGCGGAGGGGGCGGGCGTATTGGTCGCGTTCGCCTCGTGCGGCGAACAGCGCAGTCAGCACTTCGCCGCCGTGGGTTACGCCGGAGAGGTCGCGGCCGTCTATGTGCTCAAGACCGCCCAGCGGCGCGGGCTCGGCGTGGGCCTGATGACGACCATGATGCGCGATCTCGAAGATCGAGGCCTCAAGGGTTTCACGCTCTGGGTGCCCCGCGACAACTTCCCGGCCCGGTCTCTGTATGAGCAACTCGGTGGCGTCCTGATCGGTCAAAGGAAAGACGACGGCCGGCACGGAACCCTGGTGGAGGTCGCCTACGGCTGGCTAGGGAAGTAGTCCCGGGGTCCTTACGCCTCCGTCTTGGGCGCCTGCCCCGGCGACGCATCCAATCGCTCCGCCGCGCGTTAAGCCGCGACAAAGCTCAAAAGGAGAAAAGCATGCGTATCATGACCATCGCCACCATCGCCGCGGTCAGCCTGTTGGCCTGTGCCTGCCAAAAGAAGGAAGATCAGGCCACGCAAGCCGCCAGCGCCAGCGCCGACGCCGCGGCCGCCGCCCAGAATGCCGCGAGCACCGCCGCGACCGCCGCCGCCGCGAGCAATACCGCCGCCGATGCGTCCATGGCCGCCAAACAGGCCAATGACGAGGCGAAGCAGGCCGGCGCCAACGCCGAAGCCGCGGGCGACGCCGCCAAGAAAGCCGGCGACAAGGCCAAGGACGCCGCGCGCTAACTCGCCCCGACCCCCGGCGGGTTCACCCGCCTGACAGTGACGCACGACCTGACCGGCGCCATTCTCTGAGGCCTCGGCCTCAGAGAATGGCGAACACTTCATAGGTCGGTGATGAGCCAGGGGGGCCGCCCTTGGCGACGGCGACGATACGGTTGAGCCAGTCATAGCGCGGATCGGCGGTTTCGAATCGTGGCGTCGTGCGGACATAGGACTCGCCATAAGCGACCGGCTCGCCCTTGCGATAGCGCTCGGCGGCGCTGTCGACGATCGAGAACAGGCCCGTGTAACTCATCGCGATTGTGGCGCCGTCAGTTGTCATCAGCCCAAGCCGGACATCGAGGAGGGTGGCGCCGTCTGCTCGGCGAGTCACCCAGTCCGAGCCGTTGGGCAGGACCTTGCCGCCAAGTCTGGGGCCTTCGAAATAACCGCCGTCGACCGGATAGATGCCGCGCCAGCCGATCGGCGCGGCTCCGATTTTCTGCAGCCGGTCGAAGCCGATATCCAGATACAGGGAAAACAGCCACTCGGATCGAAGGCTATTCATCGAGGATGGCGGCCCGGACGTCTCGCTTGCCATTGCCGTCTAGCCCGTGACGCTGTGTGTGTAGGCCGCGCCGCCGTCCACGACGATCGTCGAACCCAGCACAGAGTCGCCGACGGTGGAAGCCAGGAAGATATAGACCTTGGCGCCGGCTTGCAAAAAGCCTTCGGCGATCATCTCGCCGATGCCGCGCGATCCGCCTGTGATGAGCGTCGTCCGGCCCTCCAGTGAAAAAAGTCTGTCCATCGGGCCTGAATCTCCATCACGGTGTGGGTGGCGGCGAGACCGGCAAGCGTCGCCGGACGCGAGCATGATCGGCCGGGATCAATCGGGGCCGTCAGCGGGCCATGTAGGCGTCGAGCGTTTCGTGGAAATGCCGGATTCGGCTTTCCTGATAGCGCGCGAAGGTGGCCCTGGGCTTTTTCGAAGCGCGTAGCCCGCGCTGGATACGCTGCAGATTGTCCGTGTCCTGATCTGCCACCATGGCGGCGGAGCCGAGCTCGCTAGCGTTCGACCAGGGCTCGTCCGCGCCCAACCAGTGGATGGCCGCCGGTTCGGGATGAGATCCATCCGGAGCCTTGGCGAACAGGAACATGATTTCCATGATGCAGTGCTGCGGATCGTCGCCCAGCGGTCGGAATCGATAGCAGATCGGCAAGGCCTGGCCGCCCCAGGGCACCATGTTCGGGAACAGCGAATATTCGATCAGGTCCAGCGACTCGGTATCGGATAGGGTGGACATGTCCTTACCGGACGAACGCGAGATCTTCCGCCGCGACCGGGCGGCGAGCTTGGCCCGCGCCGTTTCTCCCGGTTCAGCCTCGATCGGCGCGCCGCCGAAAAACGGCACATCCCGCCGCATATGGCGAATGGTGATCTCGGGGTCGAGGCCCGGAAGGCTGGGGCTTGGAACCCCCTGGACGCTGATCATCCGATCGACGTGGCGCACGCCGGGGTAGACGTCATACTGGGTGTTTTCGTCGCCATAGTAGCCCAGCACCTGAGGGTGAGCCAACGGGACGTGGTAGGCCTCGATAAACGCTTCCATGGCCAGCTTCCAATTGCAGGGCATGATCTTGGCGACATGGACGGCCTTGTAGCGATCCTCCAGAGAGAAGGCCTTGAAGTGCTCGGGGAGGATTTCGAGGTAGCTCTCCAGCGGCTCGCATTCGGGATCGAAATTCACGAACACGAAGCCGGCCCATACGCCGACCTTGGCCTCCGGCAGACAGGCCTCGCGGCGGTCGACCTGAGGGAAGTCCCAGGCGGAGGGCAGCTCGGTCAGCTTGCCATCCAGGTTCCACGTCCAACCGTGGAACGGGCAGCGGAACTGTTTGACGCTGCCGGCTTCCTTGCGAAGCTGGGTGCCGCGATGGAGGCAGGCGTTGACATAGGCCTTGATCTCGCTCGGCGACGAGCGAACCACGATCAAGGCGTCGTTGACGATCTCATAGATGATGTGGTCGCCGACGTTTGGAATCTCTTCGACCCGGCAGGCTAGCTGCCAGGTCTTGCGCCAGACCTTTTCGACCTCCCGGTCATGCCAAGCCTTCGAAATGTAACGATCGATGCTGACATCCGCGAGGCTCTGACCGGCCGCCGGCGACTCCTCGCGCATGATGGCCGGGGCCGGGTTGACGTCTCGCGCGAAGATTTCCTGGACCGAGGGTCCCGGGCGCCCGTTCAGGATCGTCGTCGTCGGCATTGCATCCTCCATCCAGGGGCCGCTTCGGCGATGGAAGCGCTTGAGCTCCATGTCTCACACTCACTGTCTCTATGCAACTATTTTTTGACGCTGATGTCACCACGGTGGCTCGCGCCCTTCCATTTGAGTTGCATAGAAACACTTATTGTGAAAACACGAAAGCATGGACAGGCGAGCCGCTGCGAGAGCTGTTGGGAAGAAAGAATTTCGCATGTGGAACTGGGGTGAGTTGCTGGAGGCGGGGCCTCGATGACACGCCCCGCCATAGTGGCGTCGGATACTCTAGCCATCAACGGGGTGCTGGTCTCGGCGCGCCAGGCGATCGACATGATCTGTGATCGTTGGTCGCTGTCGGTCGTGCTGGCGCTTCTCCTCGAAGAACATCGGTTTAAGGGCCTTGCGGAACGTACGGGCATGGCCAGCCGTCTTCTGACGTCCCGGCTGAAGACTCTCGAGGTAAATGGCGTCATCACCCGGATGCCCTACAGCATGCATCCCCCCCGGTTTGAATATCACCTTACGAATATGGGCGCCGAGCTGCTGCCGGTCATCTTGCAAATGGACCGCTGGGAGCAGGTTTGGACCCGTTCGCGCGACCACTCCACGAGCCTGACTCACCAGCCATGCGGCGCGCCGCTGCATTCCCAGGTCCGGTGCCGGGCCTGTGGCCGGCCCGCCGGCGCGCGTGATGTAGAATTGAAATTGAGCCGTGCCCAGCTACGGAAGGCGCCGGATAAAAAGGCGCAACACCGGCGATCGATCGTCAGCAGCGCGGATCAGACGGCCGCTCCTCAGATGCTGGGGCCGAGCCTCGACATCTTTGGCGATAAGTGGGGGATCGAGATCCTGCTGTGCGCCCTCTTCCGTATCCGGCGCTTCAATGATTTTCGAGACTCCATCGGGATTTCGGCCAATATCCTTTCGGATCGTCTCCAGCGGCTCGTCGCGGCTGACCTGCTCAGTCGGGAGAGGGACCCGGGGAGCCGGTCCGGCTATTGGCTCACGCCCAGGGGCGTTGACGCCTACGCCATCATGGTGTCGATCCATGAGTGGGCGGATAAATGGGTCCGCGGCCGTTACAAGTCGCCGGTTCGCCTGATCCACGCCGCGTGCGGTCAACCATTCTGGCCTGATTTGATCTGCTTCACATGTGAGCAGCCTGTCCGAGCGCCGGAGGTCGGCTTCAACCCCGCACGCGCCGAACTCCCACTAGTTGCACAGTGACATGTACCTGTGCCCATCTGCATCCGCGGGTTCTGCTTGGTGAGGCGGTCGGAGTTCGGCGTGAACGCAATTCTCACCGCTACCGGCGGGCGGAGCCGCTTGCTCTATCGCTCTTGTGGCGACCCCCCGCTGTCCGTAGTCACGGGACTCTGGAGGAAACCAATGACGCAGAAACTGGCTGAACCCCTGACCTTGCCGTGCGGGGCGGTGCTGTCGAACCGGTTGTGCAAGTCGGCGATGACCGAGGGGCTGGCGGACGAATTCAACCGCGCCACCGAACGCCATGTGAGACTTTATCGGCGCTGGTCGCACAGCGGCTGTGGGCTGCTGCTCAGCGGCAACATCCAGGTCGACCGCTGGCACCTCGAGCGGCCCGGCAATGTCGCCATCGACGGGCGCAACGGTGGCGAGGCGCAATTGGCCGCCTACGCCAAGGCCGGGACCGAGGCGGGCAATCACCTGTGGGCGCAGATCAGCCATGGCGGGCGGCAAACCCCCTACGTCGTCAATCCCCAGCCGATGGCGCCGTCCTCCGTCGCCATCGACATGGCCGATCTTCCCGGGTTCAAGACCGGCCAGCCGCGCGAGATGACCGAGGCCGAGATCCTCGACGTGATCGAGCGGTTCGCGAACGCCGCGCGGGTGGTGCGGGAGGCTGGCTTCACCGGTGTGCAGATCCACTCGGCGCACGGCTATCTGCTGTCGCAGTTCCTCAATCCACTGGTCAATCGGCGCACCGACGCCTGGGGTGGCTCGCTCGAAAACCGGGCGCGGCTTCTGCTGGAGGTCGTGCGGCGGGTGCGCGGGGCGGTCGGCGCCGATTTCCCGCTATCGATCAAGCTTAACTCTTCAGATTTCCAGAGGGGCGGATTCACCAACGCCGAGAGCGCCCAGGTGGTGCAATGGCTCAACGACATCGGCCTCGATCTGCTTGAACTGTCGGGTGGCAGCTGGGAACAGCCGAGCCTGATCGGCATGACCTTCCACCCTGACCAGGGCGTCGATGCGCCCAAGGAGAGCACGATCAAGCGCGAGGCCTATTTCATCGACTACGCCGCGCGCATCCGCCAGATCGCCAAAATGCCGACCATGGTCACCGGCGGCTTCCGCTCCGCGGCGGCGATGAACGCGGCGCTGGAGGCAGGAGAGATGGACGTGGTCGGCCTGGCCCGGCCGCTGGTCGCCGAGCCTGAAACCGCGCGGGCGCTGCTGGAGGGCGCGAGCCATGTGGCGCGGCCGGAAGCGGTGCTCGATCCGATGCACGGTCAGAGCTGGTACTACGTCCAGCTTCTCAACCTCGGCGACGGGCTGGCCGTGGACGCCGATCTGGCGGGCCCGGACGCCAGCGCCCGGCTACTGGAAAACGAGGCCCGCGCGGCGGCGGCGCTACGGAGCCGTTAGTTGGGGGCTATGGACATAGGCTTCCTGAATGACGGTCGTCAGCCCCTTCTCGGCGGCCTGCCTCGACTCGAGGAAGCTTCGCAGTTGGCTGCCCCGCGCCGCTACCAAGGCGGGCGTAGCGCGGCGTGCTTTCGGATTTCCACCTGATCGCCGAGATTCGATGACATTATTCCAAAATCGATCCCTGAGTACGTATTGGCGATAACGTTCCTGGGAATTCACTTTTTACACCCAGGTGTTCGAGACCTTCGGCGCAAGACCTGTCGTGGTCATTTGCTGCGGGCTGCTCCTGGTGGTGTTTGCGTTTGGTCTGGTGCGGTTCAACCAGTGGCGGAAACGCCGGGACGTGGATTCCGATTGACTTTTGTCTTGAATATTGCATAATGCAAATCCGAGTTCGCCGCCCAAGCCCCGCTCTCCGCGCTTTCTCCGCCAAAACAATTAACTTACTGAAATACCTAGATATCTTGCCGTCACTTCGCGCCCAACCGCCGCCCTTTCCCGCCCACCTAGCGCCCAATTAGCGCCCCTCTACCGCCCCTCCACCTCCCCTTCACCGCCCACAAATCGCCCGCCCGCCGCCCAAACCCGCCCGCGCCGCGCCCACCAGCTCTTCGCCTCCGGACCTTCCCCGTGCTAGGTCCCCCTGCCGTAAACCAACGCTCGAAAGTCTCATGGCTCTTAAAGTCGCCATCGTCGGTCTGCCCAATGTGGGCAAATCGACTCTGTTCAACGCCCTCACCCAGACAGCGGCGGCCCAGGCGGCCAACTATCCGTTCTGCACCATCGAGCCCAACGTCGGCGAGGTGGCGGTGCCGGAGCCTCGGCTGGAGGCTTTGGCCAAGACCGCGGGGTCAAAGGAGATCATCCCCGCCCGCATCACCTTCGTCGATATCGCCGGTCTGGTGCGCGGCGCGGCCCAGGGCGAGGGGCTCGGCAACCAGTTCCTGGCCAATATTCGCGACTGCGACGCCGTCGCCCTGGTGGCGCGGTGTTTCGTCGACACCGATATCACCCATGTCGAGGGCCGGATCGATCCGTTGGACGACCTCGATATCATCGACACCGAACTGATGATCGCCGACCTGGAGAGCCTGGAAAAGCGCGTCAACGGCCTGGAGAAACGCGCCAAGGGTGGCGACAAGGAGTCGGCCTCAACCTTGCGACTGGTCAAACTGGCCCTCGACCAGCTGAACGCCGGCCGCCCCGCCCGCGCGGCGAAGGTGTCCGAGGACGACGAAAAGGCCTGGAAGATGCTCCAATTGCTGACCACCAAGCCTGCCCTCTATGTCTGCAATGTCGAAGAGGCTTCCGCTGGGACGGGAAACGGATATTCCGCCCAGGTCGCCGAGCGCGCCCAGCGCGACGGCGCCAAGGCCGTGGTGATCTCGGCCCAGATCGAAAGCGAGATCGCCATGCTCGACGCCGACGAGCGGACCGAGTTCCTGGAGACGCTGGGTCTGGAAGAGCCGGGTCTGAACCGCCTGATCCGCGAGGCCTATTCGCTGCTGGGCCTGCGCACCTATTTCACGGCCGGTCCCAAGGAGACCCGTGCCTGGACGATCCCAGTCGGCGCCACCGGCCCCCAGGCGGCCGGCGTCATCCACACCGATTTCGAAAAGGGCTTCATCCGCGCCGAGACCATCGCCTTCGAAGATTATGTCCGCCTTGGCGGCGAGGCCGGCGCCCGCGACGCCGGCAAGCTACGCTCCGAGGGTAAGGAGTATGTGGTGCGCGACGGCGACGTGATGAATTTCCGCTTCAACGTCTGAGTCTTAAACCAAGGGAGACCCGCCATGGGCGACATCGTCAAGATCAAGAGCACGGCCGACGACGGCTTCGAATTGGATGCCTATCACGCGGCGCCGACAAGTGAGCGCAAGGGCGGCGTGATCGTGGTTCAGGAGATTTTCGGTCTCGACGAGCATGTGCGACATGACGTCGACCGATGGGCCTCGCTCGGTTTCGAGGCCATCGCCCCCTCGCTCTATGACCGCCGGGAACCAGGCTTCGTGGCCGGCCATGACCCCGACGGCATGAAAGCAGGCATCGCCCATGCCATGGGCACGCCGCTGGATCAGGCCTTGGCCGATATCGCCGCGGTCCGCGACCGCCTGGCGCCGGCGGGCAAGGTGTATATCATCGGCTATTGCTACGGCGGCTCGATGGCCTGGCTGGCGGCGGGCAAGCTGGAGGGCTTGTCCGGCTCGTCCAGCTACTACGGCAGCATGGTCCTGGCCAACGCCACCCTGAAGCCGAAGTGCCCCACTATCGTGCATCTGGGCCGGCTAGACGCCATGATCCCCGCCGATGACGTCAAGGCAGCGGTCCAGGCCGCCAATCCGGACGTGCCTGTCTATATCTACGAAGACGCTGGCCACGGCTTCAACAACGAGGACCCGGCCCGGCACGACTCGGGCAGCGCCGACCTGGCCCGCGCGCGAACCGTAGAGCTGTTCGGGGGCTAAGTGGGCGAGACGATCCGCCTTACCAGCCCTCTCGACGGCTTCGTGTTCGACGCCTATCGCGCCGCGCCCGCCGATGCGCGGCGAGGCGGGCTCGTCGTGGTCCAGGAGATTTTCGGCGTCACCGCCCATATCCGCGACCTCGCCGACGGCTTCGCCGCCGATGGCTATGAAACCATTGCTCCGGCCTTCTACGATCGCCGGACTCCGGGCTTCGAGGCCGGCTACGGCGCCGATGGCGTAGCCAAGGGCCGGGCGCTGTCGGAGGAAATCCCCTGGGACGAAGTGGCCTCCGATCTGCAGGCCGCCATCGATGCGCTGGCCCCGCCCGTGTATGTGGTCGGCTATTGCTGGGGCGGCACGGCGGCGTGGCTGGCCGCCTGTCGCTGCTCGGGACTTGCCGCATCAACGGTGTTCTACGGTCGCCGCATCCCCGAACTGATATCGGAAACGCCCAAGGTGCCGATCATCCTGCACTTCGGCCGCACCGATCCGACCATCCCGCCGGCCACGGTGGAGGCCATCGCCACAGCCCATCCCGACCTCCCAATCCACCTCTACGACGCCGGCCACGGCTTCAACTCCGACCGCCGCGCCGACTACAACCCTGATGCCGCCCGCCTGGCCCGCCTACGCACCCTGCGCCTCTTCGCCCTCAACGGCGCCGGTCGGGGAGAGCTTTAGGGTTCGGGATCGTCGGTGATTTCGGCGATTACATCCGAGTCTGCTTCAAGACTTCGAACCAGGATGGCCTGGGCCAACAGCAACCCAAGGCCCGCGCCGTAGCCGGAGAACGCCCCGTCGGGCGACGTGCCGCCGCCGGCCAGATGGTGGACTTGCCAGACGATCAACCCGGCTACGGCGACCAGCAGGCCGAGGCCGGAGATAACCGATATGACGCTCTGGCCGAAGCCGGTGCGGTAGCTGACCCACAGGTGGCGCTTCAGCGCCTTGCGCGCCGCCGGCAGAGCCAGAGACCCCGCCAGCACGGCGAGGAGATAGGCGCCGGGAAACAGCAGCGTCAGGCGCGCCTTGAACGCCGCGTCGCCGGGCAGCACCCGCCAGGCCTCGACGACCGCGCCGGCGTCGACCAGCAGGCCCACGGCCAGGACGCTGTCCTGCATCCGCCTGAAGATACGCCAACTGGCTTTCACGGCGGCGGCCCTCGGCTTGGTTCAGTGGCCTTCGAAACTGACCAGGGTGGAGACAGCGATCCCCGCCGCCCGCAGCTTGTCGGCGCCGCCCAATTCCGGAAGGTCGACCACGAACGCCGCCGCCAGGATCACCGCGCCGGCCTGGGTCAACAGGTCGATGGCCGCCAGGGCGGTGCCGCCGGTGGCGATTAGATCATCGACCAGCACCACGCGTTCGCCCGGATGGACCGCGTCGAGGTGCATCTCGATGGTGTCCGTGCCGTATTCCAGCGTATATTCCACCGCGCGGGTGCGGTGCGGCAGCTTGCCTTTCTTCCTCAGCGGCACGAAGCCGGCCGACAGTTGGTGCGCCACCGCGCCCCCGAGGATAAAGCCCCGGGCCTCGATCCCCGCCACCTTGTCGAGCTTCAGCCCCGCGAACGGCTGGACCAGCTCATCCACCGTCCGGCGAAAAGCCTTGGCGTCGGCCAGCAGGGTGGTGATGTCGCGGAACTGGATGCCCGGCTTGGGATAGTCCGGAATCGTGCGGATCGAATCGCGAAGGTTCATACGGGCTCCGGAACGGTAGAAAAGTCATGTCGCCCTTACCTTGGGCGGGCGGTTCTCGGAATAGGCTTGATCGGACGTGGCCCACATCGCGGCGTCGGTTCACGGCTTTGAAGCGCTCGGCCAAGGGTCGGCCCAGGCCGGCAGGCAGGCCAGGCCATCCAGCCAGCGCACGATGTTCGGGAATTCGTCGAACGGCATTTCGGATTGCCGCCAATAGGCCGCCATCGAGGCCGCCTGAAAATCGGCGATCGTCAGCCGATCGCAGGCCAGCCAGTCTCGTCCCTTCAGATGAGCGTCGAGCACCTCGGCGTAGCGCCGCAGTTCGGGGATACGGGCCAGCAGCGAAGCGAGATCGGGCTCCGCGAAGCCGAACGTCGTCTTGACGATGTGCTCGAAATAGAACGGCGCGACTGCGGGCGACCAATGGCTGTCGGCCCACGACAGCCAGCGCAGCACCTCGACCTGTTCGGCTGGATTGTGCGCCGGCCACATGTCCGAACCGGCCCTGATGCACAGGTGGGCCATGATCGCCGACGCCTCCCATAGCACCAGATCGCCGTCGACCAGGGTCGGCGCCTTGAGGTTCGGGTTGAGCGCCGCATAGTCGGAGGTGTTCAATCCGCCGCCCACCAGGTCCATCTCGATGGTTTCGGCCTCGATCCCGAGATGCTTGATCAGCGCCAGCACCCGCAGCGGCGCCTGGGCCTTGATCCAATAGATCTTCATGTCTGCTCTCATGGTCTGGTGGCGAGGACGCGGCCGGCCACAGCCGACAATTTTTCGACCATGGCCGGATCCCAGGCCGAAGGCGCGGTGATTAGGGCGCCGTTCAGGCAGGTGTCGATCGGCGAAGGTTCGCGGTCGGCGGGCAGGGCGCGGGCCAGGCGCGCCACCAGATCGCGGGCCTTGCCGGCGTTGGCGGTCAGCACTGCCTGAATGTGATGCACCTCGACCGGCGCCACCGCCTCGCGCCAGCAGTCATAGTCGGTGACCATGGCCACCGAAGCGTAGGGCAGCTCGGCCTCCCTGGCCAGCTTGGCCTCGGGCATGTTGGTCATGCCGATCACGTCGCAGTTCCAGGACCGATAGAGCGCGCTCTCGGCCTGCGTGGAAAACTGCGGGCCTTCCATGGCCAGATAGCAGCCTCCTTCCACCACCCGCGCCCCGGCGGCGCGCGCGGCGGCGGCGGCCAGGGCCGAAAGTCGGGGACAGACCGGATGGGCCATCGAGACATGGGCGGCCAGGCCCGGGCCGAAGAAGCTCTTCTGCCGGGCGAAGGTGCGGTCGATGAACTGGTCGACAACCACGAAGTCTCCGGGCGCCAGGGATTCTCTCAAGGAGCCCACCGCCGAGAGTGACAGGATGTCGGTGCAACCGGCTCGTTTCAGGGCGTCGATATTGGCCCGGGCGTTGACGTCTGACGGGGGCAGCGGATGGCCACGGCCATGGCGGGGCAGGAAGACCAGCTTCACCGCGCCGATATGGCCGGTCAAGAGGGCGTCCGACGGCGCGCCGAACGCGCTGTCGACCGGCGTCCATCGCGGGTCTTCAAGACCTTCGATATCATAGACTCCCGAGCCCCCGATCACGCCCAGCACCCAAGCCGCCATCTGCACCCAAACCTCCGCGAGGAGGGCCTTATGACGAAGATCAATGAGGTTGACCATTGCCACACACGGACCAACGATCGACCGCGTGGCGCCGCGTCCTGGCGGCGCTTTGCGTCGTCGCCCTGGCGCCGGTCGCGGCTGTGGCGGGGCAGGCCCGGTGCTGGGTCGACAAGGGCGCCCTGGTGGCCCCGGCGGCGTTCGGCGAAATCGCCGGGGATTTCCTGATCGACCTGTCCGCGCCGGTCAGCCAGTTGCACAATACACGCGCCGAACTTGCCGGGCTCGAGGCGCCGGTGGTCAGGCGGGACCTGACGATCGCCGGGAGACGAATCGCCGCGGTCGACATGGCGGTGGTCGACCTGGACGCGCGAACCAAGGCATTCGACACCTCGATCAACGGCGTGATCGGCGCCGATGTGCTCGACCGTTTCACCGTGGACATCGAGACGTCACCTTGCCGGATTCGGCTCTCGACGGCCAGGGCGCGCCGCTTTCGAGGCGGCGTTCGGCTTCCCGTCACGCTGTTGGACGGTCGGCCGCTGGTTGGCGCAACGATCTCGGATGGCGTCCGGGTAGAGAATGGGCTGTTCGCGATCGACACCGGGCGATGGGCGACCGGAGTGGTCAATGCCCTGTGGTCGCGGACGCCGACCGTGGACTTACGTCAGCCGCCGGCCTCGATCCGCCTGCGAGCCCTGGAACTCGGCGGACATCTGTTCGAACAGGCCCCGGCCTCTATCGACACGGCGGGCGACGGCCGTGCCGCCGGCTCCATCGGCATGGCGGTATGGTCGTCCTGGCGCCTGCGCCTGGACATGCAAGACGGTTGGCTAGATCTCCAAGCCCGGTGATCCCGAGCCTTAGCAGCATTGATTTTGTTTTTTCCAAGCAAAATCAATGCTGCTAAGGAGTGTTTGATGTAAGCAAACCTCGCGAGGTTTGCTTAGGTCTACGCGTGGCCGACCTTGCTCCAGATCTGGCGATAGCTGGCGTAAAGGACACCCGAGAAGATCAGCAGGAAGATCAGCACCGAGACGCCGAGCTGCTTGCGCTCTTCCATCTTGGGGTCGGACGTCCACTGCAGGAAGGCCGCCACGTCCTGGGCTTCCTGTTTGGTGGTGGCCTTGGTGCCGTCATCGAAGGCGACACGGTCATCGATCAGCGGCGGCGGCATGGCGATGAACCCCCCGACCGGGATCTTGTGGGCATCGCCCTTGTAGTACGAGCTGACATCTCCGTTCATCCAGGGGTCGTAGTATTTGCCGTCGGGAATGGTCAGGCCGGCTGGCGCGTCCGTGCCGTCGCCGGTGACGACCGAATAAATATAGCGCGGACCGCCTTCGCGGGCCGCGGCCAGCAACGACATATCGGGCGGCACGGCCCCGCCATTGGCGGCGGCGGCGGCGGCCTTGTTGGCGAACGGGGGGACGAAATAGTCGGCGCTGGTGCCCGGCCGCTTGATCGCATCGCCGCTATCGTTGTCGATATCGGCGATCTGGTAGTCCTTGGCGATCGCCTTGACGGCGGGGTTTTCGTTGGGGTTGGGGTATTTGGGGTTCCAGAACGGGCCGCCCGGATCGCCAAGATTGCGGAAGGCCACGAGATTCATCGAGTGACAGGCCGAGCAGACCTCCTTGTAGACCTTGAAGCCCCGCTGAAGCTGGGCCTGATCATACATCCCAAAGGGACTCTCGAACGACCAGTGCACGTCGTCCTTAAGCGGCGCCTGGGTGCTGCCGGCCAGGACCGGCCCGGCCACGGACAGCAAGCCCCCCAGTGCAATGAGGGCTGTCGCGGCGGCGAAGAGTTTGCGCTGCATTGGTCTCAACCCTTCGTTTCGGGGGCCGCCGCGGCGCCCACGGGCACGCCTGCGGGGTGCGACAGCACCGGCGTAAACAGGGAGTCGGGCACGGGCAGCGGTGTCTCGATCAGGCCCAGGAGCGGGGTGATGACCAGGAAGTAGGCGAAATAATACAGCGCCGAGATCCGGCTCAGCCAGGTGACGCTGTTGATGTCGTAGTCGATGAACACCGGCCCCGCGAAGCCATGGATCAGCTGGCCGTCCGGCTCCTGGGAACCGCACCAGCCCAGCGCCGCGCAAGCGATGATCCAGACGAAGAAGAACATCCGGTAGGTCGGGCGGTAGCGCATCGACTTGACCTTCGAGAAGTCGAGCCAGGGCAGGACGAACAGCACGCCGAGCGCGCCGGCCAGGCCGAGCACGCCCAGCAGCTTGTCGGGTATGGCGCGCAGGATCGCGTAGAACGGCAGCAGGTACCATTCGGGAACGATGTGGGCCGGGGTCTTCAGCGGGTCTGCCATCACCTGGTTGTCTACCTTGCCCAGGGCCTCGGGCATGAAGAACACAAAGACCGCGAACAGGATCATGAACACCGAAATCGCGAACAGGTCCTTGACCGTGTAGTACGGGTGGAAGGGCAGTGTGTCGGTCTTGCTCTTCACCTCGATGCCGACCGGGTTGTTGTTGCCCGGAACATGCAGGGCCCAGATGTGCAGACCCACGACCGCGGCGATCACGAACGGCAGCAGATAGTGCAGCGAGAAGAAGCGGTTGAGGGTCGGATCGTCGATCGCGAACCCGCCCCACAGCAGGGCGGTCAGGGGCTTGCCGATAACCGGGAAGGCGCCGAACAGGCTGGTGATCACCTTGGCGCCCCAGAAGCTCATCTGGCCCCAGGGCAGCACATAGCCCATGAAGGCGGTGGCCATCATAAGCACATAGATCACGCAGCCCAGCAGCCAGAGCACCTCGCGCGGGGCCTTGTAGGAGCCGTAGTAGAGCCCGCGAAGGATATGCAGATAGACGGCGATGAAGAACATCGACGCGCCGTTGGCGTGCAGGCCCCGGATCAGCCAGCCATAGTTGACGTCGCGCATGATGCCGCGATTGACCGAGAGAAAGGCCCCCGCGCCACTGGCGTCATAGTGCATGGCCAGGACGATGCCAGTGACGATCTGGACCCCGAGGCAGAACGCCAGGATACCCCCGAAGGTGTACCAGTAGTTCAGGTTGCGGGGCGTCGGGAAGGTCATCAGGTCGGCGCCGAAGCGGACGATCGGAAGGCGGGTGTCGAGCCAGCGCTCGATGGCGGAGCCCGGCTGATAGGTGCTTGGATGGTCGCTCATCTGCGGTCTACCCAATCTTCACTTTGGTGGGGCCGATGAAGGCATAGTCCGGCACGACGAGGTTCTTGGGGGCGGGACCCTTACGAATACGCGCCGACGTATCATATTGCGAACCATGGCAAGGGCACAGCCAACCGCCGTAGTCGCCCTGGGCGAAGGTCGGCACACAGCCCAGGTGGGTGCAGCTGGCCAGCACGATCAGCCATTCGGCGTGGCCGGGCTTCACCCGCTGGGAATCCAGTTCCGGATCCTTCATGTCCGACGCATGGTCGGCGGCGACGGCCTTGGCGATTTCCGCCGGGGTTCGGTGGCGGATGAATACCGGCTGTTTTCGCCAGATGATCTCGACCTGCTGGCCCAGCGCCACCTTGGCGATGTCGAATTCGATCGAGGCCACGGCCAGGGTGTCGGCGGCAGGGTTCATCTGGTCGATCAGCGGCCAAGCCACGGCGGCGAGTCCACCGAGGGCCACGGCCGTGGCCGCGATATGAATGAAATCACGCCGGCCCGGATCGGCGGACCCTTCCGGATCGGACGTCGGATGCGCCAGGATGTCTGCCACCTTGATGCTCATTTTCGGTTTGTTCGGACCTTGCACGATAGCAGGCGTCCATCGGGTCCCTCGAGGGACCCTGTCTATAAGGCGGTGGATTAGAATGCGTCTCGCTCTTTTTCAACCAGACATTCCGCAAAACGTTGGGGCGGCCATCCGGCTTTGCGCCTGCCTAAATGTTGGGCTGGACGTTATCGAGCCATGTAAGTTCCGCCTGGACGACCGATCGCTCAAGCGCGCCGCCCTCGACTACGGGCCGCTGGCCCACGTCACCCGCCATGAATCCTGGGCCGTCTTTCACGCAAGCCTGGCGCCAGCCCAGACCCTCGTCCTTCTTACCACCAAGGCGGAGGCGCTGTTTCCGGACTTCGCTTTCGGCCCCGACGACATCATCCTGATGGGCTCGGAGAGCGCCGGTGTCCCAGAGGCGGTTCACCAGGCGGCGACGGCCCGGCTGCGCATCCCGATCGCCAAGGCCGCGCGGTCGCTGAACGTCGTCACCGCCGCCACTCTGGCGCTTGGCGAAGCGCTGCGGCAAAACAACGCCTATCCCTGAACCGGAACAAGCCTCCATGATCGCCGACATGCTTTCCGAAACCGTCTCCGACACGCCGCGCGCCACTCGTGCCCGGGCCTGGTTCGACACGCTGCGCGACTCGCTGGTGGCGGCGTTCCATATTCTAGAGGACGAGGCCCCGGCAGATCTCTATCCGGGTGAAGCTGGCCGATTCACGCTGAAGCCCTGGGTGCGCGAGGGCGGCGGCGGCGGTGTCATGGGGTTCCTGCATGGGCGTCTGTTCGAAAAATGCGGTCTGCATGTCAGCGAGGTGCACGGGACCTTCACGCCTGAAATGGCCGCGACCATGCCCGGCGCCCAGGACGACCCGCGCTTCGTGGCCACCGGCGTAAGCCTGATCGCCCATATGAAGAACCCCCGGGTTCCGGCGGTGCATATGAACACCCGCTATCTGGCCACCACCAGCGGCTGGTTCGGTGGCGGCGCCGACCTGACGCCCTTGCTGGACTGGCAGCGCCGTCAGGACGCCCCCGACGCGGTGGCGTTTCACGAGGCCATGCGCGGCGCCTGCGAGCCGCACGACCCGGCCTGGTATCCGAGGTTCAAGGCCGAGTGCGACACCTATTTCTTCCTACCCCACCGCAACGAGCCTCGGGGGATCGGCGGCATCTTCTACGACCGCCACGACTCGGGAGACTGGGAGCGGGATTTCGCCTTCACCCAGGATGTCGGCAAGGCCCTGCTGGGGGTCTATCCTCGCATCATCCGCGACCGGATGGGCGAGCCCTGGACGCCCGAGGAACGCGAGGAGCAATTGATCCGCCGCGGGCGCTATGTGGAATTCAACCTGCTCTACGACCGGGGCACGATGTTCGGCCTGAAAACCGGCGGCAATATCGAATCGATCCTCTCGTCAATGCCGCCCGAGGTCAAATGGCCTTGAACCTCCGCCTCAGCGCCATCAGCAGCGGCCGCTCGATGTAGGCGCGACCCGCCAGGCCGGCCAGGAGCGAGGCCGCCAGGGCGGCGGGCGCGAACAGCCAGGGATTAGCCCAGCCAAGGCTGTGGGCGATCAGCGCGGTGGCCGGCAGGTGCAGCAGGTAGATTGCATAGGAGGCGTCTCCAGCAGCCTCAAATCCCCGTTTCAGCGGTCGGGGAAGACGCGCCAAGCCGCCTCCCGTCTCCACGCTCAAGGCGCCCCCCACCAACAGGAAGGCGGGAACGCCCCATAGCAGCGGCCGCCAGAGCTCGGTGAAAATTCCCAAAGCGCTTTCAAGAACCCACAGGCCGAGGCCGCCGACGATCATCGCCGTTCCCACCAGCGGCCCCGGCAGCCGTCGATGCTCGACCGCCAGGCCCAGGCCCAGGCCGGCGGCGAACTGCAGCAGCATCGGGTTGGCGCCAAGAAAATAGAACGGTTCGGGTTTCAGAAACCCGAAGGCGGTGACCGCCGTCAGCGCGCCGACCACCACCCGGCCACGCCAGGACCTTGGTCCGGCCAGGGCGGCGGCGAAGATCAGATAGAACAGCGCCTCGTAGTTCAGGGTCCAGCCCGACGGCAGGGTTGGGAATGGCAGTCCCCTGGGGTCCAGGTGGGGAATGAACGCCAGGGACAGCGCCAGATGCGCCCAGCCCGGCCGCACCTCGGGCAGGAAACCCGGCCAGACCAAAGCCATCGCCAGCACGCCCAGGGTCGACAGCCAATAGAGCGGCGCCACCCGTGTCAGCCGCCGCCAGAGGAAGGCGCCCGGCGCCATGTCGCGCCCGGCGGTGACATGCCACATGATGAAACCGCTGATGACGAAGAATACGTCAACGCCGGCGCGCCCGACATCGAAGCCGCCATCTGCCCATTGCAGGGCGTGATAGGTCGTGACCGCGAGGGCCGCGAGCCCGCGCAGCGCCTGGATCGAGACCAGCACCTCGGGCCTCCCGTTCTGGTCTGGCGGCCTGTAGACTGTGGTCATGTCCGGTTGGCCTTCGATTCCAAGACGTCTTTTGCTGAGCCTCGCCGGGGTCGGGGCCGGTCTCGCGGCCAATCCCATGCCCGGTTACGCGCGCACCGAATCCAGGGCCGCGCGGAGCGCGACGCCCCAATCGACCATTTGGACCGAGTTCTTCAAGGGCCAGCGAATCTGGGCTTATGCGGACCGTCATAGCGTCAGGCCGGGAGATCGCCTCAATATCATGGCCGCCGGCGGTCCCGGTCAGCCTCGCCGCCGCGCGCGGCTGGAAGTCTTCAGGGTCGCCGCGCCGGCACCGGTCCTGGTCTGGACCAGTTCGTTCGCCGAGATCAGCTATCGCGCCGCGACCGCGTCGGGCTCCGCCATCGGGCCGGGCTGGCCGCCCACCTTCGCCGATATCGACACCAGCGCATGGCCGCCCGGCTACTACTATGCCGACATCGTCGAGCAGACCACGGCCACGCGGGACGTCAAGGCCGCCTGCTGGATCGTCAACAATCCCAAGCGCTCGGGCGCCGTCCTGGTCCGGCTCGGGACCAACACCTATCAGGCCTACAACCCGTGGGGCGGCCACAGCCTCTACCCCAGCGACGATGACGAGAAGCGCGGCCTGATGGTCTCCTTCGACCGGCCCTGCGAGCCCAGTTTCTTCGAATATGACGCCTATCTGGTCAACTGGATCGAGGCTCTGGCCCCCGGCCTGGGCGGCGTCGACTATGCCAGCAACTTCGATGTGCATGCCGACCCGACCATCCTGGATCGATACCCGCTGGTGATCACCGGCTCTCACGACGAATACTGGAGCGGCGAGGAGTTCGAGGCTTTTCACCGGCGGATCTTCAAGTTCGGCCGCAACGTCGCCTTTCTGGGCGCCAACACCGCCTATTGCCAGGTCCGCTATGGCGACTTGAATCGCGCTCCCGGCGGCCCGGATCTTGGCCGGCAGCTGGTTTGCTATAAGACGTCCTCCGACCCCATCGCCGGCCGGACCGGCAAGCTCGACCCCCGCCGCCTGACCACCAACCTGTTCCGCACCGACGGCCGGCGGCCCGAGACCATGCTGATGGGCGCCGCTTTCCAGAACTGGTTCGAGGGCGCCAGCCCGAAGCGGCCGGCCTTCAAGGTGATGCGCACCGATCTGCCGTTCTTCGCCGGCACCGGCTGGAAGGTCGGCGATGTCGCCGCGGATGTGATCGGCTATGAGTGGGACAACCGGGACCCGGACGGCGACGGCAAGCGCCTATGGACGGCCGGGCAATCGCTGGATCCGGCCATCGATCCAGGCCGGGTCACCGTGCTGTTTCGCGGCGAGGCGGTCGGCGACGATGGCGAGCGCGGCGTCGCCGAGGCCACCCTGTTCAAATCGCCGGCCGGCGCCCAGGTGTTCAACGCCGGTTCGGTGCGCTGGGTCTGGGGCCTGGGCAAGGAAGGCTTCGTCAATCCGGCCTTCGAGCGGTTCAACGCCAATCTTGTTCGCGGTCTCAGCCGCAAAGGCTGATCCCAAGGCGCGCCGCCGCCGCGGGCCTCGACGCGACGGCCCCACGCCTAAAAGCCCGGCGCCCCGCCTTGTTTAGGCGGCGGACTGTGAAAACATGCAAAAAATTGTGGCAAGATGTATTGACGCGACCCCCCGCGGACAACACAGAGTAAGTTGTCCGCGGGTATCCCCCCCGTTCTCGCGGCGTAACTGGCCCGGCGGAGTGCTAATTTCGCCGGGTCACCTTTTTCCAAACTGACACAATGAGCAAGAGCGGGATTCCATCTCCGCGCACTCCGCCGCCGCGCGTGTCGAAAAAGCCACAGGCTCGCCGAGGCGCCAGGCCTAAACTCCAAGAGCCACGGCGTGCAGCCGAGCGTAGGCGCCGCCCAGCGCCACCAGTTCGCCGTGCCGGCCCTGTTCGATCACCTTGCCGCCCTCGAAGACCAGGATTCGATCGGCGCCGCGAATCGTCGACAGCCGGTGGGCGATGACGACCGTGGTTCGTCCGGCCATCAGTTCCTCGGTCGCCGCCTGGACCTGCAGTTCGGTTTCGACATCGAGGGACGAAGTGGCCTCGTCCAGCACCAGGATCGGCGCGTCGGCCAGGAAGGCGCGGGCCAGGGCCACGCGCTGACGTTCGCCGCCCGAGAGTTTCACGCCGCGCTCGCCGACCAGGGTTTCGTAGCCCTTCGGCAGGCTCAGGATGAAATCGTGAGCCCGCGCCCGCCTGGCCGCGAGGACTATTTCATCTCTACTCGCGCCGGGACGCGCATAGGCGATGTTCTCGGTGATCGTGCGGTGAAACAGGGCCGGATCCTGAGGCACCACGGCGATGGCTCGGCGCAAACTGCCCTGCGTGACCTCGGCGATGTCCTGGCCATCGATCAGAATCCTGCCGCCCTGGAGGTCGTAGAGTCGCTGGACCAACTTTACGAAGGTCGATTTCCCCGAACCCGTCACTCCCACCAGCGCCAGCCGCTCGCGTGGCCGGATGCGAAGGGAAAAGTTCGCGTAGATCGGGACGCCAGGCACTTTGTACCCGAAGGTGACATCCTCGAACACGATCTCACCGCGGCGCGGGACGAGCGGGCCGGCCCCGGGCGCGTCGGCCACCTGTGGGTCGGTGCTGGCGTAACGCGCCACATCCTCGACATCGGCCAAGCCGCGCTGCGCCATGCGGATGTTGTCGCCGATATTGCGCAGATAGCCGCTCATCACCAGGAACGAGGTTATGACGAAGGCCACGTCGCCGGCGGTGGCCTCGCCGCGCGACCAGCGCTGGATGACCAGGCCCGTGAGGCCGGCCAATAGGAGGCCCAGCACCAGATTCTGGAACAGCCAAACGTCGGTATAGCGGGACCAGTTCTTCAGGGTCGCCTGGCGCCAGTCGGACGTCACCAGGGCGATCCGCGCCTCTTCCCGCGACTCCGCCCCGAAACTCTTTACTGTCGGGTTTGACGATATGGCGTCGGCCAGGGCGCCGCCGATCCGCGAATCCATCGCCACCGAGCGAAGTTGCACCTTACGCACATAGAGGTTGGTGATCACCATCGTGGAGACGATGTAGGCGCCAACCGTAGCCAGGGAAAAACCGCCGACCACCGGCCAGCGCAGGATCATCTGGACCGATAAGCCGACCAGAATCAGCAGCGCCGGACCGATCCAGATCACCACCGAATCGGCCACCACGTCATAGCCCCACATCGCCCTGGAGAGCCGCCGCACGGTGGCCCCGGCGAAGGTGTCGCCATGCCAGGCGGCGGAGAAAGCCTGGACCCGCCTGAAGCCGTCGTTGGTCATGTCCTGCATCGTGCGCACGGCGAGGGGATTCCAGAACCGCATGGCCGTGTTGCGGATCAGGCCGACGCCAAGGTTGATGGCGACAAAATAGCCCCAGGCCCGCCAAGCTTCCGGGGCGTGGCGGGGACCCTTCAAGGCTGCGTCCACCAGCCCCTGAGAAGCGGGCGGAACCAGAAGCTCGCAGCCGATGCCGATCAGGGTCAGCCCGACGGTAGCCGCGAGAAGGGGCCAGCGGCGAGCCCAATAGCCGGCGATGAACCCCAGCACCTGCCGGTTGGACAGCACCCGCTGGCGGGTGGCCTCGGTATCGTCATACTGATCCATGAGGCGGCTTCCGTTACCCTTTCTGGCCTGTTGACGGGAGGGGGCCGGGCCTTTCGGTTGCGCAATGACGCAAAAAAGACACAGGTCTTGCCATCGCCGCGGGAGCGGCGCTTGAGGGAGGTGTGACCTTGCCGCTTCCCGACGCCGCGCCGACCAACTGGGTGGATCGCCACGCGCCGCCGGCGTGGCGGCCGTGGCTGAAGCTGGGCCGCCTGGATCGTCCGACGGGAATCTGGCTGCTGATGCTGCCGGGATGGCAGGGGATCGCCCTGGCCGGCGCGATGCGCGGCGAGGGGCCGGACCTTCGGCTGCTGGCCTTGTTCGCGACGGGATCCGGCCTGATGCGCTCCGCCGGCTGCGCCTTCAACGACATCATCGACAAGGATTTCGACGCCCGCGTCGCCCGCACCGCCGGCCGGCCGCTCGCCTCGGGCCAGATCACGGTCCGAGGGGCCTGGACCTTTCTGGTCGCCTGCGCGCTGGGTGGTCTGGGCATTCTGCTCAGCCTGAACCTGTTGTGTTTCTACCTGGGCGTGGCGTCGCTGGGTCTGGTGGCGGCCTATCCGTTCATGAAGCGGATCACCTGGTGGCCGCAGGCCTGGCTCGGCCTGACCTTCAACTGGGGCGCGCTGATGGGTTTCGCCGCGGCGCTTGGGGGGCCGTCCCTGGTCATGATCCTGGCGCTGGTCGCGGGGTCGGGTCTCGCCGGAACGCACCTTTCGGCCCAGGTCGAGCCCCTGCCCTGGCCCGCTGTTCTGCTCTACGTGGCGGGCGTACTGTGGACCCTCGGCTACGATACCATCTATGCGGTTCAGGATATGGAGGACGACGCCCTGATCGGGGTCAAGTCTTCAGCCCTGCGCCTGGGCGACGCTGCGCCAAAGGCGGTGACCGGCTTTTACGCCGCCAGCCTGGCCCTGGCTCTGTCGGCGGGGTGGCTGGGCGGCCTGGGGCCGCTGTTCACCGCCGGCGCGGCCGGTCTTGGCCTGCATCTTGCCTGGCAGGCCAGAAAGCTGAGTATCAAGGATCCGGTTCTGGCCCTGGCGTTGTTCAAGTCCAACACCGCCGCCGGTCTGATCCTGTTCGTGGCGCTCGTGGCGGGCGCCTGGCGCCCCGGAGGGTCGCTCACCCGCCTAACCTCGTCGATAGAAAACTACTTGGAATTGGGGGCGCCCATCGCCACGGTCAAGGACGCGTCGGGGGCGGACGACCTGGATAGAGGCCTGGACAGAGGAAGGAGCGCGGCGCGATGATCGAAGTGTTTTTCGACTGTTCCAGCCCCTGGACCTATCTGGCCTTCCACAACCTCCAGCCCCTGGCGGAAGAGCTCGGCGAAGCCATCGACTGGCGGCCGATCCTGGTGGGCGGCCTGTTCAACACGGTGAACCCCAGCGTCTATGCGAACCGCGAACACCCTGTGCCGGCCAAGGCGGCCTATATGCTCAAGGACATTCAGGATTGGGCGAGAGAGGCGGGGCTGGCTGTCAGGATGCCACCCACGGTCTTCCCGGTGAACAGTGTCAAGGCGATGCGCGCCTGCATTCTGTTGGCGCCCGAAGGCAAGCTCGTCCCCTTCGCCCGTGCCGCCTTTGAGGCCTATTGGGGCCGGGATGAGGACATTTCCCGCGACACGGTGCTGGAGGGCGTGTGCCGCGCCGTTGGCGTGGACGCGGCCTGGGTGTTCGCGAGGATCGCCGAACCGGACATCAAGCTGGCTCTGAAGGCCAATACCGACGAGGTGATGACCCGGGGCGGATTCGGCTCTCCGACCATTTTCGTGGGCGGGACGGATATGTTCTTCGGCAACGACCGCCTGCCGCTGGTGCGGGCGGCCGTAGTTCGCTCGCGGGGCGCCGCGACCGAGAATAGATGATCCGAGATGCTTCGATTGACCTATTGCCAACCGCCCACGCTTTGCCTGGACGGCGCGGATGTGTTAACAAAACGACAATCGGAGAGGGCGTCATGAAGCTTGTGGTATCAGCGTTTGTTTTGAGCGTTCTGGCGCTTGCCGGACCCGTTCTGGAGGCCAGTCCCCTGGCCCATCCGGGTCACGGCTATGCGCTTGAAGTCCACCGTGTCGCCATGGCCCGAGTCGACGAACCCGCCAAGGGCGCACCCTGCGAGAACGGTGAGGAACGCGATGAATCGGGCGCCTGTCCGACCATCGACGACAGCACCTCGACGCGTGGCTTCACCCTGTTTTCCGGTTCGGCGGCGAAGCCGCAAGGCGCGGTCGTCAAGGCGCCCACACCGACGCCGACGTCCGTCGCCGCCCGTGAAGTCAGGCCCGCCCAAGCTATGGAAACCCTGCGGTGCGGCGCGCTCTGCGATCTCAAGGTGAGTTTCAAGACCGGCTCGACAGAACTCACCGCGGAGGGCGAGGCCAAGCTGATGCAGTTCGCCGCCGGGCTGCGGGATCCAAGCCAGGCTCGCAGGCGCTATGAGATCGGCGGGCACACCGACGCGTCGGGATCGCCTGAAAAGAACAAGTCCCTGTCCCAGGCTCGCGCCGAAACCGTCAAGGCTTTCCTGACGTCGCATGGCGTTCCCGCGGCCCGTCTGGAAGCCAAGGGCTATGGCGCCGATGGTCTTGCCCTGCCGAATATGCCCAATGATCCTCGTAACCGGCGCATAGAGGCGCGCCTGCTCAACTAAACGTGTCGATGGCGGCCTCGCGTCCGTGAGCCTGGGGGGCTCTCCAGCACGCGCGGGCAAGGAGGACGCCAAACCAGGGGGACGTATGTTTGAAGGCCGTACTCTGCGCGCCGGTTGGGGCGGGCTCACCGCCATGGGCCTTATCCTATCGGCGGGCGGCGCTCTTGGGCAGGTCGCCCCGCCGGGATCCCCCGCTGAGCACGCCGCCAGCGGGCAGTCTCGCGAACAGGTGAATCCGAGCGGCCAGGTCGAGGCCGCGCGTCATCAACGACCCAATGACGTGTTTTCCGGACCGGCGAGGGAGGTTTGTCAGCTTTCCGATGACCCGAGCCTGGGGTTCGAGTTTCATCAGGGGAAGATCGAAGACAACGCCAAGGTATTGTCGGAACACGACAAGCAGACCGCCTGGGCGGATGCCCTGGGCAAACGCATCACGCCTCGGGAACTCTGCGATATCCGCGATCGTCTGGCTCTACGCCTATTCCGCAGAGGTGTGCTAGCCCGGGTGATCATCCCACCCCAGACCATCACCGACGGGTCGGTGACCTTCCGCGTCATCGCCGCGAAAATCGTTTCAGTGCGGTACGAGGGCGAGGGGATTGGTCCCGCCCAGGCCAAGGTCGAGGGCTTCCTCAACCATCTGCGGCACAGCGACACCTTTCAACTGGATGAGGCCCAGCGGTGGCTGCTTCTGGTCAATGATATCCCAGGCATTCAGGCCCAAGCGAAAATCGTCCACTCCACCGCCCCCGGCGCCCCAGCCGAGGGGCTGGATCTGGTCGTCACCTTGCGCAAGACCACCCTGGACGAGGTGGCCGAAATCTCGAACAGCAATTCCAAGATTCTGGGACCCTGGAGCGGTATCGCGCGGGTCGATTTCAACAGCCTCACTCCCCTGGGCGAACGCACCTCGCTGATCGCCTATACGACTCTTGGCAACAACCGCCAGCAGGTGGCCCAGATCATGGAGTCCGCCCGGATCGGCGACAGCGGTCTGTTCGCCCAGGCGTCGTTCGCCTACGGCCATTCCGCTCCTGGCGACACGCTCAAACAGCTGAAGCTCGAGGGCTCCTCCTTCTCCGGAACCTTTGAACTGGACTATCCGCTCATTCGCCTGCAGCGGCAGACCGTGATCGTCTCGACCGGGATGGATTTGATCAACCAGTCCACGGTCTTTCCCGGCGGCCAGCCCCTGGCCGACGACACCCTGAGGGTGGCTTGGGTCAGGACCGACGCCAGCGCGGCCGCCATCGATCGGCAGGCCGGCAATGATCTGTTCACCGCCGAGGCCGACATGTCGGTGGAAGGGCGAAAGGGCCTGGAGGTGCTCGGCGCGAGCCAGGCCGGCGCCCAGTCGCTATCCCGCACCCAGGGCCGGGCGGACGCCTGGGTCGTGCGTGGCGAGGCTCACGCCCTGCTGCGGGTCGAGCCTCTGGACGGCAAACTCTTCCCCTTCACCCTCAGCGGCCATTTCGTAGGTCAGTGGGCCGACAGGCCCCTGCTGGCCTATGAGGAACAGGCGATCGGCAATCTGACCATCGGGCGCGGCTATGATCCGAACGCCGCCTCCGGAGACCAGGTCGCGGCGGGCGAGTTCAAGATCGAGGTAGGCCCCATAACCTTCGCCAAACGACTGAAGGTCACGCCCTACACCTTCTATGACGTGGCCAAGGTGACCAATCTGGATCCGGGTTCCCAGGACGTCACCCTGCGCTCGGTGGGCGGCGGCCTGGAATTCCGCCTGCCCTACGACCCCAAGGGCGATAGCATCCGGGTTGACTTCGGCTACGCCCAGCCCCTCGACAAGACCTTCGCGGGCGAGATGTCGAAACCACCCGGGCGCTGGCTTCTCCAGGTCATTGTCACGCATTGATTGTGCTATGTTCGCGATGAGGGATAGACCCATGACGATCAACAGCGCCGCCAGACCCACCGCCCGGTCCCGTTCAGGACTCCGCGTTCTTCTGTTGGGCGGCTCGGCGCTGGCGATGCTGACATCCGGAGCCGTTTCGGCCGCCGGTCTTCCCACTCAGTTGGCCACGGACCTTTCCAAGGTCGGCGCGGGATCAATCAACACCCAGGTTCTGAACGCCGGCGCGGTGACCGCGGGCACGGCCGCCTACACGACCACGAGCGCCGCCGGCCTTACCGCGAACGTGGCCCTGACGGCCCCGCGGACTCTGATCGACTGGACCAGTTTCGATGTCACGTCCGGCAATACGGTCAATTTCAATTTCGCGGGTTCAGCGGCGGACGTAGTGCTCAACCGGGTCACCGGCGGCGCGATTACCGTTGAGGCTGGGGGCGCCGTCAATGGCGTGTTCAACGGCAAGACCGGCGGCAATATCTGGTTTCTGGCCGATGGCGGCGTGTTCATCAATGGAACCGTCACCGCCTCGGGCGTACTCGCCACCCGCAACACCGCTGTCGCCGACCTCAATCTGCTGTCGGACAACATAGCCACCCTGAAAACCGAACTTTCCGCTGCTTCCAGTCTGATTGATCTTTCAGGAGTCGTGGTCGCGTCTGGCGCCGAGATCGACGCCAATGGCAATATCGTCCTCAGCGGTGACCTCAACACCGGCGCGGCGGGCGCGGTCAATCTGACGACGACCGGGTCGATCAGCCAGACCGCCGGGGTGATCACGGCGACAAGTCTCACCGGGGCGTCCGTGGGCGGCGCGTCCCTGACGGGCTCCAATGTGTTCGACAGCCTGACCGGTTTCGTCAACACGGGCGGCGGCGACCTCGCCATCACCGACGCCAGCAAGACAGTCCTGACCGTCTCCGGCGGCGGCGCGATCAATTTTGATGGCGTCGGCAATCTCACCCTGACGACGACGGCGGGTTCTCTGGTTCTGAGCGCCGACGTCAGGGCGCCGACCGGAACCGTCACCCTGGCCTCGGCCGGGGCGATCAGCCAGACGAGCGGACGTCTGCAGGCGGTGAGCCTGACCGGCTCTTCGGTCGGCGGGGCCAGCCTGACGAGCGCCGCCAACGCGATCACCAATACTCTGGGCGCTTTCGCCAATTCGGGTACGGGCGACATCATTCTGACGAACACGCTCTTTTTGAACGTGGTCGGGCCGGTAACGGCGCCGAACGGGAAATTCGTTCTCAACGCGCCGACAGCCATTCTTCCGATCCAGGGGGCCAGCGACCTTTCGGTGATTACCAAGGCCGGCCAGCCTGGTTCGATCGTGGCTCAAACACTCAACGGTGGCGTCGTCGCGACCGGAACGGACAGCTACATCTCCGACGGGACGACCGCGACCATCACACTAGGCGCCGTGCCGCGAACCCTGATCGATTGGACCAGTTTCACGGTCGGGCCGACCAATACCCTGAATTTCAAATTCACGGGCGCGGCCTCCGACATCGTGATCAACCGAATCACGGGCGGCGCGATCACCGTTGATGGAGCCGTGAATGGCCAGTTCGGGGCGGGAATCGGCGGCGGGGTCTGGTTCCTGGCCGATGGCGGGGTGTTCCTGAACGGCACGGTCAGCGCCAGCGGGGTCCTCGGCGGAAACAATACCGGCCTTACCGCCCTGGCCCTCGTCCAGAACGGTCTTCCCGATTTGAAAGCCGCGCTCGCCTCGGGCGGTAGTAGCCTGTTGGACATCGAGGCGGTGGGAACCGACGCCGCCACGGCCAGTCAGGCCCAGATCAACACCGGCGGGAGCATTCAACTGCTGGGCGCTGTCTACGCGGGCGGCTCGGGTTCGGTTGTCCTGGCTTCGGGGCAGGCAGTCACCCATGCGCCGACCAGCGTCATCCATGCCGCCAGCCTTGCGGGGTCGGCTACCCAGCCAGTCACCCTGATCGGCGCCAATCAGTTCGACACCCTGGCTGGCTTCACCCAGAATGGTGTTGGCGATTTGACTATCATCGACGCCATCACCTCGGGCTTGACGGTTACTGGCGCCGTTGACGCGGGGACCAAGAACGGTCTGCGCCTTCAAACCACCAAAGGCGACCTGACCCTCGGCGCCGACCTGACCACCGCTGGCGGCGTGGTCGATCTCGGGGCCGCCGGCAAGATCAATCAGACGGCTGGGGCGATCACCGCCGCCAGCCTGACCGGTTCCTCGGTGGGCGGCGCGCAACTGACGGGCGACAATCAGATTGGCGCCCTCGACGTCTTCCGCAGCAAAGGCGATTTCCTTCTGAAGAGCAGCCTGGCTGCGGGTCTCTCGGTGATCGGTGACGTCGACGCCGGCGCCGGCAATCTGACGCTCATCGCCGCCGCGCCGCTTGGCGCACCGCTGACCCTCGGCGCCAGCCTCACCACTGACGCTGCGCATACCGTCAGCCTGTTTTCGAACGGCGTGATCAGTCAGACGGCGGGCGTCATCAAGGCGGGAGCGCTGACAGGCTCCTCGGTTGGGGGGACGACGCTCACCAAAAGCAATGATTTTGGTTTGCTGGAACTCTTCACCAACACAGGTGCGGGCGATATCGCGATCGTTGACGCCGGCGTTGGGGGCCTGAATGTCATCGATACGGTCGACGCCGGGTCGGGTAACATCCTTACCCTGACCACCGCGACGGGCCCCCTGACCATTGGCGCCGACTTGACCGCGAAGGGCGGCACGGTGAACTTGTCGTCAGCGGGGACGATCAGCCAGACCGCGGGCCTGATCACCGCCAAAACGCTGAACAGCGCCTCGAAGGGGTCGGCGACTCTCACCGGTCTCAATCAGATCGGCGCGCTCAACAGTTTCACCAATGGCGGGTCGGGAGACCTCGCCTTCACAGACGCCCTGGTCACGGGCCTGACCCTCGGGATCGATCTCAATGCCGGAGCGGGAAACATCGCCCTGATCTCCATGGCCGCCGCACCCCTGATCATCAACGCCAATCTGACGACTGACTCTGCCCACGGCGTCAGTCTGACCTCGGGCGGAACGCTTAGTCAGACCGGCGGATTGATCACCTCGGGCGCCTTCGGCGGTGGCTCCGTGGGCGCCGCCAGTTTGAGCCAGAACAATCTGATCGACACCCTTGGGGATTTCGCCAACACCGGCTCTGGCGGCCTCACACTGGTTGACGCCAAAGCGACTGGCCTGACCGTGACCGGCGCCGTGGATGTCGGCGCCGCCGGGGCCGTGAATCTGACCTCCGCGGCGACTCTCTCGGAAAGTGCTCCCGGATCGATCCGCGCCGCGACACTGACCGCGGCGTCGGTGGGCGGCATGGCTCTGGCTGGCGCAAACCGGGTCGGTACGGTTGCGTCTCTGACCAACACCGGCGTGGGCGGGATCTCGTTCAACGACAATCAGGCGGCCACGATCGACGGCGGCAGCGTCAGTCAGGGGAACGGAGCCCTGACTCTAAGCACGACGGCGGGGAATCTGACGGTGACCGGCGCTCTGAACGCCGGCCTTACCCATGTTCTGACCTTGAGATCGGCGGGAACGGTCACGGCGGATGCGGCGACGATCACGACTGGGACGTTGACGGGGTCTTCGGCCGGCGGGGCGACATTCACCAACACCGGCAATGTCATCGGCACGTTTGGCGCCTTCAAGGATGCGGGCAATGGCAATGTGACGGTGGTGGACAGCCAGGGTCTGGCGGTTGCCGGCGCGGTGGACATCGGGACTGGA